>JBATTW010000186.1:0-39923 GCA_049670805.1 Bacteroidota bacterium
CAGATCACTGTTACGGACACGGGCCACGGAATCACCCGGGAGATTCAGAATAGGATCTTTGAGCCGTTTTTCACGACAAAGGACCACGGTACCGGTCTGGGACTGTCGGTGGTCTATGGCGTTGTGCAGAGTCACGGAGGCTTTGTGAACATGGAGAGCGCACCGGGAACCGGAACGACCTTTTCGATCTACTTGCCCCGCGTCTCGGCAACCGTGAAGACTGCCGCAACACAACGTCCGCAGCGACTCCCACGCGGACGGGAGCACGTTCTCATCATCGAGGACGAACTCAGTGTCTGTGAGATCGCTCGCGACATGCTGACGAGCCTGGGGTACACTGTCTACACTGTCCACGACGGAAAAGCCGGCGTCGACTTCTACCAAACTCGCCAGGCATCAATAGACCTCATTTTGCTCGACATCAACATGCCGGTCATGAGCGGAAAGGACGCGTTTGAACAGCTGCGTGGGATCAATTCCGGTGTCAGAATAATCATTGTTACCGGTTATGGCAAGGCGGTTGTCGAAACATCCACATTTTCTAGCGATGTGAGCGGCTTTATGCAGAAGCCGTTCCAGCTGGAAACACTGGCTCTGACGGTGAGAAGTGTTCTGGACCGACATTCATCGGTCCAGGTCAAGTCATCTGCGTAAGGCCAATGGATTCCCTGGCACAAGAACTGCGGAAGTCCCGAGAAGCAAGAAAGATCACTCTCCAGCAGGTGTCTGATCTCACGCTCATCAATGTGCAGTTTCTGGAAGCGATCGAACAGGACAACCTCTCTTTCCTCCCGCCGGCGTACGTACGAGCGTTCATCCGTGAATATGCCCTTGCGGTCGGTATGGACCCCAGAAGGGCTATGAAACTGCACGATGCCGGGGTTGCCTCCACCAAGCCAGCACCTCAGGTGAGAGATCAACGGAACGCACGGATCCCGGAGACGCACGGGTCCCGAATGTCCCTGACCGATATGCGGAAAACCCTGTTTGGCAGAAGACCGGCCTGGCTGGTGACCGTCGCAATAGCGGTCTTCACCGTCATTATCGTGGCGCTCGCCCTGCAGGATGGTTCGCCTGAGATTGCCACACAGGAAATCCCTTTCCAGAGCATGGTAGAGGAGGCGGAGGAGCGCGTTGGAGCGTCCGTCGCCAATCAGGAGGCGATGCAACCCGCGACACCCACCCCGCCCGCCGACAGCCTAACCCTCACCGCCGTCATCACGGATTCTGTCTGGTTCCATCTGCTGATCGATGACCAGAAGCCCCTGGAGTACATCTTTCCCCCCAACAGACGGAAAACGTGGAAGGCCCGCAAGAAGTTTCTCGTAACCCTCGGAAACGCCGGTGCTGTCGAGTTCAACCTCAACGACAAGACGATCGGCATCCTGGGCGAAACGGGAGCGGTGATCCGTAATGTCGAATTCACCCGCCAGACGCTCGATACAGAGTAGCACAACGATGGCACCGCTGTCACAACAGAGGATCCGGCGAGCGGAGAAACTCCGTCGGGATCTGCAGGAACATGACTATCGGTACTATGTGTTGGCCGAGCCATCCATCCCGGACGAGCAGTACGACGCTCTCATCGGCGAACTGGACGAACTCGAACGCTCGCACCCGGAACTCAGGACCGCTGACTCTCCCACACAAAGGGTCGGGGGAGAGCCCACCAAGGAATTCCAGACAGTCGCTCACTCTAGCCCCATGCTCAGCCTGAGCAATTCATATTCCGAAGAAGAGATCCGCGAATTCGACAAGCGTATCCGTACGCTGCTCGCACCGGCGGTCCCGGTGTACGTTGTGGAACTGAAATTCGATGGCATCGCCATTGCACTTCAGTATCGCCGGGGCATTCTCCGGCGCGGTGCCACCCGCGGTGACGGAACTCAAGGCGATGACATTACAAACAACCTTAGAACCGTCCGCTCAATACCGCTCCGCCTCCGCAAGTCGGGACCGGAGAGCGCATCCATCGAAGTCCGGGGTGAGGCATTCATGTACAGATCTGACTTCGATCTCATGAACCGACGGCGGGCCGAACGGGGCGAGAAGACGTTTGTCAACCCGCGCAATGCGACGGCGGGTACCCTGAAGCTGCAGGATCCAAAGGTAGTAGCTGCCAGGCAAATCCGTTTTTCAGCCTATGCCCTGGTCGGCACCGCCACACCCTCCGGAAGCCACTTCGCGAACTTCGAGACACTGAAGGATCTCGGTGTTCCAGTCAGCCCTCACGTACGCCTCTGCAGCATCGTCGATGAGGTGGTAGACTTCTGGAAAAGCTGGGAGGAAAAGCGTGAGACCCTTCCGTACGATATTGACGGCATCGTGGTCAAAATCGACTCGCTTCAGCAGCAGGACCGGCTCGGAACCATCGCCAAGAGCCCCCGATGGGCAATGGCCTTCAAGTTTGCCTCCCGGAAAGCGGAAACGATCCTTAAGACAGTTGTGCTCCAGGTGGGCCGACAGGGCACCATCACGCCGGTCGCCGAGCTCGAACCCGTTTTCCTTGGCGGAACCACCGTTGCACGAGCAACGCTCCACAACGTCGATTACATCAACGAGCTCGATCTTCGACGTGGCGACACGGTGATCGTGGAGAAAGGCGGTGATGTGATACCGAAAATCACCGGTGTCGTCGCAGCGAAACGGCCCCGGGGCACCCGTCGATTCATGATGCCACGGACGTGTCCGGTGTGCCGGTCCGACATCCGCCGTCCCGACGGGGAAGCGAATTTCTATTGCGACAATGCAGAGTGCCCGGCACAGGTAAAAGGCCGTGTAGAGCACTTCGCTCATCGAGGCGCGATGGACATCGAAGGGCTGGGAGAGGCTGCAGTTGACCAGCTGGTACACCTCGGTCTGGTCCGACACTGCGCCGACTTTTACAAGCTACATGCGCATCGCGAGACCCTCGTCAATCTCGACCGGTGGGGGGAAAAGAGTGCGCAGAATCTTCTCGAAGCAATTGCCGCAAGCAAACGACAGCCGTTTCACCGAGTTCTGTTCGCCCTCGGCATCCGGCACGTTGGCGCCGGTGTGGCCCGGGTCCTCGCCGAGCGGTTTCGGTCGATGGACATCCTGATGAGCAGTCCGTCAGATGAACTGCAGGCCACTCCATCCGTTGGTCCCCGAATTGCTGAGAGTATCTCTGCATTCTTCGCCGAGAAACACAATCGGCAAATCCTCAAGGACCTCGAAAAGGCGGGACTCACACTGTCCACCACGGGCAGCACCGCGCAGGGGACGCTCACGGGGAAGACCTTTGTGCTCACGGGGACGCTCACATCCTCGACCCGCGAAGAAGCCAGGCAAATCATCGAGGAACATGGCGGTTCCGTCACCTCCAGCGTGAGCAAGCGCGTCAACTACGTCGTCGTCGGTGAGGCGCCGGGTTCGAAGCGCGACAGGGCCCGCGCACTCGGCATCCCCATCATCACAGAAGATGAACTCCTGAATATGATACGGTGACTCTCCCCATGCTGGAAAACCTTCGCTCTGCAATCGGCATCACCATCGCACAGCTTCGCCTTCGAAAAGCGCCGGATTCAGTCATTTCCTTTACATCTTCCGTCTCGTCTGCCCGGTCCGCCCTGATCATCATGCCGCTGCGCGAACAGGTTCTGCTCCCCACAACCGCAATCATCGAACTTCTGAGAAGAAAGTTTCCCGAAGAGAACCTCACCCTCGTCACACGAGAGCACGATCTCTCCCTCCCATCCCTTCTTCCCCGAAGCACCGTGATCCGGTTGGTGCAGGAGGACATCAGTTTCTTCTTTCTCCCACGGAAATCCTTCCTCGACCAATTGACGAAGCGCGCGTTCGACATTGCAATTGACCTGAACCTTGACTTAGTGTTGCCCTCGGGCTATATTTGTAGGGAGAGCAAGGCGCGAGTTCGTGTGGGGTTTATCAGGCACCGGGCAGATACGTTTTACAACTTCGCAATCCAGCTCAATCCGGGCCTCAACAGACAGGAAATTTACGAGCGTCTTGCCAACTGCTTGCAGATGTTCTAAGAGGTGCAGGTATGAAGTTCGACGTGCAACGGAACGGCGCATCGACGATCCTCAAGCTGAAAGAGCGGAAGCTCGACTCGTCTATAGCGCCTGAGCTCAAGGGCGAGTTCCTGCTGCTGTGCAAACCCAAAGTGGAGACGCTGGTAATTGACCTTGCGGATGTGGAGTTTTGCGACAGCAGCGGACTCAGCGCTCTGCTGATAGCAGACAGGAAGATGAAGGAGCATGGGGGGTCGGTCAGACTCGTAAACGTGCGCAAGAAGGTGTTGAGCCTCCTGAAAATCTCGATGCTCGACCGTGTGTTCGAGATCGAGGAGGACCGTGGTTCAGCAGAGGAGAACTGACGCGCCGTAACCGTCTCTACGATCTCTCCGTGCTCATCTCCTCCCCCCACCATCTCCGGCTGCCCGCTATGCGGCAGAAAGATCATCTTTGCTCGCCCCGCGCCTCCTCAATTGCTTCCACGAGGAGGGGGAGAATTGTCCCGGACGGCCCCTGAAGAAACTCATCGGCCATGTCGGTCAGCGGAGTGGGGTCGGGGTTGATCTCCACGAGATATGCCCCGCTTCGCCTGGAAATCTGAGGAAGTGAAGCCGCCGGATAGACAACACCGGATGTCCCGATAGAAAGAAAGACATCGGCCGACTGGGCAGCCCGGACAGACTGTTCCCACTCCTCCGCGGGTAGTTGTTCACCAAACCAGACAACATCAGGGCGAACCGGTTTTCCGCACTCCGTGCACCGGGGGATCCCCTTCTCCGCCAGGACCTCTGCGTTCGAATACCGTTTTCCGCAACTGATACAGTAGTTCTTTTCGATGTTGCCGTGCAGTTCGTAGACCGCCTCGCTCCCGGCACGCCGGTGAAGATTGTCAATATTCTGAGTTATTACGGCAAACCCGGTAAAGAGCCGCTCCAGGCGCACGAGCGCCACGTGACCGGGGTTCGGCTGAACTTCCGCTATGATCCTCTTTCGATGTGCATACCATTCCCACACCAGCTCCGGGTTGCGCATAAAGGTATCCATGTTCGCAAGCTCCTCGGGCTTAAAGCGCGCCCAGATACCCTCGGCCCCCCTGAACGTCGGTACACCGCTTTCGGCCGAAACGCCTGCGCCTGTGAAAGCCGTTACCCATTGAGCCTCTCTCAGCTTTCCAAGCAGCCGGTTGCTAAGTTGCCCTGTCATCGGGCGGGTTCCAGAAGAAGTCGCATCCACGTCTCCTTTCGCTCATCCAGACGCCCAATTCGGTATCCCCCCATGAGCCAGAGGCCGGTTTGATCATCGTAGTGCCTGTGGTACACCTGTCCGCATTGACCGGAGGGAAGGATCACTCGAGTATCTCTCGCAGCCGACATGTCGAAAATTTGCCGATATGAAGGACCAATGATTACAGCAAAGGGATCACTGTAGCGGAACTCACCGCTGACAAGTGCGGTCGCACCCCCGGGAAAGGGAAACGGACCCAGATTGAAGATCGTATCCAGCGGCTTCACCAACCCCAGAGGGTGCTGCAACGTCACCGTGTGGGTCTCTCCCCACCGCCATGTTTTCATCTGCCTCCCCAGCCGTTCCCGCAGTGCGATGACGGATTCTCGCAGACTCCTCGACAGGATATCATCTCGCGTCTCGACGGCCTCCGTTTTCACGTCATCAAACCACGCCGAGCTCCCCTCGGTGAGGAGTCTCGTGGTCACGCGGATCGGAACATTCGCCAGAACCAGATAGTCGTGATAGAGCGAATCGCCCATTTCGTCCCTGTAGATGTTTTCCAGAAGCCGGACAAAGAACTGCTGGAAGATGGTCGTGGCAATGTCGTCCCGCGCAAAGTGGAAGTTCCAGTTTCGCAGGTACTCGGCCACCTGATCCGCCTCGGGAAGATCCAGTGCGGTATCGCGAAGAGCGTGGAAGAGAAAGGGAGCAATCTCCATTGCGTGGAAGGAAAACGTGTCGTTCTGCAATCGCTCGCAATCAGTCACCGAGAACATTTCACCTTCCTTCCCCAGTATTTCTCGCAGTCGGAGAATCCGCGAGGGGGGCTCCCAAAGATCGGAGATGTGGTACGGATATGTATCATCAACGACCTTGTTGTTCGCTGATGCAATGTATCCCTGGGGTGGATTGTACAGGAAAGGCTGTTCTTCGAACGGAACATAGCCTTTCCAGTCCGCGTCCGCCTCCCACCCCGGGAGGGGGAGAAGCGAACTCTGTCTCCCGCGAAGGGGGATGCGAACGCCACTCCGGTACCCAATATTGCCACGCACGTCGCAGTAGACGAAATTCTGGGCGGGAACGGTAAACTGCCGCACTCCTTCGCTGAACTCTTCCCAGTTCCGGGCCTGGTTGATCGCCCTGAAGGCGGCAAACTGATCATCCGTGTCAAACCCCACCCATCGCACACTGACAGCGTACGGATATCGGGATTTCCTGAGCACCGGACCCACATCCGAGATGATGGGGCCGTGTCGCGTCGCACGAACCGTAACAGAGATAGATGTGTCACCCCGGACGTCGATCTCCTCGGTACGCATTTCCAGCGGCACCCATTTTCCTTCAAACCTGTACTTCTGTCCGCTCGTATCAAGTCGCTCCACGTAAAAATCGGCCTCGTCAGCCATGAGATTAGTCACACCCCACGCAATAGAATCGTTTCTCCCCGCTACAACACCCGGCATGCCGGGGAGGGACATTCCACGTACCATCCGGTCCTGAGTACGCAACTGCAGTTCGTACCACATTGACGGCAAGAAGAGAGGAAGGTGTGTATCGTTCGCAAGAAGTGCTCCTCCCGTGACCGACCGGGACGGCGCAACAACCCACGCATTGCTCCCCCCCAGAAACGTTGCCCGGCCGAACGCCGCACAGTATGCCTGCGCAGTCTCGCGGTATCCCGCTCCCA
This sequence comes from Bacteroidota bacterium, assembly GCA_049670805.1. Taxonomy (GTDB): domain Bacteria; phylum Bacteroidota; class Ignavibacteria; order UBA10030; family UBA6906; genus JBATTW01. Next base: position 6,913 of record JBATTW010000186.1, read on the forward strand.
GCAAAACTGCGCGTTGCCACGAAGCCAACGCCACCGTCGGTGTGATCCCCGTTGGATATGACGGAAACACATCCAGTGCCCGCTGCAGGCCAACCCGCTCCGCGATCTCGCCCAGCGTGAGATCGGTCCACCAGGAAAGGTTCAACTGCCACGCCAGGAGCCGGGAGAGAAGAACGGTGTGGGTGGGAAGCCATGGATCGGGGTCGTAGCCCAGGAGGTCAAACTCAAGCGGAAATCTCCCCTGATGTAGTTCCAGATATGCGTTGACACCATCAGCGTACCACTCCAGCTGTTCGCGGGACCCAGGGCCGAGCGAAGCGATAATGTCCTCCGACAGTCGCTCCAGCCCAAGCGTGCGGAACATCCGGTCAAACTGGAGCGCCTCCTGCCCGAGGATCTCCGCAAGACGCCCCTGTCCCGCCCGCCGTGCGATATCCATCTGCCACAACCGGTCCTGAGCATGCACAAAGCCCTGCGCCATGTAAAGGTCGTGATCATTGCGCGCAACAAGGTAAGGAACTCCGAACTCATCCCGGAAGACTTCCACTGGGCCGGAGAGCCCGCTTAGCGTGAGGGAGCCTTCTTCCAGGGGAAAGGACTTGCGAACCTGATACAGAAGAAAGAAGAAGGCGATGGCGGCTGAGACCAGCAGGAGACTCGAAACCCCGATGATGAGCTTTGTTCTTCCTCGCACGGTGATCTTCCCGCGATGCAACTTGTGTGATGCAAAAAAAGAGGTTCGTCACTGCGACGAACCTCAATATATCCAGTAGGCCCAACTCTTGCAACCGGACCTCAGAAACGAAACAGAACGCTCACCAGCACGTTGTTGGTAACAATGCTTTCATCTGTCCTGGACTGTTCCAGATCATTTATCCGGTATGTGTCCCACCAGCCGTGCGCGTAGGCGGCGTCCAACATCATGGAGTCACCCACCTCGAGCCCGACACCCGCGGTAAGATACTTCTGATCATAGTTCATCGGGTCGTCGGCATAGGGAGACATATTATAGATCCCGCCTGCACGAAGATGAAGCCCCCACAGATTGACCTCTCCCCCCAGCCGGAGATTGAGCGCGGGTCGGAAGAGTTCCCTCATATCTCTGTTCAGCGCCATAACCTTCGGTTCCGCGTTTACGAACTCGAGCGTGGTCCAGTCCGTGAAATCCACGTCCGCCGCAATCCGAACAATTGGGAGCTGGAGCGAGGCGCCGGCGCTCCAGACCCACGGGGTCGAGACGCCGTACTGGCCCCTCCCCAGGATGGTGAACGGTTCACCCGTGGGCTGGACATCTCCATTGTCAAAGCGGGCCCGACCAGCTATGCTGAAATCTTCCCGCACCGTGTACCCGGTGGGAGTCTGAACGGCCAGACCGAGACGGAAGAAATTCGGGATACGGAACAGCAGGCCGAATTTGCCACGCCAGCCGGTAATGTCCGATTTGATGTTTTCCTCGATGGTGAGTTTGTCGAAATCAAACGGGAATTCTTCGTAAATGTTGTTCCGGTCTTCTTCGGTGTACACCCGGTCATACGTGTACGAACCGGAAACGTACGTCACCGTACCCCCGACAAACACATTCTTTGCCGTCTCAACCGATCCGCCGAATGACCAGTTGTTCAGCCCCCCTCCTTCGAGGACCGTCGCGCCCTGTGTCGTGCCGTTCCTGATCGGACTGATAAACCGTCCGGTTATTGTGTCGACGTCCGCGAGGTAGAGTTGGTAAGCGAGGTTTCCGGAGAGATCGGACGAGGCCGGCTCATTGTGGGGCGCCCAGCTCTGGATATAGCTGCTGAGCGGGTTGAATCCGCTGAAAGAAACCCCCGATGTGAAGTTGTTCTGCCGATGATAGCCAAACCCGATAACGAAGCTGCCCCGCGAAACAGATGTAGGGTAGACAAGCCCAAGATTGTTGAGGCTCGTCGATCCTGTGGTGTAGGGCGATCCCGCGCCAAAAAACGCGCTGGAATCGCTTATACTCTGATAGGACATCCCGACAGAGAGCTCTCCGAATTCAGCCTGCCCCAGACCTGCGGGGTTCCAGAATATTGCCGTGTAATCGTCCGCGATGCCCGTGTACGCATTGCCCATACCAAGCGCCCGCGCTCCGACGCCCAGCCCGGGAGCCGCAAGGCGAAGCGCATCTTCAGGAAACTGCGCACGACCGAATACGGTCACCAGACATACCGCCAGGACTGCTCCAATGGATCTTCTCATCATCACACCCCTCGTGCTTCACATGTAGCCACGATTATCGTCGGCTCCGTCCTCGTGAGCCGCCGCTTGACCGAGGGGCGCTTCGGGGAGCACTTCCAGACCGTGAACCGCCGCTCGGGCTCGAACGGACACTCCCCTGGCTGCCTCCATAGCTTGCACGGGGTTTGCTCGATCGGGGGGACGAGGGTTTGTAGGTCCGACGGCTGCCGGAGTTTCCAGATTTGCTCTTCACGCGTGACGAGCCAGATGGCGTTCCACTCTTCCGGATCTTCACCCGTACAGGCTCGACCGACCCGGATTTTCTGAGCGATGCCGGCCGCAGGCGACCCGGTGCTGTTACCTCTCGGTCCAACCCGGCATTCCTGTCACCGGCTACAGGCTGTCTGTTCTGACCCGTTCTTCCGGTGCTCTGTTGCGACGGCCTGTCGACCGCAGCGGGATTTGCCTTCGGAGAACGGTATGCACCGCCCGCAAAAACAATATTGGGGTCCCGCCGGCCGTCTCGAAACGTGCCTCCGACGTCGCGGTTACCACCGGCCGTACGCGTGTTGCCGAATCCTCTCGTCCTCGTGTAGACATCTGCCACGCCGGGAGAGTGAACCGGATAGGAGGAATAGTGCCACGCATATGGATAGCCGTAGTAGCCATAGGAAACGGGATAGTAGTAGTAGGCCGGGTACCAACACCACGGACTCCAGAAGGCCGAATAGAACCAGCCCGGGCCCCACCAGTACGGATCATAGTAGGCATAGTGCCGTCCCCCGTACCACGGACCACCGATGCTGAAGCCTACAGAGAACGTCGGATAGTAGTAGTTGAAGTAGAAGCGCTCTCGGGCTTCCTCATATCCTTCTTCGGTGTACTCCTCCGCGTACGCGGCGGCATCTTCATACAGTTCATACTCCGGCTCCTCCGCATAGGCCTCTTCTCTTGTCGCACCAAACTGCGTGTAGCAACCGGATACCGTTACTGCAAAAACTATCGGACCGACAAACATTGTACCATATCGACCCATGATCCTGTCCTCCAATTGAATTGCTTCTCCGTGCAACAACAGAAATCGCAATATCAATGCCAGAGCAGGGCTTCAGGCGAACATCAAGAACGGGCTCTAGGTGGCGGTTTTCGCGGGTTGGTGGGGGCGCTCCTCCGACAGAGTATCAACCCGGGAGCCCTCTTGTGCAAATAAATGGACAGTGTCTCCCAAACCGTTCACATTTGACAACACTCAGAGAGTCGTCACATACTCGAGTCTCACGGAGCGATTTACACCATCCACGGCTGTTGAATTTCGCGTGAGGTCTTTCAAGTTCACGCTCAATGTCAGCCCCTCTGCAAAGGACCACCTCAGGGCCGCGTTCAGGTATCCGCTTCCCTGTCCCACCGCCTGCTCCTCGTTATCATTCGCCGCCAGGTTGTATTCCAGCACGACAGAGACCGTCGGACCAATCGTCTTCTCGATGCCGCAGTAGAAGTTAATATCTCTGTCTTCGTCCGTCCGTTCAAACGTGTAGTTCACACCTCCGTGAATACTCAGGAATCCCCACACACCGTAGTTCTTGCTGAGGACCCCATACAGACCGGGAGACTTGATCACATACCGATCCAGATCCCTGATGTATCCATCCCTCCCCTGAGAGTCAAAACCCAGAGCCAACGCGGGCAAAAGGAGACTCTCCTCCACCACCCTCAGCCGGACTTGCACCCCCGGAACCGGGTTCATGATGGGTTCCCCGGACCCTATGAGGTTCGACCCCCCGTACGATATCCCGAGGGCGAGACGATCGAACACGCCCACGGAGATTCCCAGAAGAACCCCCCCCTGCTGGTAGAAATCGGCGTCAAACGCGATGGCGCCCCCACGGATCATACCGGCAATAGGGGCGTCAACGAGGAACCTGGGTTCGACATCACCAGAGGAGCCTGCAGAACCCTGAGGGTAACATGGCTGGAGCCCCTGCACAAGGAGCAGGGACAGCACGCAGATTCTAATCCTCTCCATCCTCCCCGAACACTTTGCGGACGTTTTTTGGTAACTCCGGCTTCAGGGACTGCCGATCGCTTGTAGGGCCCGGCGGGTTCGACGGCGGCGATGAGCCCGGCGACCGGAGCATCCCCTTCTTCCAGGTAGTTCCCTCACGCGTGTCCTCGAGTGACACACCAAGCGCACCAAGGCGATCACGAATGCTGTCAGACAGCGCCCAGAGCTTTTGCGCGCGGATCTCCTGCCGGAGCGTTATCAGGAGGTCCATCAAATCCATTTCCAGGGCATCCCCACCGACGACGACGACGCCCAGGTCGAGTCCCAGGACATCCCCCGACAGCTGATCCACCAGAGCCTTCACCTCCGCCAGGGCACCAGACGACACGGCTTCACCCCGATCCAGAACCTGATTGATTTCCCGGGTGAGATCGAAGAGCACCGCGATGGCACGCGGCGTGTTGAAGTCATCGTCCATAGCCTCATTGAAAGCCTGTCTGAAGCGATCGAGGCTTAGCTCGGCTGCATTTTGGTCCTTTCCGTGAAGAGCCTTGAGCGCATCACCAATCCGGTGATAGGCCGTCTGCAGCTTCTCGAACCCTTTCGCCGCAGCGAGGACTGCGCTCTCGCTGAAGTCCAGCGTGCTTCTGTAGTGGCTTTGCAGGATAAAAAACCGAACAACCTGGGGAGACCACCTGGCAAAGGCGTCCTTGAGCGTAATGTAGTTGTTCAGTGATTTCCCCATCTTCCGACCATCCACGGTCACCATGTTGTTGTGAAGCCAGTACTTCACAAACGGACTTCCCGTCGCGCATTCACTCTGCGCAATCTCACACTCGTGATGGGGAAACTGGTTCTCAAGGCCACCTCCATGGATATCAATGCTCTGTCCGATGTACTTCATCGACATTGACGAGCATTCCAGATGCCACCCCGGGTATCCCTCCCCCCAGGGGCTGGGCCAGCGCAAAATATGTCCCGGTTCTGCTGCCTTCCAGAGCGCAAAGTCAGCGGGATGGTGTTTCTCGGTTTTCACCTCAATCCGAACGCCCGCCTCCATTTCGTCAACCGTCCTCCCCGAGAGACACCCGTACCGGTCAAACGTGGAGACATCAAAGTAGACCGACCCGTTCGCCTCGTACGCATGACCCTTCTCCAGGAGGGTCTGCGCAAGCTCTATCTGCTCCACGATATGTCCGGACGCGCGTGGCGAGATGTCCGGTCGCAGCACCCCGAGTGCATCCATATCCTCGAAGTAGCTGCGCGTGTAGGTTTCGACGAGTTGCATGGGATGTACCCGGTCCACCTTAGACCGCCTCTCTATCCTGTCTTCACCCATGTCGGCATCGTCACTGAGATGACCCACATCCGTGATGTTCTGGACATAGAGAACCCTGTACCCGAGAAAACGGAGATATCGCACGACAACGTCGAACGATAAGTAGCTTTTGGCGTGGCCGAGGTGTGAATGCTCATAGACTGTTGGCCCGCAGACATACATTCCTACGACACCCGGGCGAAGCGGTACAAACTCTTCCTTCTTCCGGGTCAGCGTGTTATAGACGTGCAATCCCATACCTGTACCGTTGGTTCCTTGGCGTTGCTTCTAGTGCAGGCCCATGAGCTCCCGGGCACCAGCCAGACCCGCTTCCGTCACCTGCGAACCACTCATGAGTTTTGCCACCTCTTCCACCTGTTCGGTGAGCGAGAGCTTCTTGAGTAATGTGGCCGTTCGACCTTTACTCTCCTTCTTGAAGACCCTGTAGTGTGTATCGGCAAGTCCTGCGATCTGAGGTAGATGCGTGATCGCAACGACCTGATGGTATTGAGAGAGAGACTTCAGACTCAAGCCAACCGCCTGAGCTATCCGGCCACTCACGCCGACATCGATCTCGTCGAAAACGAGAACGGGCAACGTGTCGGATTTTGCCAGTATGGTTTTCAGTGCGAGCATGACCCGCGAAACCTCCCCGCCCGATGCGACCCTGACAAGCGGCTTCTCCTCTTCCCCGCGATTCGTGGAAATATGAAACTCAACCGTATCGTAGCCCCTCTCGTTCAACGCGAGCCTCTTTCGGCCAGCGATAACGTAAAGGCCGGCAAACCCGTCATTTCCACCGGACGCCGGCAACTCCGTCTGGCTGATGCGCGTCGAGAACCTACCTTCCCGGATCCCGACCTTTTTGAGTTCCTCGACAACAGAGCCGTCAACCCTTCGTGCTACCTCATGCCGCTTCGTGGACAGCCGCCGTGCCAGCGTTGCGCACTCCTTCCGAACCGTCTCCAGATCCTTCCCGAGTCGATCCAGTACGACCCCGAAATTGTCAGCAAGGGAAAGCTCTTCGGCAATCTGGTTCCGCCGTTTCAAAACCAGGTCAACGGTTCCGCCGTACTTCTTCTTCAAGAGGGACAGTTGTCCCAGCCGCTCGCGTAACTGCTCGAGCTTCTGGGGATTGAACTCTACGCCCGCGTTGTATCTCTGGATGAACCTCGCGAGCTCCGAGACGATTGCGTCGGCCGACCCGCATTCCAGCGCCGCATCGTTGAAGCGTGTATCAATATCTGCCAGGTCTTGAAACTGGTTTCGCACAATGACCAGCTGATCCCGAACCGATCGATCTCCCTCATAGAGAAGTTCATAGAGCGCTGCCGTGGCGCTAAACAGCCGTTCGGCATTCTCCAGAACTCGAAGCTCGGATTCCAGCTCCTTCTCCTCACCCGCCCGGGGACTCACCGCATCGATTTCCTGAAGTTGGAAAGCGTAGAACTCTCTCTTCTCCCTCAGCTGTTCCTCCCGGAGGCGCAATTCATTCAGTTCAGCGGAGACCTGCCCCATTCGGTTCAGTGCCTCCCGGAATTCCTTGACCATCGCCTCGAGACCCCCCACTTCGTCGAGCATTCTGATATGGGTCTCCGGACGCAACAACGATTGATGTTCATGCTGTCCGTGGAGATCGACCAGAAGCTCACCGACCTGCTTTAACAATGCAAGTGTGATAGGGGAGTCGTCTACGAACGCCCTGCTCTGCCCTTTTGCCGATACTTCCCGCCGCACGATCAACTCCTCCCCACAGTCAACATCACGGACAGCAAGCAACTTCCTCACCGTACTACTCCCTGAGAGGGAGAACACTCCCTCTACGATCGCTCTGTCCGTCCCCGAGCGTACCACCTCTGAACTTGTGCGCGCTCCCAGGATCAGCCCGAGGGCGTCGACAATGATGGACTTGCCCGCACCCGTTTCCCCTGTGATAATCACGAGACCGTTACCGAATTCCGCGTCCAGACTGTCAATCAGGGCATAGTTCTTTATGGAAAGCGACTTCAGCATAGGAGTGTTGCTTGGTGTAAAAAAATCTACCTATCTTTTGCGTAAGATTCAATCAGTGCGCATCGGGTTCCTTCTCGCCGGTACCGTTCGAAGCACCGACGGACAAGTAGGCGATGTCCGGGACATCGGGTAGGATGCCATGGTAAAACGCGTAGTGGAGATACTCCCGAACGGCGTCCTCCGCCTGTTTGGGGGACCGGTAGTCGAACAACTCAACTCGAGATCCGTCCATTTCCGGAGGCGCTTCCTGCCTTGCCTCATGGATTTGCGTGTGCACCTGTTGTAGCCTGATGACCTCGGCATCCGAAAGGGACCGCTCTCGAGCACACCAGAAACCATATACGTAGGGTAGGTTAGTGAGCTCCATCCATGCCTCGACGAGGTCAAGCGTGTCCCTGCGCACATCATGTTCACGCCGGGATGGATGCCCCACGAGAAGAGCAACGTCAGCCCGCTTCAGCATATCCTCGACCGACCCGCGGACCGGAACGAGCGCCGGAAAGCTGTCAAACTCTTCCGCGAGAATGATTCTGGCAAGGATGATTTCCGCGCTGGACGAAGGATCAACGGCCAGCGTTGAAAGTTCTTGTCCGCCGCCCTGAAAGTGAAGCGAAATGGGTCCCGAAGGAGAACGTGACGTCACGGCGGCACCCGGGATGATACGGTACTCTGAGGCGTTACGGGCGTAATCCAGAGGGGTAAGGAAGGCAGTGTGCAGCAGACGATCGCGGAGGTGCATTGCAAGAACGGCAGGAGCCGATACACGCAGTTCGCAGGAGCTTTCCTTCGCAAGAGCCTCTACAAGAGGTCTACAGTAGTAGTGAGGGGGGATGCCGAACGTCTTCTTGCGCTCTGTCAACTCAGTGTATCTCCAGGCCAGTCAGGGTCGGCCGCTGCGGGCAGCAATACCCTTCTTTGCATCCGATGGCCTATCAACTGCACATGCAAGCAACCCCCGAGAGGACCCGCCGGGGGAAGAGCAGCCGGTGCTAGGCACTTGTCTTCTGGCGTATGGCCTTGCTTGCGAGGCCTCTGAGGTAGTAGAGTTTGGCGCGTCGAACGGATCCGTGTCTCACCTTCTCGATCTTGGCTATCCTGGGCGAGTGAAGAGGAAAGATACGTTCCACCCCGATGCCATCCGATATCTTTCGCACGGTAAACGTCGCATTTGTCCCCGAACCACGCCGACCGAGAACAATTCCTTGGAACTGCTGAATGCGCTCTTTGTCCCCCTCGATCACGCGGAAGTGGACATTTACCGTATCCCCGGGACCGAAGGCCGGGATGCCCGTCTTGAGTTGAGTGGCCTCTACAAGTTTGATTTTGTCCATTGTTTGCCTCCGCTCCGTTGACATTCTCTAATGATGTTCTAGCATATCCTTCCGGCGCCGCGCGGTCCGCTCCTGTTGTTGGCGCTGACGCCATTCCATAATCTCTTTATGGTTACCGGACAGGAGAACCTCCGGAACCCTCATACCTCTGAAGTCGGCTGGACGCGTGTAGCAGGGAGCGCCAAGCAGCCCATCCTGGAAGGAGTCATCCAGCAGTGATTCCCCGTTGTGCAGGACGCCAGGGAGAAGCCGAACAATGCTGTCGAGGAGAACCAGAGCCGCCAGCTCGCCACCCGTCAGGACGTAGTCCCCGATGGAAACCTCTCGGGTCACAAGCGCTTCACGGATGCGTTCATCAACGCCTTTATAGTGACCGCAGAGCAGGAGAAGGTTTTTTTTCAACGAGAGTTCGTTTGACACGCGCTGCGTCAGGCGCTCGCCGTCTGCACTCAGGTACACCACCTCGCCGTACGTTCTCTTCTCTCCCAGACGATCAAGGCAGGCAAACACCGGTTCAGGCTTCAGCACCATCCCCGCTCCCCCGCCGTATGGCGTGTCATCGATGGTTTTGTGCCTGTCCGTGCTGTAGTCCCGCAGGTCGTGGACGACAATCTCCACCATGCCCTCCTCCTGCGCTCTCCTGATCATACTCTCCCGTAAGGGGCTAGCGAGGATCTTCGGAAACCCGGTCACAACATCGATCCGCATCAGTCCCCCGTTAACCCGTCAATCAAGTTCACCTTCAGTACCCGTTGTTCAATGCTGATCTCCCGGATGAATTCCTTCACTGCGGGGATCATAAACTCGCCGTTTTCGTGCTCGACCACGTACACATCATGCGCGGGCAGCTTTAGCACGTCTCTCACAACCCCCCGGCTCTGACCTTCCTCATCCAGGACCGTCATACCGATAAGCTCATGGACAAAAAACCGTCCCCGCGGTATGCGGACACGGTGCTCTCTGTCCACAAAAAGGAAGTTCCCCACCACGTGCTCCGCCCCGGTCCGATCGGTGATCCCCGCGATGCGCAACCTCACCCCGCGATGCGAAACAGCTACCTCCTCGATTTCCAACACTCGCACCGATCCTGGATCTTTGCCCATCAGCACGCTTTCGAGTTGCCTGAATCGTTCCAGGCTGTCCGTCATCGGTTGCACAACGATTTCACCCCGAATCCCGAACGCCTTGACGATTCTCCCCACCGCCAGAAGATCATCTTCGTGCGCCATCAATCAAGGATCTCAAGAACAGCCCGCTTTCCCTCACGTGCTGCAACAGCTGCCAGTAATACCCGCATTGCCTGTGCCGTTCGGCCGTTCTTGCCTATCACTTTTCCGACTTCCCCCTGCCCAACCTTCAACTTGAAGGTCACCTTGTTTTCCTGATCTTCCTGCTCCAGGGCCACTTGATCCGGCTGATCCACGAGATGTTTCACGATGAATTCCAGGAACTCTCTCATAGCGAATCTCCGTTGAGCTGGTCATCCTGTATACTGGCAGCGACACCGGCGACGAGTATCTTACATCGTCGGTGGTTCGCAGGGTTGTAGCGGCCTACGAACATCCTGGCAGTGACCGCCCAGTGAGAGCGGTCGCGTCAGGATTGCTCAGCTGCAGGCGGACTCTCACCCTCCTGGGCGGGTGTCGGCTCCGGTCCCTTCTTTGCCTTGCGGCGTGCATCTGCACGCTTGGCCTTGCGCACTTCCCTTCGCTGACGCTTGAGGGGCTGCGCCATTTCCCACTTCTCCATTTCCGTAGCCACGCGGGCCTCATTCAACCCGTTTCGGGTCAGCGTCCACCTGTACCACAACCCGGTTGTCTGAAACAGACTCCGTACAGTGTCGGTCGGATGAGCCCCGTTCTTCAACCAGTGCAAAACACGCCTGTCCTTGGTCTCAATAAGCACCGGGGCATGCTGCGGGTCATACCGCCCGACAATCTCCAGGAATCTTCCGTCACGTGCCTTTCGGGAATCAGCAGCAACAATTTGATATGCCGGTTTCTTTTTTTTCCCGATCCGGCGTAGTCGCAAACGTACAGCCAATGGAGCGTTCCTCCTCGATAGTGTCTGATACTCAATCCGTGCTTCTCAGAAACCCGTGGGCAATTGCATGCCCTGGAATTTCCGTTCGGATTTACCTCTCTTTGTGACAGCTCTCATCATCTTCTGCATTTGGTCGTACTGCTTCATAAGCTTATTCACGTCCTGGACACTCGTCCCGCTCCCCTGCGCAATCCGCTTCCGTCTGCTTCCGTTGATGATGTGGGGTCTGTGTCTCTCCTCCCGCGTCATGGACCGGATGATGGCCTCGATGCGCGTCAGCCCACGCTCGTCGACGCTTGCGCCTTCCGGAAGCTTGTGCATCCCGGGAATCATGCCAATCAGTTGATCCAGCGGGCCCATGTTTCTCATTTCCTGGATCTGCTCCAGAAAATCTTCGAGGGTAAACGTTGCCCGTCTCAGCTTCTGTTCTAAGCGGACCGCCTTTTCCTCGTCAAATCGCTCCTGCGCCTTCTCAACAAGCGTAACAACGTCACCCATCCCCAGAATCCGGGAAGCCATCCGTTCAGGATGGAAACGCTCCAGCGCATCCGGCTTTTCACCCACGCCAATGAACTTGATCGGTGCACCCACCGTGGCGCGCAACGAGAGTGCCGCCCCACCCCGCGAATCGCCGTCCATCTTTGTCAGAACTGCCCCGTGGAACTGCAGCCTGTCATGAAACACCTTTGCGGTGTTCACGGCGTCCTGTCCCGTCATCGCATCCACGACAAACAGGATTTCATGCGGTGACGTCGCACGTTTGATCGCCTCGACCTCCTGCATCATTTCCTCATCGACATGGAGCCTGCCGGCGGTATCGACAATGAGGGTGTCTCGTGCGTTCTTCCGTGCGTGAGCAAGCGCGTGTTCGGCAACGATAACGGCATCGTTCCCGGCCTCGCTGTAGACCGGCACACGCAGGGAGGCCCCCAGCGCGACCAGCTGGTCCACCGCTGCCGGTCTGTGGACATCCGCAGCGGCAAGCAGTGGGTGACGGCCCTGACCGCTCAGGTACAATGCCAGCTTGGCACAGAAGGTCGTCTTCCCCGAACCCTGCAGTCCGGCCACCAGAATGACGGTCGGCGGAAGGTCGGAAAAGTGGATATCTTCGTGCGCCGTGCCGAGCAACTCAACGAGTTCTTCGTGGATGATCTTGACAATGAGCTGTCCAGGGGTGATGCTCTGCATCACCTCCTCTCCGGCAGCCCGCTCCATGACCTTGTCGATGAAGCTCCGTGCCACTCTGTAGTTCACATCCGCATCGAGCAGGACGCGCCGGATCTCGCGAAGGGTCTCCGCAACGTTTTCTGGAGAAACTCTGCCCTGACCGCGAAGCTTCTTCAGAACACCGTCGAGTTTTCGGCTCAGGTCATCAAACATGGTCCAAAACCACCCAGATGGTCATAATACCGTAACTTCGCGTGGACATCAAATATACGCAGAACCACACTCCTTTTCAACCGGAGAAAAACAAAGCACCGCCTCCAACCGCAGCGGTGCTTCAACTTTTTTCCTTCAGACTTCAGGCCTGGGACAGCGCTTCCACCCCGCTTACCACCTCGAGCAGTTCCTTGGTTATTCCCGCCTGCCGGGCCTTGTTGTATTGGAGCTGGAGAGAGTCGATGAGGTCGTTCGCATTCTCCGTCGCGTTATCCATTGCTGTCATGCGAGCCCCCTGTTCCGCCGCATTGGACTCCAGGAGAATACGCCAGATCTGAAAGTTGAGATGTCTCGGAACGAGCGAGCCGAGGATTTCCCCCCTTGAAGGCTCGTAGATGTAGTCAGGTGGCACCTCCGGAGATCCCGTGCTCGAGCTGTTCTCCCCCGCCTCTCGCAGAACGGGCAAAAACTGCTCCACAACGGTTTCCTGACGGGCGACCGATTTGAATTCGTTGTAGACCACCTCAACACGGTCGAATTTCTTTTCCACAAACCCCTCCACAAGTGTCGCGGCAATCCCCTTGGCGTCGGCAAAGTCGAGTGTGTCGTAGAAACCGGTGAACTTCTCTGCAACGGGTGTGTGGCGACGGGCAAAAAAGTCGAACCCTTTCCGCCCGGCACAGTAGAGTTTGATCCGTCCCTCTTCAAACCACCCGGGATATTTGGCGTTAACGTGTTCCACTGTGGATCGGAGGAGGTTTGTGTTGAACCCACCACACAACCCACGATCCGATGTCACCACCAGCAGTGCAACGGACCCAACGTCCCTCGGTTGAATGTAGTCCGCTGCGAAACCCTCGGTCTCCATCAGCAGGTGCTGAAGCAGTTCTCGCATTGTCCGGGCATAGGGCCGCACGGCAGTAACGGCAGATTGCGCACGGCGAAGCTTTGCTGCCGCCACCATCTTCATGGCTTTGGTGATCTTCTGGGTCGCCTTGACCCCCGCAATGCGACTCCGGACTTCCCGAAGTGTGGCCATACCTACCCGCCTGCCGGCACCGAGAACGCCTCACTGAATTCCTTGAGGATCCCGTGCAGTTTCTTTGTGATCTCCTCCGTCAACTCCTTTTTCTCCGCAACCTCCCTCAGGAGATCCATATGTCTGGCCTCCATCGCATCCAGCAGTTCGCCCTCAAAGCGCCGGACCTCCTCCAGCGGGATTTTGTCGAGATACCCGTGCGTACCTGCGAAGATGCTCACTACCTGGTTCTCCACGGGCATCGGGATAAACTGGTCCTGCTTCAACAGTTCGACGAGCCGTGAGCCCCGTCGCAACTGCGCCTGGGTTGACTTTTCCAGGTCCGAGCCGAATTTCGCAAAAGCTTCCAGCTCACGATACTGGGCCAGGTCGAGCCGGAGGCTGCCGGCAACTTTCTTCATGGCCTTGATTTGCGCATTCCCGCCTACACGTGACACAGAGATCCCGACGTTGATCGCCGGCCGAATGCCCGCATTGAACATGCCGGGCTCCAGATAGATCTGTCCATCCGTGATGGATATGACGTTTGTCGGGATGTACGCCGAAACATCCCCCGCCTGCGTTTCGATGATCGGCAGCGCGGTAAGGCTCCCTCCACCGAGTTGATCGCTGAGCTTTGAAGCCCGCTCAAGAAGGCGGGAATGGAGGTAGAACACGTCACCGGGATAAGCCTCTCGTCCGGGTGGACGTCGCAATAGGAGTGACACCTGCCGGTACGCCTGGGCCTGTTTTGAGAGGTCGTCATACACCACGAGCGCGTGCCGGCCGCTATCACGGTAATACTCGCCCAGTGTTGCGCCGGCGTAAGGAGCAATGTACTGCATCGGCGCCGGATAACTCGCCGTCGCCGCGATCACCGTGGTGTACTCCATCGCGCCTTCCTCCTCGAGCTTGTCCACCACCTGCGCGACCGTCGAGCTCTTCTGTCCCACAGCTACATAAACACAGAAAACGGGCTCTATCCCTTCCTTCCCCGCCTTTTCGGTGTGGGTATGCTGCTGGTTGATGATGGCATCAATGGCGATTGCCGTCTTGCCTGTCTGGCGGTCACCAATGATCAGCTCCCGCTGTCCCCTCCCGATGGGGATCATGCCATCCACAGCCTTCAGTCCCGTCTGGAGAGGCTCCTTGACGGGCTGTCGCTGAATTACCCCGAGGGCTTTGCGTTCAATCGGCATGAACTTGTCTGATGCGACAGGCCCCCGCCCATCCACCGGTTGCCCGAGGGGGGTGACAACTCTCCCGAGGAGGGCATCACCCACCGGAAGCGACGCTACCCTGCCGGCGCGCTTGACGATGTCTCCCTCCTTGATCTTGCTGCTTTCCCCGAACAGGATGCATCCAACGTTATCCTCCTCGAGATTGAGAACCATTCCGAACACGCCATGGGGAAATTCGATCAACTCGCTCATGAGGGCCTTTGTCAACCCGTATATGCGCGCTACGCCGTCCCCGACTTGCAGAACCGTTCCGACATCATAGACATCGATCTCTTTGTCAAAACCCGCGAGCTGTTTTCTGAGTATCGCCGATACTTCGTCTGGTCTGACTTCTGCCATGCTCCCGTCCTCTGTTTCCTGTTTACACCTCGTGCTCGACAAGCCCACCCTCCGCCATGCGCTCCCGCAGGAGAACGAGCTGGTGCGTTATGCTCCCGTCAATCACCGTGTCCCCGATCCGCATCACAACACCTCCGCGAATAGAAGTATCGAGCCTCGGGTGGATACGCACATGTTTTCCGGTGTACTGTTCCAGCTGCTTCCGCAAACGGCGCTCCTGGTCCCGTGTCAGCTCCAACGCGGAGGTCACTTCAACCGCTACAATGCCACGCATTTCGTCAAGCAAAGCCCGAAACTGCTCGATGACGTCGGAGAGGAATTCCTCCCTCCCCTTCTGGAGCAACAGCTTTATGAACGTCATCGTTTCTCTTCCGACACGGCGTCCGAACAGCTCCTCCACCACGGCGGCTTTCTTCTCCGGAGAGACAACGGGACTTGCGAGCAATAGCCGGAATTCACGTGATGCCTCTATGACCTTACCCACCCGATCAAGATCTCGGGAGACCGCCTCCACCACCCCCCCCTCTTCCGCGGAAATCACAAGGGCCGATGCATACCGTCGCGCTACGCGGATGTTCTTCATCCCTCCCCACCCTTGTCCATGTCCTTGATAACCGCATCGACAAGTTTACGCTGCTTTGGTGTGTCGAGATTCGCGTCGAGGATCTTCCCGGCCGCCCCAATGGCCAGATCGGCCACTTCCGTTCTCAGCTGCTGGAGCGCCGAGTCCTTCTCCCGCAATATTTCTCCCTTGGCCTGCTCGATAATCGAACGTGCGCTCGTGTTGGCTCTGTCAACGATCTCCGATTTCAATTTGTCCGCTACCTGCCGTCCCTCACGGAGAATCCTTTGAGATTGCTCTCCCGCCTCCGCAAGTTGCCGCCGGTTCTCCTCCAGAAGGCGCTGAGCTTCCTCCTGCGCGCGCTCCGCCTGGTCGAGTTGTCCTCGGATCTTTTCCTCCCGTTGGGTCAGCACGTCCAGGAGTGGTTTCCACGCCGCCGCCCGGAGAATAACCAGGGCCACAACAAACGTGATGATCGTCCAGACAATGAGACCGGGATTGATCTCCAACATGATGTTTTCTCGCCTCTGCTACTTTGTCGCAAGAATAATGCAGATCGCC
Organism: Bacteroidota bacterium; assembly: GCA_049670805.1. Lineage (GTDB taxonomy): Bacteria > Bacteroidota > Ignavibacteria > UBA10030 > UBA6906 > JBATTW01. The sequence goes on from JBATTW010000186.1 coordinate 22,917, forward strand.
AGAGAGAAGAAGGTTGCGCCTTCGATGAGCGCGGCCGCGATCAGCATGGACGTCCGCACCTGCCCTGCAACCTCCGGCTGCCTTCCGCTCGCCTCCATAGCCGCTGCGGCAAGCTTCCCGATGCCATGCCCGGCGCCGATAATGGTCAACGCTGCTCCAATACCTGATGCGAGATATCCAAGACCCACTGCATCCATAGTTGTTCTCCTGTCAGTAATGTGATGGATGAATTGCTGCCGTTGTTCGACGACATTTAGGAATGCTCTTCCTCCGCTCCGTGACCAGCTTCCTGCATTCCCAGCCCCATAAACGTCGCTGTTAACATGGTAAATATGTATGCCTGCAAAATCGACACGAAGAGTTCCAGGAAGAGGATGCCAACGACAAATCCTGCAGGAGCAATAGCGATGACGTAGCTCTGGAAGAGAAAGATCAGTCCGATGAGCGATACGATGACCATGTGCCCGCCATTCATGTTGGCAAAGAGCCGGATGCAGAGGGCAAACGGTTTCGTAAAAAGTCCTATGATCTCTATCGGAATCATGATAGGCCAGAGAGCCCAGTGGACGCCCCCGGTCAGGTGCGCAAGCCAGCGTCCCGCTCCCTGAGCACGAATAGACGCACCATTGATCATCAGGAACGCAATGAGTGCCAAGCCGGCTGTCACACTGACATTTGCGGTTGCGGTGGAACCATACGGGATCAAGCCCAGCACATTCATCAGAAGGATGAAGAAGAACGTCGTCAGAAGATACGGTGTGTACCGGATCCCGCGGGGACCCATGTTGTACACTGCAATCTCGTCACGCACAAAGACCACTATCGCCTCAAAGAGGTTCGTAAAGCCCCTCGGTACTTCTGTCCGGGCATGCTTCCGTGTCGCGCTAATGGCGACAATACAGAGAAGTAGGGCTGCGATCCAGACAAACAGCACGTGTTTGGTAATGGAGAGGTCTACCGTGAGGCCGAACACATCCACGGGGGGAAACTCAGGAAGATGGACATGGCCGAACGGCGTCTCCAGTTCATGAGAGTCCTCAAGGTGGTGCAGGAGTTCCGCAAAGAGATTTCCGTTGTCGTGAGCTCCACCGGCAACCTCCCGGGCACCGAGGGTGTCAGGATACGACTGTGCGGAAAGTGAATCAATTGTGGTGTTCATGCTACTCCCGGTTCCTCACAACCACCTTCTTCTGAATAAAAAGGACCTCCAGCACCAGGTATATCACGGTGAATCCGAACATCGAGACCGTCAATGCAACGGCGTTCATCCGGTACTGTAGAATCAGAATGACCATCGCCCCGAGAATCAGCAGCATCCGGACGCCCATGCCGCCGAGGACGGCCTTGAGAAATGTCGAGTACGATTTCTGAAACGAATACTCTGTTGCGAGATAGCCCAGAAGAACGTTGATCGTGCTGAGCACGGCTCCTGCCACTGTCGCCAGGATGATTTCCCGTGACGCGTACGCTGCCAGCGGATAGGCGAGGAGAAGCCCCACGACAGCAATCACCACTGCGATCCTCCTGAGAAACCCGCCGTCAATCTTCAACCGCTTTCTCCCTTCGACGCCTCTCCGCATCACGATTCGCTCTCTTGCCCAGGGAGACCGCCGTGGTAAAGAATTTGATAAACCCCCCCACAATCCCGACCGCAAGACCGGCAATCATCAACCACGGGGCTGTCTCAAGCATCCCATCCAGCCATCTGCCCAGGAAGAAGAACACGATGACTGATAGGGCAAGTTGCATCCCCATGGTGAGGTAGGTTGCTCCCTCACTGCTCCACCACCGGCCCGTCTTTTGCTGCATGACCGTGAGAACCTGTCGTCCTATCCTGACTTCGACTGTCCTGGCTGGGTAGTCATCGCGCAATTCCCGTCAAACATGGCTCCCTCGTCGATGACCAGTCGGGACGCACGGATATCTCCCTTCATAACGGATTTCTCCTCCAGGATCAGCTTTTCGGTCGCCGTAACGGTTCCGTGCACCTTCCCTGCAAGGGAAACATTCTTTGCGGCAACTGCTCCTTCAACGATACCGTTGATCCCGACCGCTGCGTTGGATTTCGCGAACAGTTCACCCACAAGTTTCCCGTCTATGCGGATGCTGCCATCTGTTCGGATTTTCCCTTCTACGGTCGTTCCGGGACCGACAAAACTCAGTTCGCCGCTGTCGTGTTTCTCGGCCATGCTATGGTCTCCATCTATTGTCGATTCGACGTACGCAACACGAATTCGTCCGGGTCATGCGGAACACCATCCATCCACACTTCAAAGTGGAGATGCGGACCCAGGCTGGTCTTTCCAGATGTCCCGAGCAATGCGATAGCCTCACCACGCTTGACCTTGGCGTGTGCGTTAACAAGCAATGCCTGGTTGTGCTTGTACACTGTGAGGACGCTTCCGCCATGCGAGACGATCACAGTGTTTCCATCCTCATATGTCCACCCCGAAAAGAGAACACGGCCGGCGCTGGCAGCGTGCACGGGCGTACCACGTTTGCCTGCGACATCCATTCCAAAGTGCCCGTGTTCGGGGTCAAAACCCTGTGTGACAAATCCTTCGGTTGGCATCAGGAGGGGGAAACGCGCATGTGATGCGCCGCCCCGTGTGGCCGCAACACTGTATGAAGACGGCCATCGAACTGCCAAAATGTTCCGACCTGCGGCAGGAACCGCGCCACTGGCGGTCTGTGCCGGACCGGTGGATGGGCCGCGTGAGACACCTTCCCGGGTTTCGAGTGAAAAGGAGGGCGGCAGCGTCCAATCAAGCGATGAATCCCTCTGGACAGTCTCGCCCAGCGCTTTCCGGAGCTGGAGATTGTAATCACGGAGGAGAAATACGTCTCCGGCAAGACGGGTGAGCTGCTGCTGCGTTTCCGCTATCTGTCTGCCGTACTTCTCCTCCAGCAGCGGGCTGGGCAATGGAACGTACATCGCAACCGGGGTAAACATGAGGACAACCAGCGTGATCATCACGCTCAGAAGAAATGCCCCCAGCGCAACCAGCACCACGGTCAGCCTGCTCGCCCGGAACTTGCGGGTTCTGCTCCCCTCGCCAAGCGATACAATCAGAATGTCGTAGAGCCGGGGGCTCTTCTCGCGGCGCCGGGCCAGCCTGCGCATCTCGATTCCTCAGTGACGTGAACGAAAAATATACCAAAAACCGGCCGAAATGTCAACCAACGATCCCGATAACTCCTTGCCAGACTTAGAGTTGAGAAGATTCCGACGAGAACTCCATCCAGCGGCGCTCCACGTAGTCCCGCACCCTTCCCTTGAAGAGCTCCCGATCGAATCTCACCGCGAAACCGCGAAGGACCCCCGGATCAAACGAGGACTTCCGGTACTCGGCGATTGCCTCCACAACAGCGTCCACGCTCTGCTCCCGGAACAAGACCCCCGTCCGTTGGAGGGGGGTGTCCAGAACCGTTTCCAGCGCCCCCCCCCTTCCGTAGGCAATGACCGGCTTGCCCGAGGCCATGGCCTCCAAAGGTACGATTCCGAAATCCTCCTCACCGGGAAAGAGCAGGGCGGAACACCGCCCGTACATCTCTCTCAGCTGCTCGTCCGCCAGCCAGCCGGTGAACTCGATGGTCTGTCCCGCCAGAGCCCGGAGTCGAGCCATGTCCGGCCCGTCCCCGACGATCACCAGCTTGTCACCGGTCCGATTGCACGCCTCGATTGCAAGATCAATGCGTTTGTACGGAACAAGCGCGCTGACAACGAGAAACCAGCCCTCGTCCTGGCTGCTTACTTTGAACTGCTTCGTATCGACAGGGGGGTAGATGACATCCGATGTACGACCGTAAATACTGGAAATCCGTTCGCGGACGTTTTCTGATATGGCTACAAAATGGTGAGGGTTCGCCGCCGTCCGGACATCCCACTGCCTCAGACGTCCCACCGCACAACGCATGCCGAAACGTGTAAGCATACCTGCCCGCCCCGGTCCGAAGTAGTCGTCGTACTGACCCCAGATGTACCGCATGGGAGTGTAACAGTAGCAGATGTGCAGCGCGTGGTCAGGAACACGCACCCCCTTCGCGACACAATGATGGGAGCTGATGACGCAGTCAAATTCGCTCAGGTCAAACTGCCGAACCGCGGCGGGAAAGAGTGGAAGGTAGTGGCGGTAGCGCTGCACGGAGAACGGGAGGTGCTGAACGAACGACGTGCGGATAGGCATCCTTTCGATTACGGGCGACACAGATCCCTTCACATGAAGGAGCGTGAAGAGCGTAGCCTGCGGAAACTCCTCGCACATGGCCTCGACACACTTCTCGCCCCCCCGCATGGAGGTGAACCACTCGTGAATGATTGCGACGCGTTCCGGCAGCATGACACCCGCGTGACAAAAGGCCGATCAATATACAAAGAACGGCCTGGATATGCAAAAAGGGGTCTGTTGCTTCCCGCACGACCGGTCTGTATATTTGTGCATGACCATCATTTTCCTTCTCGTTCTGTTTGCCCTCATCTTCCTTCTCTTTTTCTCAATGTTGATCTTCGTCATCGGTCCCTTCATGCTCATGCAGCCATACCGGCGAACCGGCGAGTACTACCGCAAGCATACTCCCTTGCTTCACCCCTCCGATCTCTCCGTCGAATACGAAGAATTAAGCTTGAACACGTCAGAGGGAATCCCCCTCCGCTGCTGGTTTCTCAAAGCGCCCGCCCGCTCCCGGGGGACGATCATCTACCTGCATGGGGTGAGCGAATGCAAGATAGCAGGTCTTCCCGTCGCGCAGATGCTTCTGGCGAAAGGCTTCAATGTATTCCTCTACGACTCCCGGCACCACGGTGAGAGTGGGGGTATGTTCTGTACCTACGGTTTCTACGAAAAACACGATACGAGCGTGATAATCTCGTATCTCCTGTCACGTTCCGATATCGCAATCGGGAAGATCGGTCTGTTCGGAAACTCTATGGGCGCTGCGGTGGCGATCCAGGTCGCCGCTAACGACAAGAGGGTCGCCGCCGTGGTAGCAGAGAGCGGTTTCTCGACCCTCAGGACGGTTTTCGATGATTATCAGAAACGCATGATCAAGCTCCCGTGGCACTACTTGCGAAACATCGTCATCAAACGATCAGAATACCTGGCGCACTTCAAGGCAAATGCTGTTTCCCCTCTCGCCGCCGTGCAACGCGTACACGTTCCTCTTTTTGTGCTACACGGAACCGTCGATGAGCTCATCAAACCGGTCTATTCCGAAGCGGTGTGGGCACAGGCAAACGACCCGAAAGAACTCTGGCTTCTCCAGGGTGCCCGGCATAGCGACATGGTTGAAGTGGGGGGGGACGAGTACCGGCGAAGGGTGATGGGTTTTCTCGAAGAGCACCTCGGATAAAACCGACGAAGGCGCGCTCTGTTCACTCGCGCATACCCAGCGCAACGACATTTTCCACGTGATTGGTGTGGGGGAACATATCAACGGGCTGGACAGCCTGAATCGAGTAGACACCGCTCGAGCAGAGAACAGCGAGATCCCGGGCCTGCGTCGCAGGGTTACAGCTGACGTAGACAATCCGGCTCGGTTTGATCCTGAGGACTTGCTGCAATACCTTTTCGTGGACGCCCGCACGTGGCGGGTCAAGAACCACGACGCTGGGCAGCCGGTGCTCACCCAGCCAGCCTGTGTCACGCGTCAGCTTTTCTTTTAGCTCGCCTGCGATAAACACACAGTTCTTCACATCGTTCAACGTGGCATTACGGCGCGCATCGGCCACAGCAGACTCTGCCGCTTCCACACCAACCACCTCCTCCACGTAATCGGACAGGGTGAGCGCAATCGTTCCGGTCCCCGAATAGAGATCGTACACCACATCGCTGCTGTCGAGCGAAGCCAGCTGCCTGACCGTTTTGTAGAGCTTCTCGGTCTGGTCGGTATGGGCCTGGAAGAATGAATTCGCGGACACACGGAAGACCTTGTTGCCGAGCTTCTCGGTAATGTACCCCGGGCCATGATACACACGTTCGCTCTCCCCCACTGCGACAAGCGCTTTTCGCTGCGTGATGTTGTTACAGATCGTCGTGATATCGGAAAACCGGCTCAGCAGCAGCGCAGAGAGATCCTTCATGAGACGCGGATTATCCTCGCTCGTAACAAGATTGACCATGCGCTCGCCCGTGCGCTTGCTCTCCCGAATGACCAGATTGCGCAGGTACCCCGCATGCGTCATCGTAGAATAAATGGACAGGCCCCGCTCCCGACAGAATGACCGAACAACGTGCAGGATCTGAGAGCTCTTCTCCGACTGAAGCCAGCACTCCTCGATATTGAGCACCCGATCGAACCGGAGCGGGATGTGCAAACCGAGAGCAAAGCGATCCACGCTTCCGGGGATACCGTCACGCACATGCTCCATCTCCTCGTCGGAGAGCCACCGTTCGCCAAACGAGAATTCCATCTTGTTCCGGTAGAAGAAAGGCTCTTCCGCAGCCATGACAGGTTGAACGGGTAGGGCCGCGAATCCACCTATCCTTTCCAGGCTGTCCTGCACGTGTTGTCGTTTGAAGCGGAGCTGAGCCGCGTACGCCACATGCTGCCATGAACATCCACCACATATACCAAAGTGGCGGCAGCGAGGCGTCGCACGATCTGGTGATGGCCGGTCGAGTTCGACGATTGCTGCTTCCGCGTACCGCCGTCGAGCACGAATGATTCTCACACGCGCAACATCACCCGGGGCGCCTCCCCGGACAAACACGACCAACCCCTCCACCCGCCCCACGGCCTTTCCGTCGTTGGAAACACCCTCCACCGTGAGAACCACTTCATCGCCTCGTTTCATTTGTCGGCCTGGGGAAACTGATGTTCCTGGATCAACCGTTCCAGCTCTGTGTTTAACTCGTTCCAGCGGACGTACTCCTGCCGGAGCGCGTCTTCGAGCATCCTGTACTCGCCGGTAATCTCCTTTACCCGGCCACTCTCCCGGTAGAAGTCCGGGTCTCCCATCAGCAGCTCATATTCCCGCTTGCGTTGCTCTTTCTCCTCTATTGCGAGCTCGACACGTGAGATCTCCTCACGGAGCGGTATTGCACGCCGGTAGCGGTTCTGACGCAGTTCCGCTTCTTGTCGCTTCCGCATCTTCCCGTCCGAAACATGCTGGACCGGGAACCGGGCTGGGGCCGCATCGATCTGCCCCTCCCGCCGGTTCTTCTCGGTAAACTCGCTCACGTTACCGATAAACATCCGTACACCACCTTCACCGAGGTCCGCTACCCTGTGCACCAGCGGATCCAGAAAATCGCGGTCATGCGACACGACAACATAGCTCCCCTCAAAAGAGTTCAAGGCCCGCTGGAGAACACCCTTTGATTGCATATCAAGATGGTTCGTCGGCTCGTCCATCACGAGAAAGTTGGCAGGCCGCACCAGCATCTTCGCAAGCGCCAGCCGGCTCTTCTCTCCTCCCGAGAGCACCCCGACGCTTTTGTGGACGTCATCGCCGCTGAAGAGAAAACTACCGAGAAGTGTCCTCAGCCGTGGCCGGATATCCCCGGTGGCCACTTCCTCCATTGTCTGGAAGACGCTCTTTGCCGGGTCAAGCTCTTCTGCTTGATGCTGGGCAAAATACGAGACAATGACATTGTGCCCTACCAGACGATCGCCGGAATCAAATGGCTCGACACCCGCGATGATACGTGCAAGTGTCGATTTCCCTGCTCCGTTCACACCCACAAACGCAACCCTGTCGCCCCGCCCGATCTCCATATCCACATTTCGAAAGACGGTGTGGGACCCGTATCGTTTCACGACGCTGCGGAGTTGCACAATCGACCGTCCGGGCTCTTTGCATGTCGGGAATGCGAGACGCACAGTGTCTTCCTCCTCCTCGATCTCAACCCTCTCCATTCTCCCCAGCGCTTTGATTCTGCTCTGCACCTGCCGCGCCTTTGTGGCTTTGTAGCGAAACCGTTCAATAAAACGCTCGGCCTGTCTAATTTCTTGTTCCTGGTTCTTTTTCGCCGCCCGGAGTTGCCGCAGGTGCCCCTCCTTTGCTTTCTCGTAGAAGCTGTAGTTCCCGTCGTACTCCGTCAACCGACCCTGGCTCAACGCAAAGGTCCGTCCAGTTTGCGTGTCGAGAAATCGTCGATCATGGGATACGAGAATTACCGCGCCTCTGTACGCCGCGATGTACCCTTCGAGCCACTGGAGTGAGTCGAGATCCAGGTGGTTCGTCGGCTCATCCAGCAGAAGCAACGACGGTCTCTCAAGCAGGAGTTTTGCGAGTGCAATCCGCATCTGCCATCCGCCGCTGAATTCGTCCGTGCTTCTGCGGGAATCGTCGGGCGTAAAACCCAACCCGGAAAGCACTCGTTCAATCTCCGCCGTTCGGCGATAGACGTCTGAGGATTCCAGGTTCTGCTGGAGCTCGCCGTACAATTCGAGAGCGTATGCATGTTCCTCCGGGCTCTCGGGTTCCCGGGAGAGTTGCCCCTCGAGTTCCACCATCCGCCGCTCCGTTTCGAGAGCGTCAGCAAACACGGACTCTGCCTCGTCGTACAACGTTCTCCCTCCCAGCGTGATCCCTTCCTGAGGCAAAAGCCCCACCGACAGGTGTTTTGCCCGCGTGACCTTCCCTCCGTCAGGAACGATTTCTCCCGCGAGGATCTTCAGCAATGTGGATTTTCCTGTTCCGTTTGAGCCTACAAGACCTATCCGGTCGCGCGGACCAATCCAGACCGACAGGTTGTCGAGCAAGACCCTGTGACCGAATCGCAATCTGATATCAACCGCCGAGACCATCTTCCTGTAGGGTTGCCGTCGTTGACGGGAGTGGTAATCGAAACTGAAGAGGAGGGCCGATGGGGCAGGACCGAAGAGAACATCCAGCGAGAGGGGGAGACCAGCCCTCTACCGCAGATAGTACTTCAGCGGATTGGGGTCCACGCGGCACTCTTCCGCGATCCTGAGCCACGCAATCTTGCCCTCGTCACGAAGCTTGTACATCCGTGGCACCATCACGTCACGCAAATCAATGGGCGTAATCGGGTTGATGAAGATTCCCGTCCCCCCCTCAAATCCTGCCGGGACGTTGACACGCCACTTGATCAATACATGCCAGGGCATCTTATAGACTGCATCAATGGGTGTATAGTACCACTCCTCGTTGCACGAGATCTGGCTCCCCATCGCCGCATGAATTGCGTGTACCAGATTGCTCATGCCGCGGATTTCTTCGTCAGTATGCTCGTGCGGGCGTCCGCTGTCCGACCGCGAAAAAATCTCGATCGTCGGATACCGGTGGCCTATTCCTACGAGGGCTAGGGCAGATTCGTTTTCCGCAAAAACGAGATTGTGATGCGCCGCAAAATTCGCCGTCAGATCATTGAAGACGTTTGGGTCATCCCTCAACATCTTGATCTGGTTTGAGATAGACGCGCCCCACTCATCTACCGCAACGAGCTGCTTGTGGAGGTGGTCAAACGACGCCCCGGCCGACTGCAGCCAGTTCTGGAACACGCTGACGTACCGGACATACCGGTTATTGAGCGTGATGTCCCGCATCGCGTCAATGGTCATCCTGAAATACTGAAAGTGCTCATCCTCTGTCATTTCCCCCGACGAGTAAAGGTCCGCCGTCGACTGGGCACCCGGTTTGTAATGTCGCTGGGCAATGATCTGTTCGTGGCCCCCGGCAAAGAACGCATCGGCCACGGCGAGCTTGTCGGCAACGGGGACCTTGTCGATCTCCTCCTCCGTCTTCCCTTCCTGCTCCAGCTTGTAGTGCACGATATCGGTAACATGTTTGAGGCCGACTGGATTCGAAAGGTAGTCATCCTTCCACTTGGCGAGCTGCGCAGGCAGTTTGTATGCATAGTTCTTTCGCCAATACTCCAGGGTGACGATTTCGAACACGTTCGCCACACGACGGAATTCCGCGACCGTCTCCAGATACTTGTCCGGCGACAATTTGTCGATTTGCTGCCACCCGGCGTTACGCCGCACGAGACGGGATTTTTCCGGTGCCACTTCAAAGTAGTGCGCACGGCAGAAACTGCAATAGTCTTCCGGTTCATGGCTCTCGACGGGGGTGGCGCGAACCTTGACGGCGTTGGCAATCGGCTTGCTCTTCCGACCTCCCACCGCCCACACTTCCGTTCCCGTGAACGGATTCAACTGCTTGACGGTGCCGTCTGGCATGACAGTGTAGTAGGCTCGTGTTTGCATTTCAGCGCATCTTCCGTCTCATGTCCGAGCACCTCCGATGCTGAAACTACCTCTCCTTCGTGGCCGCTTCCAGCAGGGCGTTGACCTTCTCGCGGGTCTCGGCTTCGGCGTAGAACCTCACAAGTGGCTCTGTCCCCGAAGCCCGAACGAGCACCCAGCCGCCTTCCACAAAGTACTTGATGCCGTCTGTATCCTTCCGCCCGGCCACCGGAACGCCCCCGATGTCCCGCACCCCACCACGGAAACGCTTCATAATCGCAGCTTTGTCTTTCTCGGTCACGTGGAGATCGACACGCCTAAACTCGTGATGGCCATACTCCTCCATGAGCTCCTCCACGAGCGCGCTCAGTGTCTTCCTTCGAACCGCCATCATCTCGCACAACAGCAAACCCAGGAAGATGCCATCGCGCTCAGGGATATGGCCCTTCACACCGAGCCCGCCACTCTCTTCCCCGGCAATCAGGATGTCACGTTCGGTCATCAGCCGGCACAGGTGTTTGAAGCCGATCGCTGTTTCGTGAAGGGTCAGCCCATACCGCGCGCACTGATCATCAACCATTGTTGTCACGGAAAACGACTTTGCCACCTCTCCGGTCATCCCCTTCTCCTCCACGAGGTACTTCAACAGCAGAGAGAAGATCCTGTGAGAATCCACAAACTGACCCTGTTCGTCAACGGCCCCTATGCGATCAGCGTCACCGTCGGTGGCCAGGCCGATGTTGTATCCCTCGTTCTTCACCCGCTGCATCAACTCAGCCAGATTGTGCGCAAGGGGTTCTGGATTCATCCCTCCAAACGATGGGTTGAACGTGCCCCGGATCTCAGCCACCCCTGGGAGCACAGACCGGATGACGTTCTGGCCCGCACCATGCATCGCATCGTAGAGTATGCGGATACCCGATTCCCGTATTCTGGCAAAATCAATCTTCGTCATGAGATCGTCGAGATATCGCTGCTTCATCCCGATGAGGCGAATTGTTCCCTTCTCGAGGAGCTGCTGGAACGTATATCGCCCCTTTGGCAACCTCTTCAAACTCATGACCTTGGAGAGCTCCCGTTCGACCTTCGCAATCATCTCGGGGTGTGCCGGCCCGCCAAAGTCCCCCTTGATCTTGAAGCCGTTGTACTTTGCAGGGTTGTGGCTGGCCGTGATAACCACCCCTCCCGCCGCGCGCTCCAGTTTCGTCATTAGCGCGATCGCCGGTGTTGTAGCAATGCCATCGGAGAGCAAGACGGAAATCCCGGCATTGGCTATTACTTCCGCTGATTTCTCGGCGAATTCTCTGGACATGAACCGTGCATCATAGCCGATGACTATCCCGTTTTTGATCTTCTTGTGCTGCTTGAAATACCGGGCTGTCGCCAGCGCCACCTTCTCCAGATTGACAAACGTAAAATCATCGGCGATGACCGCCCGCCAGCCATCTGTCCCAAAGACGATCTTTTGTGGCATAATCAGGTACCCTTCTGTCGCGTGTGCGATAGGGCTATTTCTTCTTGAACGCTGTGATGCCCGCGTAGGAAGCGGTGGTTCCCAGCTCCTCCTCTATGCGAAGAAGCTGGTTGTACTTTGCCACGCGATCGGTTCTGCTCGCCGACCCTGTCTTTATCTGGCCAACGTTCGTGGCAACAGCAATGTCGGCAATGGTCGTGTCTTCCGTCTCTCCCGAGCGGTGGCTGATAACCGCCGTGTAGCCCGCTCGTTTTGCCAGACCCACCGCATCCAGGGTCTCGGTGAGCGAACCGATCTGATTCACCTTGACAAGAATCGAGTTCGCCACCCCCATATCAATTCCCTTCTGGAGAAAGGATGTGTTTGTCACAAAGAGATCATCCCCGACCAGCTGGATTTTGTGGCCGAGCCGATCAGTCATCAGCTTCCATCCTTCCCAGTCGTTTTCATCCATACCGTCTTCGATCGAGATGATCGGGTACTGATCCACCCAGTGCTCCCAGTACTCCACCATCTGTGCCGGAGTCTTTGTTGTGTTGTCCGACTTGTGGAAGACGTATTTGCCGTCCTTTGTGAATTCGCTTGCCGCCGGGTCAAGTGCAATGTACACATCGCTGCCGGCCTTGTATCCTGTCGTGTCAATTGCCTGGAGGATAACCTCGATAGCTTCGTCGTTGGATTTCAGGTTCGGCGCAAATCCTCCTTCGTCTCCCACAGCGGTATTGTACCCCTTCTTGCTCAGGACCGATTTCAATGCGTGAAAGACCTCCGCCCCCATACGAAGAGCTTCTGCAAATGTGGGCGCGTTGACGGGAACGATCATGAACTCCTGGAAGTCGACGTTGTTGTCAGCATGCTTTCCACCGTTGAGAATATTCATCATGGGAACAGGCAGCGTCTTCGCATGCACCCCGCCGATGTACCGATACAGTGGCAGCTTCAGAGAGAGAGCGGCCGCTCTGGCAACCGCCAGCGAAACGCCCAGGATCGCGTTTGCTCCCAGTTTGGATTTCGTCGGGGTGCCGTCCAGCTTCAACATCAATCCGTCAATCCCCGCCTGGTCAAGAGCCTCAAACCCTGTCAGCTCACCCGAAAGCGTGTTGTTGACGTGCTCAACCGCATTGAGAACCCCCTTCCCGCCATACCGCGCCTTGTCCCCGTCACGGAGCTCCACAGCCTCATGTTCACCGGTGGAGGCACCGCTCGGGACCGCCGCCCGCCCGAGAATACCGCTCTCGAGCTCCACATCAACCTCCACGGTGGGGTTGCCACGCGAATCAAGGATCTCACGTGCTACAATATCAGCAATAATAGTACTCATCTACACCTCCGGATTTCCAAATCTGGTACTCGCCTTATCGCCCTGCAGAAACGCAGAACCTCTACAATATGACAAAAAGGGCCAGAAAATCAACGCGATTTTCCAACAGGCCCCGCCTGGAGTGCGCGCCCAACTGCCGCAAAAACCTCATCCGCGCCCAACAGCCCCATGCACCGCATATGTTCTTCACCAGGACGGTCGCAAACATCAAGATGGCACGGATGACAGGGAACGTCTCTCCGTAGCGCAATGTGACCCGACTCCGCCGCGTAGGGAAACCAGATATCCTCCTGACCGGGGCCAAACAGACCGACGGTGGGTGTACCGACGGCAGCGGAGATATGCATCGGCCCCGCATCATTCGTAACAAAGACCGAACATTCACCCAACACCGCGGCCAGCTCCCGGAGTGAGAGAGGCCCTGTCACAGCCGGTTCTGCCCGAGCCAGCCGGACGACATCCCGAACGGTTGCGCTGTCTTTGGGTCCGCCGGTAACGATGACGTCCCCCCCGAGACCGGACTGAACCATATCAACAAGCGCGGCAAACTTCTCTGGAAACCATCTCTTGGCGGGCCACGTGGCACCGGGGTGAATTCCGACAAGGGGCCGACCTGACCCCGGAGAGATCCGGCCGGGCACCAGCCTCTGAACCCGGTATCGCGCCCTCTCTCTCTCCTCCTCCGAGAGAGTAATAGAGGGCAATTCGCGAGACGGAGTTAGTCCCAGGGCAGTAACAAACTGCTGGTGAAATTCGACGGCTGATTTTGGTCGCCCGTCGTCCCGCACGCGCACGGTATACAACCTCCCCCGACCCTTCCGGTCCAGCCCAACCCGGGTGGGCGCCCCCGTGAGGTACGTCAGCAGTGCGGTTCGGGGATTGGAAAACAGGTCCACCACGAGATCAAACTTCCGTTTCCTGAGTTCCCGTGCAATGCGCGTCTGCTCCATGAAACCGGGACGAGATGCGTCAAACGGAATGAGCTCATCCAGGTACGGGTTTAGCGAAAGCAGACTCACAGCCTCCCGTTCACCCATGTACGCGATAAACGCTTCGGGATATGCCTCCCGGAGAGACTGTACTACCGGGATGGTCAGGATGATGTCACCAATAAACCTCAACCGGGTGACGAGAATACGCGCGAACCGTCGGGTCTGGTCACTCGCCATACTGTGCCATCCATTCACACCTGTCAATCCAATCTTCCATGAGGTACTGCATCATTTCACCGTCGTCATGATTGAGGGAACCCCAAAATACCGCCTTGGCATCATCGTACCGTTTCAGACGAAAGAGAAGCACACCCATCCTCCTCAGACGCGATGCCTGGAGGAGACTGTCTGTCCCGGCCAGATTCATGCCCCGAAACACCTGAAGAGCCGCCTCATCCCTCCTCATCCTCTGAAGGACTACCCCTTTCATATAGACCGCAGGCAGGTTTGCAGGATCATGGTTCACAACAGAGTCGAGTAAAGACAACTGTAACGAATCGGTAGACACAGAGTGAAGGAGTCCCGGCACCGGTTCACCGGGATGAGGATGGTGCAGCATCATCAGCCGGAGGGCCGCGGCTTCTGCGCCGGAGCTTGTCAGGTTTATCGCGCGGACGCTTCTGTACAGTCCCTTCGCTGTCTCGGTATCTCCCAGCGTCCAGAAAGCGTCGCCAATGAGCAGAAAAAGGTCCAGGTACTGCAGCGAGCGTGCGGACCCGACGACCACCCTTTCATAGGCAGCGACAACCGAATCAAACCGCCCGAGAAAAAAAGCGCTGCTCACATATCCGGCAAACGCGCGGTACCCACCCGCCTCACCGTACGAGGTCTGATAGAGGCTCTCGGCCTGAGCATAGTCACTGCGCGCGAAGGCCTTCCGCGCCTCTGCATTCCTCTCTGCGACCACTCTGGCACACACCTTCTCGAATATCGCCGGCTCCCGAAAAAGCGCGCCCACCACGCCCCGCTCGGAATCCACCACCGGAAAACGCTCCAGATACCGCCGCCATTCCGAGACGAGTTCTTCAAGTGTCCGCCCGTACACTCCGCTATAGTCTTCACTCTGATAGAGAAGGACGATCTTGCGGATCCCGTACCGGTCGATCAGATACCGGCAGAAGGAACCGGCAAGGACATAGCTGACCGAAGGGACCTGAGATGCAAATCCGGCAAACGACATCATTCCTGTTATATCGGGAGCAAGCTCAAACGCGTAGAGTGCGGCTGCGTACTGATGCACCGTCCGGTTTCCCCACCCGCGCACCACAGCCGTTGCGAGCCCCTCCACCAATCCCGTGCTCAGGCTTGCACGGATAACGCGGCGGCCAAAGACACCGGCCACAATATGCACCATTTCGTGTTTGAGCGAACTCCAGAGCGCGTCACGGGTGATATGCATCTGGCGGCTCCACGGCTTCGCGATGTTCGTACTACCTGCACCAATGAGACGACGTTTGAGGTCCGCCGACGGATAAACGAACGACTCCAGAGGGTCCGTACGCCTGAGCGCAAACTCCTCCATGATCTGGTGAAGCCGAAATTCATGCTCTGCGCCGAACCGCCTGATCTCCTCGTCAGAAAAGGAATCTGGCGCATAGTGAATCACGAAGTGCCGAGTGGTAAACTTGCTCTCCAGTTTCTGCCGCAGATAGTTGGTCGTCGTCTCGAAACCAACGTCACACCGGTACTCAAAAAGCAGTCCCAAACTCAGCACAACCAGAAGTGAGAGCCAGCGATATCGTGGGCGGACCAGGATTTTCACCAGCATGAACGTCCTCCGCCAGGTTCCCCCTCCGTGTGGAATATGGCACACAACGAGAACACCCATCCACGCGAACAGCACACCAAGGGCGACTGTAAAAAGCCGGAACAGGACGAGTGTCCAGGAGAGGGACACCACCTCGTCATAGGTGAGTCCTGGAAAGTAGCCGTAGAAAAAGTTGTAGGAGAAGATGGCCGGTGTGAAGTACCCCAGTCCTATCGCATAGAGAACTGTTACCGCAACGAAGAGAAAAAAGATGACTGTTGCATGTCGGTACTGAACGGCAAGGAAAAAGGCCACGCAGCAGGAAAAGAGTGTGCTCACAAGGGCCAGCAGGAAGTAGAACCCCACACCCTCAATCAGGGAACAGTTCTTGACAAAAAAGGCATTGCCTGCCATGATGACAAACGGGACGATCAACAGCACGCTGCATCCCATCAGCGCGGACCGCAACGAAGCCAGTGCCGCTCGTGTCCGTTCTTCAGCATCGCTGCCCTCAGCCACATGCTCCCTTCGCACGATCGAGATGGTCAGCACACCTGCAACACATGAACCCGCAAGGGCAATCACTACCGAGAATTCGTACCCGAGATAGTTCAGGAGGGGTGTCTGCGTGCACGCAAGAGCGATGATGGCATACAGAAGCGCGGGGAGAAGCAGACGGCGTATGCGGGGCACTGGCATAAGGGGGATCACAGCCGTTCAGAATTCCTGTTCGGAAACACGCTCAATGTCCGCACCGAGTATCTGAAGCTTCCGCTCAATCGTTTCATACCCCCTGTCGATGTGGTACACACGAAGCACTTCGGTGGTCCCCTCGGCAATGAGCCCCGCCAGAATGAGTGATGCGGACCCTCGCAGGTCCGTTGACATTACTTTGGCGCCAGCAAGCCGACGAGCCCCTCGGACAACGGCGGCATTCTCTCTCAACTTGATGTCCGCTCCAAGACGTGATAGCTCCGGGACGTGTTTGAACCGGTCCGGGTAGATAGAATCCGTAATGACGGAGGAGCCCCCGGCACGTGACATCAATGCCGCCCATTGTGCCTGCATGTCGGTGGGAAATCCCGGGTAGATCGCCGCTGTCACATCAACAGGGCGAAGTGCATCCGGTGCTTCGAGGGAAACCCGATTGACTTCGGAAACAATGTGACACCCGACGCCTTCGATGGCAGCAACGGCTGCCCGCCAGCCGACATCGATGTCCTTCTCCTCACCACCGAGGTAGACCCGGCCCATCGAGCCGAAGGCCCGCACCTCGAGGATGTTGATATCGGCCGCTTTCTCGGCCTCGTTGGCGGCC
>JBATTW010000187.1:0-10544 GCA_049670805.1 Bacteroidota bacterium
AAATAGAGCGCCCCGTCCGGCATCTGTGACACCACGCGGCCGCTCTTCGATCGAAGAACCCAGCGTGAACTCTCGCGCACCGGACGAATCCAGACCGGAATCTGACAGGGTGTGCCATCGGGAAGAACCCAATCCCTCCAGTGGTCATCTTCGAGTGAGAACCCCCTCCCCAGCTCGATCGTATCGACACCGAACCTGTCCAGGACATCCTCGTCCACGATGGCAAGTTGTTGCCCGATGTCGTAGACCCGTATCGGTCTCCTCTCGAGACCGAGGTAGCTTCGAAGCCGGGCATAGGCAAGAGCCGCTATCCCGGACGAACGATGGCCGGAGAAATCAATAGGAACGGTATCCGGTTCGTGGTGATTCAGTGCGGCAGCAACCCTTTCCCTTGAAGTCACGCTTGTTCTTCCTTTCTACATTCCGCGAACAGATCCACCCCTTCCTCCTCAAAGAAGATTTTGGTGCAGGGACGTCTGAACGGAGACGACAGGAACAACCGGTTCATGTCATCTTCGGTTCTGTGGATCAAACGCCACTCCAGGACAAAGTCCATAAACTCCTTCGCGGGATTCTTTGGATGGAAGTTGCCGAGAAGCACCCTCCCCCCCGGTGCGAGACTGTCGTAGGCATACTGGAGGAGTTTTCCGACCAGTTTATCGTTGAGATAGTCAATGAGACCCATACTGTAGATCAGATCCTGCGGCTTGAGCGTCGTCGTGACCCTTCCGAGGAAGAGGGCGATGAGGTTTTCGTTGGTGAGAGCAATCTGGTTTGTGAGTTTCTCTTTGCTCCGGACCTCATCCACGAACGCGAGAGCCTGCAGGTCGATATCCATCAACGTGGCCTTCAACCGGTGGGGATCGTCGAGCGACGAGAAGGCGTCAAAGACTTCGGTGGCGGGACCGCTTGCCAGACACAGAATTCTCGTCACGTCGTTCGGTCTGGTCTCCACGGTCGCGAGGATTTCACTTGCCAGGAGAGAGCGTCTGTTCCGGAGCGCCCGTGCAGGGGGTGTGTCCAGAAACATTCGGTCCACGAGCGGGCCAAGCCGGCCTGTCCCGCCGGGCACATTCTGGTAGATCCGATGGATCGCAAGGTAATCACCCGCGTAGCCCCGGGGTTTCGAATAGAACCGATCAGCGGTCTCGGTGGTGAGGACATAGGGGAGCATTTCATGCTGCAAACGTGCCCCGATCTGCTCCCGAACGTACTCGTTCAGAGGGGAGTTGTCTCCCAGAAGGGAATGACACACGTACATCAGCTCCTCTGCCTGCGCGGAGAACTCTTGGTATTGTTCCTCCGAAAGGCCTCCAAATTTCAGAGCCGACTTATCCAGTTTGACGATCGTTTCCTTGAACCGGTCGATCTCCGCCTGAGCCTTCTTCACGGCGGGGTCTTTTGTCGCGTCCGTCCTCGCTTCGGTCTCCATCGCGTACAACTTCAATGACGTGTGCCTGAGCTTCTGCGAAACGGTGTATAAAAGAGCCTTGTAGAAGTCGGACGCGTAACCGGCGTCGTAATCGAGCTTCTCTTTGAGACTGCTCTTCTGGATCTCCAGAACCTGTGACTCCTCTTCCGCGACAACGAGCTCCGAGGAAACACCATCCGTAAAAAAGGACATCTCACCCAGGATACTGCCCGCGCCATGGTGTTCCAGACGACTCTCCGTGGCGGAGGTCACGTAGGTTCCAAACAGCCCGTCGAGCACAAGGAAGAGTGAATCATTGTGCTCTCCCTCTTTGAGGAGCACCTCCTTTGCCTGCAGTCTACGGTCTTTACCTTTCTGAACCAGCCAGTGCAGCACATATTCAGGAAGTAGCTCCAGAAGGTTAACCATGTTGTCCCTGTGTATTGGCGCGAGTGCTCGAACAAGATCCCGGGCACGCGATGGCGTGGAGGATACTGCTCGTGTGGCAGGCGGTAAGTAATAAAAGCCTTTATCCCAGATTATGCAAGGGAGAGGCCGCCAGGTTTGATTCTCGGCTCTCGATTCTGTAGTTTATCCGAACCCCATCGGGGGGAGGTTATCGGGGCCCTCTCCGTACCTCAACGCCGTCGCCCGGCATATCGCGCAATCTCCAAGAATCAAACTGGAATCACCATGAAAGCCCTCGTGTGCACTCTAGTCCTGGTCCTCCATATACCATTGCAGGGTCTGTTTGCCCAGGACACCGACAACTCACTATTCGGGACCTGGCGATTTGTCCAGGAAAAGAGCACAAACCTCGCCACATGGCGCTACAGAAAGCCGGAGCTCGTCATCGGGGAATCGAGCGGCACCATAACGATCGACCACAACTGGATCGAGCGTAAACGGCTTGCTCTCGTGGATCGGTACGCATTCCGACCCGGCGGTGACCCGGAGAGCATACCCGTGACGACGGAAATCTGGACGGACAACTGGTATATGGGCGTCCTCGCGAAGATGGACGGCGAACGCAAGGTATCGGGAAAGTGGATTATCCCGGGCGAAGCGTTGATGACCGTTTCCGAAGAAATTGTCACCGTTTCACAGGGTGAAGCCACGATCACCACGACACGCGAATACCGGATAAATGGAGACGGTAACACACTGACACTCCGGGAGACGCGCTCGAGCAGACCCATCTCCGTGATCCTGGTATTCGAGCGGAGCCAGCCGGACGCGCCCCGATAACGGGGGGTGGAGCTGAAACCCCTCATTCACGAGCTTCCGTATCGTATATAAGGAATGACACGATGAAACCGTTGTATCTCCTGTTAGCATGCTCGCTCATTTTCACCCCGGCCCTTCAGGGACAATCCGCGGACGAGATGTATGTCATGCAGCTCACCGACAACTGGGAAATAGAGGGCCAGCTTCCCGCGCACGCGCTCCTGATCAGTCTCCAGGGCGTGGCAAACGTCGGCGCGCCCAGGCTCTATTTCCTCTATCCGGAGAAATGGGATTTCACCTTTTCCGAACCTCTCCTGGAGTACTACCGCACCTCCAGACACATGGCGTTCACCCACCTCAACAACGCGGAGGAGGCACTGGCAAAACTTGCCGGCCACGCGAACGGTTACGTCGTGTGGGACAGGTCTGTCCGGACATCTCTCATTGTCGCATTTACCGCGGCGGGCCTCCATCGCGCCGTGGTGGTGTCCGAGGAGCTCATACCGCTGGCCGAAAAATACGGCCTGAAAATGAAAGAGGATTTCCGCGGGAAGTTTACAGGCCAGTCCGATATCCAGATCTACGAATGGGCGTACAAAGAGTACTGGGACCAGTGCAGCAAGGAGTATCTCGTCTACATGGGTGGTGAGTGGGGGAAGATCATGAAGCCCGGGATCGCCGACTTCGGGATTCACCACAAGTCTTTCTTCACGGACGCGTCCACCAATCCAGCGGACACGCTCGAGTACGAGTTCGCCAAACGCATTTTCAGCGAGATGAAACCGATGACGTTTGTCATGGGTTGGCACTCGTACAAAAAAGACAAGGAAGCGCAGCACGTGACATTGACGTCCAACTACGCCCTCCGCGTAGAGGGCCTTCATACGCTCCCAAATATGAGCTTCAATCACCAGATCCCTCTTACGCCGGGGTATCAATTCAAGAACAACCACAACGTCGAGCCCGGCAAGGTGTACGTCCCCGAGAAGAAGGTATACATCTCCTGTATTCAAACTGACTGTCTGGGACTGGGGGCCTGGACAAAACCCGGACGGGGAGAGATCCCGTATGCATGGGAGGTCACGATGAACTGGTCCTGGCTTGCCCCGGCCATGCTCCAGTTCTTCTATGACATGGCAACCCCGAATGACTATTTCATCGGCTCGCTCTCCGGTCCCGGCTACATGTATCCGAAAGCCATTCCCTCCGAGCACCTCCCTGCGGTGGTCGATACGGCATACGCTCTCATGAAGAAACTCGATCTCAACGTCTTTGAGATCATGGATCATGCGACCTACTGGAAGACGGACGGCATCGACGACGACATCCCGAAGGAGATAGTGGATGTTTACTTCGAGCGCATGCCCGAGGTCCTGGGAATAGCAAACGGCTACAGACCCGGTCATACGTTCGCCGTACACGATGGCAAGCCGTTTGTCTCTTATGACTACTACCTGGGTGAAAAGCGGGATGAAAACGAGGCCGTCGCGGACCTGCAGGAGCTTGCCAACCTGAACGCGAAACGTCCGTACTACCTCCTCATGCATGTCCGGCAGTGGTCCGACATCAAGCGGGTCAAGAGGATCTTGGATCAGCTGGGGCCGGAGTTCGAGCTCCTCCCGCTGGACATCTTCATGAAAATGGCAGGACACACACCCACGTTTCAAACCAGGTACGGAGAACCTATCAGATAGACGAGACCCCAGCCGGGACCAGACCGATATGCTTGAGCTGAAACACCTCAACATTCTGGACTACATCATCGTCGGGCTCTACCTCCTGATGGTGATCGCCACGGGATTGTACGTCTCCCGCTTCAACAAGAAGTCTGACGACTACTTCAAGGGAGGTGGGCACATTCCGTGGGGGCTCTCGGCCATCTCGTTGTTCGTCTCGGGTTTCTCCGCGTTCATGTTTGTCGGAGCGGCCGGAGTTACCTACCAGAACGGTGGCGGGGCGATTATCCTCTTCAGTCTTGCACTCCCCGCATATCTCCTCGGGTACTACATCTACGGCCCCCTCTGGCGGCGGACCCGCATTGACACACCGATGCAGTTCCTCAGTCGCCGATTCTCACCGGGCACCACGTATTTCTACACGTTCCTCTCCGTCCTCCCGAACGTCCTGATACTCGGGACGATGATCTACACCCTGTGCATATTTGTCTCCACCGCACTCGGCTTCAACACGGTGGTGTTTGATCTCGGCTTCATGAAGATGAACGGTTTCGAACTCTCACTCTTTGTGATCGGGTTCGTGATGGTGTTCTACACCCTCCTGGGCGGACTCTGGGCCGTCATGGTAACCGACGCGCTGCAGTTCCTCATCCTCTTCCTCATCACGCTGACCATCCTCCCTGTTTCCTACTACGTTCTTGGAGACGGAGACATACTCGCAGGCGTCTCGAGAATGATACACGAAGCCCCACAGGGATACTTTGACATCGATATCGTCGGTCGGCCGACAATCTTCTGGCTTGCCTACAGCATGAATATTGTAATGGGCTACAACGTCAACTGGCACATCGGGCAACGGTACTACAGCGTACCGGACGAGCGTGACACAAAGAAGATGGCTCGTTGGTGCGCGGTACTGAGCATCGTAATGCCAATGATGTGGATCTTCCCGGTCATGACGACAACGATCCTGTTTCCGAGCATGGAGACCCTCTGGCCGGAGCTCACAAAACCCGCCGAAGCCTCCTTCGTCACGCTAGCCCTCGCGGTGCTTCCCCACGGCCTTCTCGGCATTATGGTGGCGGCAATCCTCGCGGCGACGATGAGCTCGGTCGATACCACGTTCAACTGGCTGGCAGCTGTCCTCACAAAGGATGCGTATGTCCCACTCACCAAACGGTACCGTGGCAGAGAGCCCTCCGAGCGTGCCCAACTCGCCTTCGGAAAAACCAGCGTTGCCGTTATGGGGATTCTCGCTATCTGGATAGCGCTCAGCGTGGGCCAATTCGGCGGCGCGTTCGATGTGTACCTCCGCGCCGACTCGCTCTACAAGCCGTCGATGTTTGTGCCGGTCATGCTCGGTCTCGTGTACACGCGGACACCCTGGTGGTCAGGGATGGTTGCATTCGGATCCGGTGTCGTTGCCATCCTGGTGATCAGCGTGTTCGCCAATCTTGCAAACGGAATCCCTGTGGATTCCATGGGCTCGATCTTTGAACCGATCAATGTCACGGTGTTCGGCGTAGAGATGGGCCGCTATGAGGTAAACACGTTTACCGGCATTTCGGTCAGCGGCATCGTCTTCGTCCTCTCCGCCCTCTTCAACAAGCGAAAGGGTGCTTTTGCAGAGAGGATCACGAGTCTGGAACGGGATCTTCGAACACCGGCCCACGCAACCACTGACGCGATCGACCTCCGTGGAGTGCGCGCATACACATTTGCCGGGCGGCTCGCGGTGATTATCGGCGCGGTCCTGGTCTTCCTCGGTCTCTTCGCCGGCTCAGGCGCCGGAATAGGGCTGAACGTCGCCATTGGCCTCCTGGCTGTCCTCATGGGGAGCCTCGTCGTCTATGGAACCCGGAGGTATCAGCGGAAGCATCAGGCTCCGGCGACTCCGGACGGCGAAGAGAACATGGACGGAACCTCAAGCTGAATCAGAAAGGTCATCCGATGCGATTCTCGTTAGTGTTCGGAGGAGTTTTCCTCTCCCTCTCCATCCTCTCTTGTCAGCGGCCTGACACAGGAGACAGCACCCCTCCACATGCGTTTTCCGTCAACCCGGCGGTCCTTATGGATGCACGTGAACGCGTCAAGGCGAACGACCCGGTCTGGGTCAGATCGGCGGGCTAT
Organism: Bacteroidota bacterium; assembly: GCA_049670805.1. GTDB lineage: Bacteria > Bacteroidota > Ignavibacteria > UBA10030 > UBA6906 > JBATTW01. The sequence goes on from JBATTW010000187.1 coordinate 6,445, forward strand.
GTTCGGGCGAAAGCAGACCAGGCCCTGGGGATTCGCCCTGTTTCGGTGATGGACGACGAGTACATCGCCCCCAGCGGCGACAAGCACGACTTTCTCTGTCCGGCCCCACTCTGGTGGCCGGACGCCGATCAAGAAAACGGCCTCCCCTATTTCTGGAACCGCGAAGGAGAAATCAATCCCGAATACTACGAAATCGGCGACCAGGTCGCCTTCGAGCGAATGGCAACCGCGCTTCAGAATCTTGCCCTCGGGTACTACCTCTTCGGGGAGGAGAAGTATGCCGAGCACGCAAGCCTGTTGCTCCGGACATGGTTCCTCGACCCCCCGACGAGGATGAACCCGAACCTGAATCACGCCTGGTTCGAGCGCGGACGGAACGAAGGGACGAGCTTTGGCATAAAATCCATGGAGAAGCTTCCCTACGTCATTGACGCCGTGGGACTGCTCGCATCGTCTGACGTGTGGACAAACAGTGACCAGGCGGACATGACTGAGTGGGTGGCGGCGTACCTGGAGTGGCTCACCGACAGCGATATGGGGCGGGATGCGAAGATGATCTGGAATCGATTCGGAACAGTCTACGACGTCCAGGTGGTGACATGCGCTCTCTTTCTAAACCAGGAACTCCTTGCGCGCAGGGTTGTTGAAGCAAGCAAAGATGAGCGAATCAAGCGTCACATCCGTCGCGACGGACGACAGCCGTATGAACTGGAGAGGGAAATCACGTTTAGCAACAGCGTTGAGAGCGTCGGGTACCTCTTTCAGCTCGCCACCATGGCCGAACGGCTGGGCATTGACCTTTGGAACCATACGGCAGTCGGCGGTGGTAGCATTCGAAAGGCCCTGGACTTTGTCGCTCCCTACGCCGATTCCACGAGAGTCTGGCCATACATCCTCGAGGTTCGGCCACCCCTTCTCGTCCCCCTCCTCCTTCAGGGTTCCGTCGCTTACGACGATGATGAATATGGCAGGCTCCTCCGGAGGCTTCCGCGTGAAGACGTCCCCGTACACACGTCATATGTGCTCTATTCCCCCTGGCATAAGCAGCAGCAGGATACACTGAGCACGAGCATGTTTGTTCTGAAGAAAGATATCCTGGTCGGGGCAAAAGGAGCGATTGCCGGCGGCGACACGAGCTACGACCTGGCGATGCGCATTCTTCGCAAAGAGGCCGAGCAGGCTCTCTCCGTAAGGGCCGCGTCGGTCATGGAGAAAGCGCTCACTCCTCCAAGCGGGGACAAACACGATTTCATGTCCATCGGCGGCTACTACTGGCCGGACCCGACGAAACCTGACGGAATGCCCTGGATCTATCGCGACGGCAAGGTCAATCCGGATCGCGTCAGGTATGGAGATCACATCAAGTTCGCGAAGATGGCCGGTGCGGTATGGAAACTGGGGTTGGCCTATCACATGACCGGTGAAGAGGAGTACGCCCGGCACGCCACCAGCCTGCTCAGAGTATGGTTCCTTGACCCGGCCACGCGTATGAAGCCGAACCTTCGCTATTCCCACGCCCAACCGGGGGTGTTCGAGGGGTCATACTACGGTATCATCCACCTGGGGATCATGCCCCTGTTCATAGACTGTCTCGGAATGCTGGTGCCTTCCTCGTCATGGACGGAGAAGGATCACTCTCGCATGGTGGATTGGTTTGTTCAGTTTCTGGATTGGATGCTCAACGACGAGGATGCGCAGGAGGCCAGGCGGGTCTGGAACAACCACGGCACGAATTACGACCAGGCAGCGGTCTCCTTCGCACTTTTCGCGGGCAGGCGGGGCCTTGCACGGCGTATCCTTGAGGAGTGCACAAAAGAACGGGTGGACCGGCAGATTCGACCTGACGGCCGGCTCCCCTACGAACTCGAGAGAAACAGGGCCATCGGATACACAGCCGCTACCGTTGCCAAATTCCTGGATCTCGCGACGATGGGAGAGATTCTCGGCGTGGACCTCTGGAATTACGCGTCACCGGACGGAAGCAGCATACAAAGGGCGATTGACTTTCTAGCTCCATACGCTGACCCGGCTGCCGAGTGGCCGTTTACGGACTATGATGTTCAGCGTTACGGCGTCAAGCCGTTTTCCAGACTCCGTTCGCTGCTCCAGAGGGCCTCTCTCGCGTACGATGATCAACGATATGGCGCACTCGCGGAGATGACGCCGATAGATGAAGATCTCCTCAAGAATCAGGATCTCCCGTTTCTTTTCTATCCGTACGCCGCGAAGGGTCTCTAGTCGCGCAAACCGGCCCGTACGCTCACCAGATGAAATGGAAACAACGGTGCCAGAACGTACAGGTGACCCATTCGGACGTGTAACAAGGCGCCGTTTCCTCCTGACGTCCTGTGTCGCGGGAGCCGGGGCGCTCGCCGTCCCGGGACGGGATATCGTCGCAGGGATTCTCCCCGGTGACGGGAGGGGTACCGGACCGATTCCGGGGCATCCCCGGATATACCTGACAGGGAAGAAGATCAACGGTCTCCGGAGCCTGGATGAGGTCAGAAAGTCCGTCACCACCGGGCACTCGCACGATCTCTGGAAACGGATACTCGCCGGCGCCAATGCCGACATCGACGCCGGGCCCCTCGTTCCCTCCTCGGTCTTCCCCGGCCGCGATCTCCCGGCCGCCAAACACGACAATCCTGACTGGACGATCTGTAACGCCGCCGGGCAACGGATCCTGCGGGCCGCACTGGTGAACCTCCTCACGGGTGAGGAGACGTACAAGAAGATCGCGCTGCACCAGATGGATGCGCTGTTTGACGACGCGCAGTGGCCGGAATGGCTCGACAAGGCACACCGGCGCTTCGGCCATCCGGCCGGTTTGCGCACCGGGATGCTCGCGCACGACATCGCTCTGTCGTACGACTGGCTCTATTCCTCGTTGACAGCACCGGAGCGCGAGTTCGTCCTCGAAGGCCTGGACAGAAAAGGAATACACCCGTACCTTACATCGCTGGAGCAGGATCCCTGGTGGACCCACGACATGAATAACTGGTTGACTGTTATCGTCGGAGGATTCGGGATCGTGGGGATGGCGCTGGGGGATGATCACCCTCATTCAAGAAAGCTCATTGAGTATTCGACGCCGCTTATGCAGAAGTACCTGGAGACATATGGCCCGGAGGGGGAGTTCAATGAGTCCGTTGCCTACGCTAATGCAACCAAACTCCCAGCGGCCTACTACCTCGCTCGACGATACTGGTCCGGAGGCGGGGAGAACCCCCTGACAAAACCTCCCTTCCCCCAGACCTGCGAATGGACGATCTACTTTACCCTCCCGCCGGGTCGCGTCGCGGCATTCGGAGATTCCGGGACGAATGCTCCAGTCGAGGTGAAGCACTTCGCGGCCGTGGCCAGCGCCACCCGTGCCGGAATCTATCAGTGGTTCTACCAAACACATGCCCCCTCCGGCGCTGATCCTGTGGAGTTCCTCTGGCATGACCCCTCGGTCGAACCGACAGATCCCACAAAGATCCTCCCGCTCGGAAGGACCTTCTCCGCACACGGGGCCAACTTCAGCAGCCGGACCGACTGGAACCCCGCAATCACGGCCTGCGTGGTGTATGGAAAGGCGGGACGCGAAGAGAACCATGAACACAATGACATCGGTCAGGTCTGTATTGACGGTTACGGAGAGCGCCTGATTGTCGACCTCGGGTCTCCCTCCGGCTATCCTGCTGATTTCTTCGAAGAGAACCGATGGGAATACTACAACGCCTCTGCGCGCGGACACAATCTACTCATGTTCGGCGGGAGGGAAATGAGAACCCTCCCCCACCAGCGCGGAAAACAGAAGGATCCCCGTTCAAGGGAAATGCAGGGGAGGATACTCTCCTCACATTTCGATGACGTACTGGGCGGTCACTGGCTTATCGACGCTACAGGCGCCTACGACGATGTCAAGCGGGTACGCCGCGCTCTGGTTCACCTCCTCCCGGGCATCGTGGCGGTCCTGGACGAGGCCGACCTGAGGGAGACCCGGGAGATCTCGCTGCGATGGCACACCAACGATCGGGCTGAGCCAGACCTCTCGGGCGCTTTCACTTCCCAGGGGGAGAGTTCCCGGATTGTGGGCCGTGTCATCCGGCTTGACG
>JBATTW010000188.1:0-3689 GCA_049670805.1 Bacteroidota bacterium
ATTGAGTCCGGGGATATTCGGAAGCATCCCGGAGGTGGCTTTGCTGACCTCCTCCTGTGCCATCTTCCCGGCCTCCTCCAATGCTTTGTTTGTCGCAGCAAGGACGAGATCCTCGAGCATGTCGATGTCTGACGGATCCACGACTTCCTTGTCGATGTTGATCCCGACTAGCCGCTGCTTTCCATTGGCGGTGACCTTCACCATACCTCCGCCAGCCTCGCCGATTACGGTCTTTGACTCGAGACCCTCCTGGATCTCTGCCATCTTCTCCTGCACCTTCTGAATTTGCTTCATCATTTCGGGAAGGTTCGGTACACCAGCCATTGTCACCCTTTCAAAATTACAAAAAATATTGTCCCATGAGCCAAGAATAGTCAAATTTGACTTTCTTTGCAAAATAACGTAAATTTTTTTTCCGAGTTATGCAATCTGGTCGTTCCACCCACAACCGGTTACGGGAGATCTCTGGCATTGGGCAAGGGTCCTCAGCAAGCTACTGGTGAAGACCGGAAAGTGCAGGAGGAGTTGCGAAGGTCCGGCGAAATTCCCCGCCACGTTGCCATCATCATGGACGGAAATGGGCGATGGGCAAAACAGCGAGGAATGCCCAGGATTGCAGGCCATGCGGAGGGGGTTGAGTCAGTTCGCGATATTGTGGAGGTGTGTGGTCAGCTTGGCGTGCAATTTCTGACGCTTTACGCCTTTTCAACAGAGAACTGGAAACGGCCTCAGGAGGAGGTCTCCCTCCTGATGCGGTTGCTTCTCAAGGCCCTTCGGGACGAAACCGACCGACTGCACACAAACAATGTTCGCCTCAAAGCGATCGGCGAACTCGCAACCCTTCCCAAAGAAGTCCAGAACGAACTCCTGGACGGCATTCAGAGGACCGCCAACAACAGCGGTCTCACACTCACGCTTGCACTGAGCTACAGCGGACGCTGGGAGATCACCGAGGCAATCAAACACATTGCCCGAGATCTCGTTGATGGGCGGTTCCGGGAAGACGAGATCACCGAGGACCTGGTAGGCAGCTACCTCGCAACCGAATCGATACCCGATCCTGACCTTCTGGTCAGAACCAGTGGTGAGTTTCGTGTCAGCAACTTCCTCCTCTGGCAGCTTGCATACACGGAGATCTTTATCACTCCGAAATACTGGCCTTCGTTCAGGCGTGACGAGCTGTACACTGCGATTCGCGACTATCAGCGACGCGAGCGTCGGTTTGGCATGGTGAGCGAGCAGGTCTGACACAACCATCCTGGCGAGAAGAGCCATCTCAAGAGTCTGATCAAGAGCGTGACGGGACCGTAACGATGAACAAGCGTGTGCTGCAGATGGCGGTGGTGGGGCTTGGCCTGTTGATCACCTCTTCTTTGTTTGCTCAAGGCACTCAATCTCAAGAAGTATACAAGATCCTCGGCATTTCGGTCGAGGGGAACATCCTCGCGGACCCGACCGCCATCATCGCGAATTCAGGGCTCCGCGTGGGCGACGAAATCGTGCATCCTACCGGGGACAAGGTTGCGGGGGCACTCAGGAAGCTCTGGTCGCTAAAGATTTTTGGTGACGTGCAGGTCATCGTTGATCGAAAAGTAGGAGATGGCGTCTATCTCCTCATCAAACTCAAGGAGCTCCCCAGGTTTGAGCGGGTGGAAATAGAGGGGAACGACGAGATCGACGAGGACGACATCCAGAAGATGGTCAACCTGGTGAGAGGCCAGGTGTTCCCGCCCCAGGATATCAAACGGCTCAAGAGAGAGATTCTGAAGAAGTATGAGGAAGAGGGGCTCCTCCTCGCGAAGGTGAACGTGACAACCGAGCCTGCCGACTCGACCGGTGCGCGCATCGTGTTGAAAATCGAGATCGATGAGGGGAATGAGGTAGAGATCGAGAGCATCGTGTTCGAGGGAAACAGCGCGTTTGACGACGACGATCTTCTGGGTGCGATGGAGGAGACCTCCGAAAGCAGCTGGTGGCAGTTCTGGACATCTGCGCAGTTTGCACGGGAGCTCTTCGAGGAGGACAAGAAGCTGGTCATCCAGTTTTACAGAAGAAACGGCTATCGGGACGCGGAAGTTCTGGGGGATTCCCTCTGGTACAGCGAAGACCTGGAGAAAATGTTCATTGTCGTCCGTCTGCATGAGGGGCCCCAGTACACCATCCGGAATATCACCTGGGAGGGGAATTCCGTTTTCCCCGATCCCGTCTTGAATATGCGACTGGATATGTTTCCCGGAGAAGTATACGACCTCGAGAAGTTCGAGATGAACCTGCGTGGAAACGAAGACCAGACTGATGTTGCCTCCCTCTACCTGGACAACGGGTACCTCCGGCTAAACATGGAACCGATCGAGGAGCGCGTTGGCGAGGATCAGATGGACATTACCATCAAGGTCTACGAGATGAACCAGTTCAGGATCGGACAGGTTGATATCAATGGGAACACCAAGACATGGGAGAAGGTCATCCGACGGGAGCTGTACACGCGACCGGGTGACTACTTTAGCAGGGCCGCGATCGTACGGAGCATACGCCAGCTGGCCGTGCTGAACTACTTCAACCCGGAAAAGATCAGGCCAGACTACCAGCTGGTGGATGACAAAACCGTCAATATCACGTACGAGGTGGAGGAAAAATCGAGCGACAATATCAACGCTTCGGTTGGGTACAGCGGGGCGTTCGGCGTGACAGGTGCCCTGGGCTTCACCATTAACAACTTTTCCATCTCGCAACCTCTCAAGGGGGGAGCCGGACAGATTCTCAGTTTTCAATGGCAGTTCGGGGAAGCGGCACGGTTCAGGACGTTCAGCGTCGGTTTCACCGAACCCTGGCTTTTTGACACGCCGACCTTGTTCGGAGTCAACCTCTACGACACGCGGCAGGTCTACACATATGATCTGACGCAGACCGGTGGTTCGCTCAGAATCGGGCGGCGGTTCCGATGGCCGGACGATTTCTTCCGCGGAGACTGGGTCCTGCGTGCCCAGGTAAACGATGTGCGCGACGGGAGGGGGATCTATGTCGAGGGGCAGACCAGTCAGGTCAGCCTGCAGCAGATCATTACGCGCAACAGCGTCGACAACCCCATATTCCCGACAAGGGGTTCAAACGTTTCCCTCTCCATTGAGGTTTCGGGTGGGCCGTTCCTACCCGGGAACATCGATTTTCATAAGTGGCTCCTCCGGGCCCAGTGGTACGTTCCGGTATTTGCCAGCAACAAAATAGCCCTACTCCTGGCAGTAGGCTACGGCTACATCAACCGGTTCGGGAATTCGGTGATTCCGCCCATTGATCTCTTCTTTATGGGAGGGGTAGGGCTGGGGTTCATCTCCACAACGCCCCTTCGGGGATACGAAGACCAATCGATCGGTCCGCGCAACTCCCGCGGAGATATCGTCGGGGGGATGGCGATGGTTCGGCAGACAGTCGAGCTTCGTTATGCGATTTCAATCAACCCGATGCCTATCTACATTCACGGCTTTGTTGAGGGGGGGAACGTCTTTGAATCATTCTCGAGGGCGGATTTCTTTGCTCTCCGCAGGTCCGCCGGGTTCGGCGCTCGAATCCAGATCCAGCCCGTCGGTATGCTCGGGTTCGACTATGGATACGGGTTCGATGACGTCTACCCGCGTGATGGCTGGCCGGATGGCTGGCGTTTCCATTTCGTGTTCGGGCAGTCGTTCTAGAGT
>JBATTW010000189.1:0-2220 GCA_049670805.1 Bacteroidota bacterium
ACGTGTAGGTGGCGGCAATAGCTGCGTACATCTCTAAATCCTCATCTTCTCTTTCCGGGAAGAGCCAGGTGATGAGACGCATGCCAACAGCCAGGGAGACAAGAAGGGCAAACACCGCGATGAGGGCGGCGAAGCAGACTGTCACAAGATCAGGAGTGGTCAAAAGATGATCCTTTCAGAGGATCGGATGATGGTACTGACTACCTGTCGATCACAACTCGACCTTTCGTTACGGTCGATTCTCCTTTTCCGAGCATCAGCTCCAGACCCTCCCCGATGGAACTGACCGTGCCGTGGGCGAGTTCATCAGGGGAGTGATGAAGAGTGTCGGCAAACACCCTGACCTCTCTGCCGATGACCAGGGACCTTTGCCGGTATGTTTCCAGGAGGTGCGGATAGTGTCCTGCCACGAGGGCGTGGTAGTTCTGCTCCAGATGATGCAGCAGCAGCTCGAAGGTCAATGCCATCATGGACGGATCCTTCTCCGGGAGAAAGTCAGACACAGCTGCGACCTCGGGCACAAAAGGTGTAGGTGATACCGGGGGTGACGTCCCGACGTTCAGCCCGATCCCCAGGACGGCACCCGCCACGACTGATCCGCACGACTGAGTGCATGAAAGGATACCCCCCACCTTGGCGTCGCCCAGAAGGATGTCATTCACCCATCGGATCATTGCTCTTTCTCTCAATCGGGGAATAGAATCGAGGGTCTGTAAGACTGAGACTGCGGATAGAATGGTAAATCCAACACCGAAATGATCCACGTGCTGTCGGGGTGAAACATACGCTGACAAATGGATATTCCCGGGGACGCTAACCCACGGCCGATTCTTGTAGCCGTGAAAATGCTCACCTGATCCCGCCACCGAGCAGATTCCGTGGGGCAGACCTGACTTGGAGCGGGCGTGTTCCATGAGAACATCGAACTGGGAATGGCGCGCGTGCTCTATGAGAAACAGGCATTGCCAGAAGGAAGGGTTCGGACTTTCCGCGCGAAACAGCGTGTTCCGATGAAACAGATCGGTGGCCAGGGGCTGGACATCGTCATCCACTGCTTTCAGCGAAACAGATTCCCAATGAGGGGGCTGGAGGAGGAACTGTTCCGCAAAACCAGGTTTGTCCGTGAAGAATCGTATCATGGTCTCACCGGACGCCCATGACCGGACTGTCGTCTCGGTCACTGTTTTGGGTCCACATCAGGCGACACATTTCCGCCTTGCAAGGCCTGGTTGTGAGGAGAATGTACCGTTCGCCTGTGGGAAAGTCAAGGAACGGCTTCCAGCGCGCACAGCAATAAGCATGGCGGGTTTTGAACCAGGTCACACCCAGTGATCGATTCGTGTGCGCTCGCATGGTGTTGTTGAGTGGACAGCAAGGGTGGTGCCCTGCTGGTTGCATGTCTGAAAAAGGTCGGATAACTTGGTGAGGGAATCTTCGTGCTCTTCCGTTTGGCACTAGTTTCCCGCAGCGTAAGGATTGAGAAGATGATCTATGCTGCTCTGTTCGGCCTTTTTCTCGGGGTGTATGAGATAAGCCCCCTGCCTTCAGTGGGTGTTGTGATCGGGGTTGTGGTTCTGAGAGCACTTCTGGAACTTGCCAGCAGGGAGAACTTCATCACCAGGCGCCCATCATCCTACATCCTCTACAAGCAGGATCTGGAAAAGAGAGGGTCTCTCCCACATCAGCCCTGGAGAGGATTCCTCACGCGAGAGATCTGGTTTGGAACGGCAGTGGGGATCGCGGTTTACGGAACGGCACGATTGATTGTCTCAATGCAAGGAGGGTAGAGCTGATCTGTAGATTTTCTGTCCCCTTTTTTGTAGCTTTGTGTCCGACTTCTTGACGCACCCGTAGCTCAACTGGATAGAGCATCAGACTTCGGATCTGAGGGTTGGGGGTGATTCCAGTCCGTATTCAGTAATTCCTACCGATTGCTAACGGTGTTGCTAACTGAGGGAGGTTAGCAATGCCCGTTCCCACCAACATCTTCCTGTTCAAACGCACTAACGGTATATACTACATCTGTTACCTGCAGGACGGACGCAGACGCTGGAAGTCTACACGCTCAAGGCACAAGCGAGATGCCCTAAAGGCTCTGACGCAGCTACGCGATGTGCTTAAGGAGAAGCCACAAGACCCCCTCCTGTCGGGGTTTATCTCTGATTACATCCCATATGTCAGGACAAGTCTGGCTCTGGGTACAGTTGTCGGCTATGAGGC
>JBATTW010000190.1:0-6940 GCA_049670805.1 Bacteroidota bacterium
CTTCATGTCCCGTGGCTTGGCTAGAATCTCTTTCTTGATCGAGGGAAGTTCGTCCTCAGGAACACCTGTTGTGAGGACAAAATAGTCGTAGATCAACCGGTCAGGAATCGAGAGGGTCTTGCCGTAAATCTCTCCGGGTGGTTCATTGATCCCGATGTAGTTGTCCAGGGACTTGCTCATCTTCTCAACACCGTCGGTACCGGCCAGGATGGGGACCGTGAGAATGACCTGCGGCTCCATCTCGTATTCACGCTGGATGTCCCTCCCGACAAGAAGGTTGAATTTCTGGTCCGTGCCACCCAGCTCGATGTCGGCCTCGATGGCCACGGAATCCATGGCCTGGGCCAGTGGGTAGAGCAGTTCGTGGACGCTGATCGGTTCTCCGGATCTGTAGCGTTTCTCGAAATCGTCACGTTCGAGGATGCGCGCGACCGTGTATTTGCTGCCGAGCCGAATGACGTCTGCGAAATTCATCTTCGCGAGCCATTCGGAGTTGTAGAGCATTTCGATCTTCTTTGTCGAGAGAATGCGAGTGGCCTGTTCGAAGTAGCTCTGGCCGTTCCTCCGGGTCTCATCCAGTGTGAGTGGAGGGCGAGTCTTGCTCCGGCCCGAGGGATCGCCGATCATTCCCGTGAAATCACCGACGATGAGAATTGCGTGATGACCGAGATCTTGGAATTGTCGGAGCTTCCGCAGAACAACCGAATGACCCAGGTGCAGGTCAGGCCTGCTGGGATCACAACCCAGCTTGACTTTCAGGGGGGTCCCGGCTGAAAGGGATCTCTCGATCTTCGCGGCCAGCTCGTCTTCAGGGATGATCTCCTCCGTCCCGCGACGGATGAGATCCATCTGTTCTTTTAGGGATGGGAACACCGGTGTCTGCTATCTCCTCAGCATTCTGCGGATGCTGCGTTCAGCCTCGCGCTTCGCAATCTCATGGCGCCGATCGTATTCACGTTTGCCTTTGCACACGCCCAGAAGCAGCTTGGCTTTGTTGGCCTTGAAAAAGATCTTGAGAGGTATGAGAGTCACTCCTTTTTCGAGGGTCTGGCTCAGCAGACGGCGGATCTCCTTTCTGTGCATAAGGAGCTTTCGTTCGCGCAAGGGGTCAACGTTCGCGATATTGCCCTGTTTGTAGGGGCTGATATGCACCCCGATGAGCCAGACTTCGTTCCCCTTGATTTGCGCGTAACCCTCGGCCAGATTGACATTCGCTTGGCGAAGGGACTTCACTTCTGTCCCCTTCAAGACCAGGCCAGTCTCGAGAGTATCCAGAACTGTATAGTTGTGGCGGGCCTTCCTGTTGGTCGCGACGACCCTTTCACCTGTCCCCTCTGTGTCTGCCATGGAGCGTTCTGGAATTTTCGGCATAGTATAGCGAAAATGGCCAGTAAAATCAATCGAATGGGGTCTGAGGGGCTGGCGATGGCCCCGGAAGTTGGTTCGTTGACTTTCAGGCCCCCTTTGGGTATATTTTCAGTTCAAGAATAGGCAGACAGAATCTAGAGCTGATTTGAGGGAGGGAACCACATTCCCTCTTTTGTGTTTTTAGGGAGAGAACTCCATGTCAGACAAATCGTTTGACGTGCTTGTCATTGGCGGCGGACCCGCAGGCTACACGGCCGCCATCCGTGCGGCACAGCTGGGGATGAAAACGGGACTCATCGAACGGGAGAGGCTCGGCGGAGTGTGCCTCAACTGGGGATGCATCCCGACAAAAGCACTCCTCCGAAACGCGGAAATCCTCAACATGATAAGGAGGTCTGAGGAGTGGGGAATCACCGTTGAAAATGTGAAGGTGGACTTCACTGCCATCATCGGTCGCAGCCGAAGGATCGCGGATCGCGTTTCAAAAGGGGTGGAGTATCTGATGCGCAAGAACGGGATCGAGACGATTTCGGGCTCGGCCAGCATGCTGGATTCCAGAACGGTGGAGGTACGCAGCAAGGGGGAGAGAAAGAAAAAGCTCAGGGCCGGTCACGTCATTCTGGCGACCGGGGCCAGACCCAGATCTGTCCCCGGAATCACCATTGACAGAAAACGGATTATTTCCAGCTCCGAAGCGATGTCTCTACCTGAGCAGCCGGCCTCGATGTTGATAGTGGGAGCCGGTGCTATCGGAGTGGAGTTCGCTTACTTCTACAATGCGCTCGGCACGAAGGTGACAGTGGTCGAAATGATGCCGGGCATTCTCCCGATCGAAGACCGGGAAATCGCAACATTGCTCGAGGCGAGCCTGAAGAAACAGGGGGTGGATATCCTCACGGGTGTTCGCGTTGAGAAGGTGCAGCAGAGTGATCGTGGTGTGGCTGTCGAGGTATCCGGCAATGATGGGGTGAGAGAGCTGGCGGCTGATGTGGCTCTTATGGCGATTGGTGTGCAGGGGAACGTGGAGGAGCTGGGTCTTGAATCCGTCGGCGTGAACATCGAAAAGAACCACGTTGTCGTGGATGGAAACTACCGCACAAGTGTCGAGGGGGTGCACGCGATCGGAGACGTCATAGGTCCACCCTGGCTGGCTCACGTGGCATCGGCCGAGGCCATTCGCTGTGTCGAAGTGATCGCGGGAAAGAACCCGGGACCCCTGGACTATGATTCCGTCCCCGGTTGCACATACTGTCAGCCTCAGCTTGCAAGCGTGGGGATGACCGAAGAACGTGCAAAGGCGGAGGGGCGCGAGATTCGTGTCGGGAAATATCCGTTCCGTCCCCTCGGAAAGGCAGTGGCGATTGGCGAAACAGAAGGGATGGTCAAACTCATTTTTGATGCAAAGTACGGCGAGCTGCTGGGCGCGCATATCCTCGGTCCCGACGCGACGGAGTTGATTGCAGAGCTCGTCATCGCCAAACGCCTCGAGACAACAGGCCGTGATCTCTATCGCACGATCCATGCGCATCCAACACTGAGTGAAGCCGTGATGGAGGCCGCTGCTGCCGCGTATGGGGAAGCAATCAACATCTAATGACGTCCGAGAGAGAAAAGAATCTTCTTGTCGTGGATGTCGGGCGGACATCCTATCAGACGTGCTGGAACCTGCAGCGGAAGCTCGTTGAGCTGCGGGCCTCGGGGAGTGTCCCGGACCTGTTGCTCCTCACGGAGCATCCTCACGTCTATACGATTGGCAAGACCGGCGACGAGAGAAACCTCCTCGTAAGTCGTTCAGAGCTGGCGGGTGTTCCCGTCATTTACAATGACAGGGGCGGTGACATTACGTACCATGGACCGGGGCAGCTGGTCGGGTACCCGATCCTGGATTTGAATGGGTTCCTCCCGGATCTGGCCCGGTACCTCCGCGGGCTGGAGGAAGTTGTCATGGCAGCGCTCTCGCGTTTCAGCCTTCAGGGCTCCCGCATGGATGGATACACCGGTGTCTGGCTCGGAGACGAGAAGATCTGTGCGATCGGGATAAAGACCACACGCTGGATTACGATGCACGGGTTTGCACTCAACGTGAACACAGACCTGTCGTATTTTGCAAAGATCATCCCCTGTGGGATCTCGGACAAAGGTATCACATCGATGGAAATGCAGCTTGGCGGACCGGTGAGAATTTCCGATGTGGCATCAGCGGTTGTGAGTGAATTTGTTTCGTATTTTGGCTTTCGGCAAGACAAAACCACGATGAGCGCACTGCTACAGCTTCTGGGTGGAAGGGAGGCCAACCATGCCGGACAGTCGGGCGAATGGCCTCAGCTCCACGGGATACACGAGGTGACAGAGTGACCAGGACCGCAACCAGAGCAGCGGGCGCAACGGCTCCCGGCCGGGGTCGGAAAAAAGAGATGAATGAGTCGATTGACAGGCTCACGCCTGATCAGTTCCTGGAGGCCTACACCAATGCCCTCCGTGCGCGGATCATTGACGCGAAGCTCCTGTCGCTGGTGAAGCAGGGGAAGGTGTTCTTCCACATCGGGGGTTCGGGACACGAGACTGCTCAGATTGCAACCGCGCTGAACCTCCGCCCGGGGCATGACTGGGCCTATCCCTATTACCGTGATCTTGGTTTTGCCCTCCAGTTCGGATACACGATTGACGAAGTACTCCTGGAGTCCCTCCACCGAAAGGGGGGGCCGAGCAGCGAGGGCTACGCCATGCCCTCCCACTACGGGCACACGAAGTGGCGGATAGTGTCCCAGTCCAGCTGCACCGGCACGCAGTACCTCCACGCAGTGGGGACCGCGATGGGTGCTGTGTTGGACGGTAAAGATGAAGTCGTCTACGTCTCTTCGGGGGAGGGGGCGACAAGCGAAGGTGAGTTCCACGAAGCTGTCAACTGGGCAGCGCGCGGCAGATACCCTGTTGTTTTTCTCATCCAGAACAATAAATACGCCATCTCCGTGCCCGTCTCGGAACAGGTCGCCGGCGAGTCCGTCCATGGGATGGTGAAAGGGTACGAGGGTTTGCAGAGCTTCAGAGTCGATGGCTGCGATTTCCGCGAGATGTTTGATGTGGCGTCGGAAGCCGTCTCTCGGGCGCGCCGTGGAGACGGGCCGTCTCTCATCGAAGCCGACACCGTTCGGCTCCTGCCTCATTCGTCATCAGACGACCAGAGGAAGTACCGCGATGCGAAAGAGCTGGAGGAAGATCGCGAGCGGGATCCCATCCCTCAACTGGAGGCCCTTCTGCTGGAGAAAGGGGTTCTGGGTCCCGATGACGTCCAGCGGCTCCGGGAGGACGTCCGTCGCGAGGTCAACGAGGCCGCCGATCGCTGTGAGCAGGCGGGCCATCCAGACCCGGCGGAACTGGAACAGTATGTCTATTCACCCAGAGTCACAGTCCCAGCCGAGGGTTTCCGCGAGCCTGAGCACACGGGGAAGAGAGCTGTGCTGGTGGATGCCGTGAATCACGCTCTCGCGGAAGAGATGGAACGAAATCCGAAAATGTTGATTTATGGGGAAGACGTTGCGGGAGGCAAGGGAGGGGTGTTCACCGCGACGAAGGGACTGACGGAGAGATTCGGATCCGACCGAGTGTTCAACTCGCCCCTGGCTGAAGCGAGCATCGTAGGGACAGCTGTCGGGCTCGCGGTGCGCGGTGATTTCAAGCCTGTTGTTGAGATTCAATTTGGCGATTACATCTGGCCGGCCTTCATGCAGATTCGTGATGAGGTCGCGATGCTTCGCTTCCGCTCACACAACCAGTGGTCGTGTCCATTGGTGATACGCGTGGCGGTGGGGGGATACATTCACGGTGGTCTCTACCACAGCCAATCTATCGATGCGTTCTTCGCACATATTCCGGGCATACGAATCGCCTATCCGTCAAACGCTGCGGACGCAAAAGGTCTGCTCAAAGCCGCCTGCCGGCTGGATGATCCGGTCCTCTTCTGTGAGCACAAGGGACTGTATCGCCAGGCGTTTGCGGCGTCGCCCGAACCAGACGATGAGTACCTCCTTCCTTTCGGAATCGCGAAGGTGAAGAAGACAGGCGATGATCTTACCATTGTTACATGGGGGATGCTTGTACAGCGATCGCTCGAAGCCGCGAGAAAGATCGAGGAGGAGCATGGCGTGAGCATCGAGGTAATTGACCTCAGGACGCTCAGCCCGCTCGACAAGGAGACGATCCTGACGTCCGTTCGAAAGACCGGCAAGCTTCTGATTGCGCATGAGGATACCCTGACAGGGGGGTTTGGAGGCGAGATCGCAGCAATTGTTGCCGCTGAGGCGTTTGAACGGCTGGATGCGCCGGTCATGAGGGTTGGGGCGAAGGACACCCCTGTCCCCTACGCTCCCGGTTTGGAGAACGCGATGCTCCCGCAGGAGGCAGATCTCCTGTCGGCCCTAAACAGGCTGGTCCGCTACTGAGGAAGCAATGACTGCAGCAAAGCGACAGAGCGAATCAACATCCCCGGCAGGGTCTCCGCTGACGGACGACCAGAAGCGTGAACTCTACTACTACATGCGCCTGACGCGTGAGTGCGACAATACCATCCTCCGTCTCTACAAGCAGGGAAAGATCGTCGGTGGAGCGTATACGGGAAATGGCAACGAAGCCACCGCCGTAGGGAGCGCATACGCTCTGGAAGAGCGTGACTATCTCCTGCCGCTGCACCGTGACCTCGGTGCGCACTTTGTGAAGGGTCAGTCCCCTCGAAACATCCTGCTCCAACAGCTGGGCCGTTCCGACAGTCTGACACGGGGGCGGGATGGGACGGGTCACTATGCGGACCCTTCCTTGAAAATCTACGGCAACGTCAGTCACCTCGCCGCGATGATTCCAATGGGTGTTGGGATGGCCCTCGCCTCCAGAATGCGCGGGGAAGAGGCGGTGGTGATGAACTACATCGGGGATGGTGGGAGCAACGTGGGTGATTTCCACGAAGGTGTAAATATGGCGGCTGTTATGCGCCTTCCCTTCGTGCTTATCATTGAAAACAATCAGTTTGCATACTCGACACCCGTTGCCCGACAGTCGATCGCCGAGAAGCTCTCCGACCGGGCCTCCGGATATGGCATATCAGGCGTAA
This sequence comes from Bacteroidota bacterium, assembly GCA_049670805.1. GTDB lineage: Bacteria > Bacteroidota > Ignavibacteria > UBA10030 > UBA6906 > JBATTW01. The sequence goes on from JBATTW010000190.1 coordinate 6,470, forward strand.
CCGTGGACGGCACGGACGTGATCGCAGTGTATGAGGTCTGCAAGGTTGCGGTGGACCGGGCACGACGGGGGGAGGGTCCGACTCTGATCGAGAGCGTCACCATGCGGATGCACGGACACTCGGCAGCAGATGACGCGGCCTACGTGCCGGAGGGATTGCTCGAGCGGTGGAAGAAGAAAGACCCGCTGGAGACGTACGAACGACGTCTGACGCAAGAAGGTTTGCTGGATGAGGCACGGCGCCGCGAGATGAAAGAACGGATTGTGGCAGAGCTCGAGGACGCTGTTGCTTTTGCTGAAGCAAGCCCGTATCCGCCCGCAGCGGAAGGGGCGGAAGGAGTCTTCGCATCCTGATGCCAACAACAACCTATATTGATGCGATTTCGAGCGGTATGTGGGAGGAGATGGAGCGGGACCCTTCAGTGTTTCTCCTGGGGGAAGATATCGGGGTTCATGGCGGGGCCTTCAAGGC
>JBATTW010000191.1:0-1818 GCA_049670805.1 Bacteroidota bacterium
ATGAATAGAAGAGGATTTGTTCAGACTCTTGGTCTGGTAGGTGCAACCCTGGCGCCCATCAACCGGGGAAGATCTGGAGAGGATGAAACGCGGAGGGAATTCAAGGGAGTTCTTGTTGACACGACACGGTGTGTAGGGTGTCGAAGTTGCGAGTTTGCGTGTGCAGAGACGCACGGATTTCCCGAGCCCGAGATGGACGATGCGGTGATGGAGAAGGAGAGGAGTCCCTCGGTTACTCAATGGACCGTCGTCAACCGGTATGAGACATCCCAGGGTGAGGCCTTCGCCAAGAAACAGTGCATGCACTGCAATCAGCCTGCCTGTGCCGCCGCGTGTTTGACCAAGGCCATGCTCAAGACAGAAGAAGGTCCTGTGATCTGGCGTGAGGACAAATGCATGGGATGCCGTTTCTGTATGATTTCCTGTCCGTTTGAGGTTCCCAAATTCGAATATGACAGCCCCAACCCGAAGATTCAAAAGTGCAATCTCTGCTGGGACCGGTTGCAGGATGGCGAGATTCCTGCTTGTGCTGAGGCGTGTCCAGCTGATGCGATCACGTTTGGGAATCGCAGGGAGCTCCTTGAAGAAGCGCATCGACGAATCTGGGAAAGTCCAGAAGAGTATGTCCACGACATTTACGGTGAGCACGAGGCTGGCGGGACAGGGTATATGTACCTTGCAGGGGTACCCTTCGCTGAGCTTGGATTTCGAACCGACGTGGAACCCATCTCCTACCCGGAACTCAGTAAGGACTACCTGTATGCTGTTCCGGTGATACTTACCCTCTGGCCAGCCTTCCTGCTGGCACTGAGCAATGCGACAAAGAGAGATAGCGAATTCTCTGGAACTGGAACGAACCATGAATAACGTCAATGGCTCTCTCACCCTGGTGGCGGGTGAATCGCGCAGGTTTGCGCGGTTCATCCTGAGTGAACTGAAACCAAAGGGGAAGATCATTACCCCATTCAATGTGATTGCTGCTATCATCCTCATCGTTGCCGCAGTGTTGTTGACCCTCCGATTCACAAAGGGGCTGGCGGCAACGACAAACCTGACACAGGAATTCCCCTGGGGAATATGGATTGGCTTCGATGTTATCACGGGTGTTGCGTTCGCGGGGGGTGCGTACGTCATTACGTTCATGGTGTATGTGTTGAGGCTGGAGAAATACCATCCCATTGTTCGCATTACGGTGCTGAACGGGTTTCTCGCATACGTCTTCTACGCCGGGGCCCTCCTGTTTGATCTTGGCCGACCCTGGAACGTGATAAACCCGATCATTGGAAACTCCTTTGGTGTCAGCTCTGTCATGTTCCTGGTGGCGTGGCATTTCATGCTCTATATGATTGCCGAATTCATCGAATTTTCGCCGGCTGTCGCAGAATGGCTTGGTTGGAAGAGGGTCCGGAAGTTTCTTGGGGCTCTGACTCTTGGCGCAGTCATTTTCGGTATCACGCTTTCGACGCTGCATCAATCGGGCCTTGGTGCACTTTTCCTGATGGCGAAGAATAAGATACACCCGTTGTGGTACTCAGAGTTCATTCCAATACTCTTCTTTGTCTCGAGCATCTTCGCCGGTCTTTCGATGGTGATCCTGGAAGGGAGTATTAGCAAGCGTGTGTTCAAGGACAAGATCAGTTCCCATCACCGGGCAGCACATGATGATATTGTGCATGGATTGGGTCGCGTTTGCGCGGGGACGATGTATGTCTATCTGTTCTTGAAGGTGTTGGTGTTCGCCCACGGTCAGCACTGGATGTATATCAATACACCAATGGGGTATTGGTACCTCGTTGAGATGCTCTGTTTCGTGTTGAT
>JBATTW010000192.1:0-2506 GCA_049670805.1 Bacteroidota bacterium
CTTCAATCCGTCGACGCTTATCGAGTACGCGTTACCGCGCGACGCCTTTGTCCGGCTCGAGGTATTCGGAGTCCTGGGCCAGCAAATAACGACTCTGGTGCAAGAAGAGAGGTCGGCAGGGTATCACGCCGTCCGGTTCAACGCCGGGGGGCTGCCGAGCGGCGTCTACTACTATCGGATTGTTGCCGGTGACTTCGTTCTGGTAAAAAGAATGCTTCTGGTGAAATAACATGCCTCGCGTGAGCATTGGCCTGCCGATATACAACGGAGAGCTGTATCTGAGAGAGACACTCGACTCCCTTCTCGCCCAGACGTACGCGGACTTCGAGCTTCTCATCTCCGACAACGGCTCGACGGATGGCACGCAGCGCATCTGCGAGGAATACGCCGCACGTGATCCACGGGTCAAGTACTACAGGGAGGCGGAAAACCGGGGAGCTGCGTGGAACTACAATCGCGTGGTCGAACTGGCAACGGGTGAGTACTTCAAATGGGCGGCGCACGATGATCTCTGCGCGCCGACGTATCTCGAAAAGTGCATAGAGGTTCTGGATCGGGATCCCGGCGTGGTTCTCTGCTTTCCGGACGATCAGGATATCGACAAGGAGAGCACGCCCATAGACGCACGGAGGGCCACGCACGTTCCCGGCGACATGAGGGCGAGTTCCCCGAAAGCATCCGAGAGACTCAGGAACCTGGCCCGGTACGATCACGACTGTGAGGAGGTCTTTGGGCTTGTTCGGCTGGAGGTTCTGAGGAAGACCCGGTTGATACAGAGCTATACCGATTCTGACCGAACGCTGCTGGGTGAACTGGGCCTCTACGGCAGGTTTCACCAGGTGCCGGAACCTCTCTTCCTCCACAGGCATCACTCCTCCTCATCCTGCCGCGCGAATCCGGTGGAGGGGGGGTGGCACGAGAGAGCCCGGTGGTTCGATCCCGGCTTGTCCAACAGAGTGCTCTTCTCGCAATGGCGGCAGTTGTGGGAATACAGCCGAGCCATCATGCGGGCTCCGCTGGGTCTGCCGGAGAAGGCGAAGTGTTTCTTCTGGCTGGGTGTTCGATACCGACATCGTCTGGGTGACCTGGGACGCGAAGCGGTCACGGGCGTCCGGCTCGCCACGCAATCACGCGAAAGCAAGCATGTGGCTCGAGAGGTCTCGTGAATGAGGTCACACCTCCCTGCAACGAGTGTTGTGATTCCCACCTTCAACCGGAGTGCCCTCGTCACTCGCGCGATCGACAGCGTCCTCTCTCAGACCCATCCTGCTGCTGAAATCATTGTGGTGGACGACGGTTCCACCGATGACACACCCGCTGTCATCCAGAAATTCGGAGAGCGTGTCCGGTATCTCCGCCAGGAGCAGGGCGGTGCCTCGAAGGCTCGTAACCACGGGGTTGCCGAGGCTTCGAGCGACTGGATCGCGTTTCTGGATTCTGATGATGTGTGGGTGGAGGACTACCTTCGCCGAATGCTCCACGCGGTCTCAGGGACAAAGGGGCAAGCCTGGGTCTACTTTGGCGACGCGGCATTCGGTGATGACCCGGAGTCGCCCACGCTCTGGGATCAGGCCGGGTATACCATCGAAGGGGATTACCACCTTCTGGAGGATGCCGGCGATCTCGTTATGCAGGACGTTCAGCCGATGTTGCTCCAGTTCAGCGTCTTCAATCGCGAGATCTACCTCCTCCATGGAGGTCTGTGGCAAAACCTCCGGGCTGCCGAAGATACGCATCTGTTCATGAAGCTGGGCCTGCAGGGTTCGGTGTGCGCAGTATCGGGAAGCGGCGGGGTTGCCATGCAGGACGAGAATCCCTCAAACAGGTTGACCAAGATCTACGGGAGTGCGTCCTCGGACCACTGGAAGCAGGTCATCATGATGTGCCAGGACGTGCTGCGATCCGTGCAGGATCTGCGGCCGTCTCACAGAAAGATCCTCCACCACAGGATCGCAGACGCCCACTGGAGGCAGGCCAGGCTGGCCTGGGTGTCGCGACGGTTTGGAGGTGGTTTGCGGGAAATGGCCGATGCCGTACGGGTTGAACCAATGATGATTCCTGCCAAAGCCTGGGGCGCGCTCCGGGGTATGTGGCATGGGGGGAGGCACAACTGATGTCGGGCTCGACCCTTTCCCGCCGTCCTACGCGCGATCCTCGTGGGGGTGGGGTGAGGCGCGCTGAATGACCGTGTGAGTGGAGTAGTTGGTGTATTCGGTTGCGGGTGGAAGTCCGCGCCTGAAGCCCCTGATGACATTCCTTCCGGAGAAGAAGACGCCTCGAAAATAGAGGAGCACCGTCTTCCATCCCTTCACACCCACCAGGAGGCCGATTCCAGCAAAGAGGAGACAGAGAAGCCAGAGGAGAGCCTCGTAGTTCCGCAGAGATAGAAGAAGGGGAATCAGCAGCAGAAGAAGAGCCAGCCCGCCAAACCACACAAACTCAACCCGTTGTTCACGGATCACGTCCCATGAAATCCGCTGTACCCCGTAGGCACGGAGGATCTGAC
>JBATTW010000193.1:0-3979 GCA_049670805.1 Bacteroidota bacterium
AGCGATAGGCGAAGGTTCACCGAGCCAAAACATCTTCACTGCCAAAGACAGGCCCGCTCCTACTGCCAGTAGCTGGCCTCCCAATCTGTGTCTGTCAATTGCCTGCATGGTTCTCCTCCTTCGTCACACAAATGCAAAGAGAGTGGTAATGAGATAGTCAAGTTGTGAGGTCGGCGTGGTTCTGGTTATGCGGTTTGAGATTGTGTTGCTTGCGGTGAGCCTGCGGTAGAGATGGGAGTGCAGGGACGGGGGTGCGCTCTCAGTCTAGCGGATCTCACCGCATTCGACCTATATACGCTTACAGAAAGCTACTGCGCGCCCCAGTCATTGTCAACGTGAATCGGACGGTAGCAGGACGGGGAGGCTAAAAAGAAGCCCGGCTGTCAACCGGGCCTCCTCGCTTCCGTATTACCGGCAGTACTTGTCTTGCGCAGGCTTGTTGTCACCATATTGTAACACCTGTGGGTGCCAATTCGTCCATGAATCGTCCTATCCGCCAGTTCCCTGTCTGAAATGCTCCTGTATGTATTGCACTGACTCACTGGTGGAAAGCGGGATGGATGATGGGCCCGTTCTGATGTAGAACTCTTCGGTCTTACCCGTTAATAGGAAGACCGGGATTGTGCTTTTCGTACAGTCAACTCGGAGAACCTGGCAACCACTATTGCCAACAAGTTGGTAATGGATATTGTTAAGATGCTTCTTGCCGATTGAACGTTTGAGCAAATTGGCAAAATGCAAAAGATACTTGTCCGAATCAGGGAATTTGTCTAACTCAATACCCAGGACCTCCCCCTGATCTGATACACCAACCAAAAGGGTCCCACCATCTGTGTTCAGGAACGCGGCCACTGATTTGAGCACTGCGTGTTCCATTTTCCGATCTTCTATGTTCGCCCGGAGATTCCAGCGCATAGTGGCCTTGAACTCCAGTTTCATGCCTTCCCCTTGCGTGAGGAGATTCCGCAGCTCATACGAAGTTGAGGAGAATACGTCTAAGTAGTTTAACATGCACTGTGCTTCCCTCTTTACCTCCTCCAAAAAGGTTCTCTCTTCTTTTCGATCGGTCTTCTCCCAGACCTTTGAGTTGATACAATGGGAGGTGAGATACGCTACGGCGAATTGGCTGGCTGTAATCGTGCCTTTGGCGAGCAGAATCCCTAGTAATGCTGAGTAATAGACAGTAAGTACTGTCACCAAAACCGCCAACTGCTCGTTGCCGAAACTCTTGACCTCGTTCCGGATCAGTCTTCGGATACCATCGAAGTTCTCTCTACCCCCCTCGACGAACTCGAAGTAGCTTTCATCCGGCTCACTACCCTGTGAGAAATGCGGGTGTGAGAGCTTATTCTGCTCCAGGTACTGAGTGATGGGACCTAGGAATCTCAATTGATCAATGACCTCTGGACCTGCGCAGGTTTTCAGTACTGGATCGGCGCGTATCCACTCGTCGATCTCCTCATCCGATGGCGAGAAGGCATCGTCTTCGAGAAAATCCTTCTGGGTACAGTAAAGGTTAGAGAGAGAGATTCTCCGAACATCGAGTTTGTCTTCATACTCAAGCTCCGCGACGATTTCTCTCAGAAGATGCTCGTCCGGTTCCGCAACAATGCTCCCCTTTGGAGTCTTCAGAGGATCCCCGTCGATAAGGATGCAGAGGTTCTTTTTCTGCGGTATGCTTGCGGTCTCTGAAGCAGAGTTCTCGTCTAGCTCTGATATTACGATGTGGCTTTCCGAGATATCGACAGTCTTCGGTCGCCTTCTTTTCTGACCTTTAGTGCCCATCGTCCTCTACGTGGATTGTGGGAATGATCACAATCTTCTTTCTGCCAAAACTGGAACGCATTTATCCGCCTAATTGCCCAGACGAGGTATCCGCTCGGCTAAGACGATATCCAGAGGAGATTGTACCCCCCCTGTTCGGGAAAGATATGGTTACGCTTTCAGATTCTCAATAGAAAGCTTTCTTTGCAGGGGATCTTAACCTGCTCCACTAAGCCTTCCAATGATGCTATTTCTCCCCTGTTGACCTCTGGCAGGCTATTTTTCTGAGGCGACAATTACCTTATGCCCCCCTGGCAGTCAGGCTATGCACGCTTGATGAAAGAGTAGGGCATCCAACAATCACTGTCAAGGACAATCGGGGTGGTAGCAGAATGGGACGCTAGAAAGAAGCCCGGCTGTTCACCGGGCCTCCTCTCTTCCACTCACAATACGTACCATCACATATCAGCTAAGGCGTTCAGTGGGCGGGTCCATCCCGAATCTGGTCCTTGGCTTTTTCCCGGAATCTCCTTACATTTATCTTACGAAAGCCAATCACACTCAGTGGTACTGGATACAAAACCTTACCAAATCCTTACAATGCCTTGCAGGATTCTCGGGTAAGGGTCGACTGAGATGCTGAAAATGGCTTGTCTTCGAAGCCCGGATGGCGAAATTGGCAGACGCGCTAGCTTCAGGAGCTAGTGATCGCAAGATCGTGCAGGTTCAAGTCCTGTTCCGGGCACGCCAGGCTCTCATAACGAGGGCCTTTCCCATTCTTACCACAAAAGGAAGACCAGGACATCGCCGCCCCATCTCACCGATCAATCCAGGATCATGCCACGGACACTTTTCCATCCCCACACCCCGCAAGAATGTCAACTTCTGTCCAAAACATTCTGACGCCGTACAAGTTGACTTATAGGAATAGTTTCGTTATCAAGAGATATTCAAGTGTAGTAGGGTCAGGCCCGGAAGTTTCTTTCTTTTCGTCCTTTCAGAGCAACAATTACCCATTAAAGAGGATGACAAGGTGGCAAAGACTAATTATCGATTTGAAAAGCGGAAGAAAGAATTAGTGAAGCTGAAAAAGAAAGAAGAAAAGAGACAACGCAAGTTGGATAAAAACAACATACAATCTAAAGAGAATCCAGATCAGTCTCCGGATGGGGGAGAAAAGAAATAACTCTCGAGAAATACTAGTGCCCTGCTCTAAGATGTCCAAAACAAAAAGGAGATGAGAATGAATATTTATGTCGGGAACCTGTCACGTGACGTCAGCGAAGAGGATTTACGACAGGCGTTTGAGGCCTTCGGACAGATCGCGACCGCCACAATAATTAAGGACAAATTTAGTGGCGAATCACGTGGCTTTGGATTTGTGGAGATGCCTTCTAAAACCGAAGCACAGTCGGCAATCGACGGTTTGAACGGGAAGGACTTAAAAGGGCAGAGTCTTAATGTCAATGAGGCCCGCCCTCGCACTGAAGACCGTCGAGGTGGTGACAGACGCGGTGGTGGTGGTGGTGGTGGTGGGCGACGCTCATGGTAAGCGGCACTCGGACATAGAAGTATTGCGCTCTCAGGTCTGGCGCGGGGGAGTCGAGGGGCGACCCACTGATGGGAAATCAGATGTTCGCGGCGAAACGCTCAGAATCTATCTAAGCTCAACAGTTCCAAAAGGCTCACCACCCTGGATCAAGGCTCAATAGTTCACAATAGTGTGTGCCCCGTTCCGGACACACAAGGCTCTCATTACGAGAGCCTTTTTCTTATAAGAGATGACCCGGATATCGCTGCCCCATCTCGCCGATCAATCCAGGATCCTGCGCGAACGCTTCTCCATGCCCACACCCCGGAATTTGGCTTCTCCTTTATGCAGCAATCCATTTAAACTCGAATCGCCTACCAGGAATCCTCATCCTTTCAGACACACGCTGCAATCTTTTGGGTAAACCCATTAGATATTCCCTGGCTTCTTCTGCTGCATCGTCTATACCGGATATATTTTCAATATTCCATTCCTCTAGCAGCGACTTCAAAATGTCAATATAGTCTTGAGTTGTATAGACCATGGTACGTTGCGCAGCATCAGAAAAATGAGTAAACAGCTCTCCAATTCTCCCACCAGATTCTCTCAACAAATGTGCGGGCATTACTATTTTCTTCTTCATCATATCTTCTAAGGCCAGTATTATTTCGCTAGGGTCTATTT
>JBATTW010000194.1:0-2152 GCA_049670805.1 Bacteroidota bacterium
ATACAATGATGCTGCCTGGAGAACGGGATCGAATCGTGATAGTGGCGGAAGCCTTGGTCACGTAAGGATTCTTTCGGGACCCTCTCCCTCTTGACTATCTTGAGATCCCTACCTTAACTTACATCAAGAGCCGTACGTTAGATTGTGGGTTTTGAGTGCGAGCGAAGCATGAACAGAAGACTCCAATTCCAGGGCGAGAGATCCCCATCGTTGGCCCCGAAGATCTCCATCATATCCTGGTATACCCTTTGCGTCTTCGCCGCAGCTTTTTCCACGTTCACCGCACTGGAGGAAGGAAGCTCTCCGGGGGACCTTGGCCGACAAGTAGCCCTGTTGGCCTGCGCAGTCATCTATATTTCAAGAGCGGCCGTAACACTCTTCGTATTCGTGAAGCGGAAGATCCCGTGGTGGGAAGCAGCTTCGGGAGGGGGCCTTATTGGGTTTGTCCTCTTCACCTTCCTCTCTAACGGCCTCCGGACTCCTGAACCTCTTGGATTCGTGGACGTGGTCGGGGCATTGCTGTACCTCACCGGGTCATACCTCGGAACTGGATCCGAATACTCTCGGCATGTCTGGAAGGCACGCCCCGAGAACCAGGGGCACTTCTATACTGAGGGCTTATTCCGATACGCTAGACACATCAACTACTTCGGCGACCTCCTCCTGTTCTGCGGGTTTGCCGTTCTCACCCAACAAATGTGGACGGGCATTGTGCCGCTGATTATGGGTTTGAACTTTGTCCTCATCTTGATCCCTGCCCAGGACGCCTATCTCGCCTCCCGGTACGGTACCGAATTCGATAACTACGCTCGCCGCACAAAGAAGCTGATTCCGCTGGTTTACTGATGTCTGTCAACATTTCTCACACCCTATCATGGGTTTTGAACGGCTTGATAACGATGAGTGCGGCAGCAACGCTACGACTGGTCAGAATATCAGTCGGAAAGGGATAAGACATGCAACGACCATTCATGGTCTGGCCGCTTATAATCTCCCTTTTATTACTAGCCTTGGGAGGGTTTTATGGGGGAATAGCTATGTTGGCAGATCCGTCGGGTACCTCTCTCCAGCTGGATACAGTGCTTCATCAACTACCCGTACCCGATTACATTCTGCCCGGTGTGTTCCTCCTTGCTATGATGGGAGGATTGCCTCTGCTGTTGGCATTTGCACTCTTCGCCAGGCCAGAATGGCCATGGGCTGTGCGATTATCCAACTGGGGTAGTCATTACTGGGCTTGGACTGGTTCTCTTGCGCTCGCGGCAATCATCGCTGCATGGCTGGTGTTCCAGGGCTTGCTCATTGGCTTTTGGGCACCCACATATCTCACGGCGTTCCTGGGATTGTTGATCTTGATGTTTTCGATTCTTCCGAGTGTGAGGAACTATTTTTCCAATTCGTAGGTCTCAGCTTGTTGTATGCGCACTCGACATTCTGGGGCAGAAACGTGTCCCAGAGTTCGCCTGCCACCATGACTCCTGCTCCGTCTGCCGATTCCGTTCAATCAAGTGTGTACCCGGTTCCGGGCACAGCTACTCTCCGAGCGGATATCAGTGAACCCGGTATCCCTTTCGCATCTTCCATTCCTTCGATGATCTCTCCGGCGGAACACCCTGGTCGTCCGACCAATCACAGTGCCCCCGAGACACCGCTGTATCAGTATTCGCGCTTAACCTCCCCGAACTTCGTCGGCTTTCCCCAGTAATCCCCGTTGTTCTTGACCCAGTTTGCCGCAGCGGTCATGATATCCTCAAGGGTATCGTGGTAGTTCCCGAATCTTCTCACGCAGAAATCATCGTTTATCACATGGGAGAGCTTGGGTTCCTCTCCGACCAGCAGTGGTTTCTTCCCCAGCATCTCCCCGAGTTTTTCCGCGATATCCCGCACCGCGACAGCAGGGCCTGACACGTTGAGAGCCGACGGCGGGTTCGAGCAAATCTCAAGGGCGCGTATTGCCCTGTCGTTGGCATCTCTCTGCGATACCAGGTTCACATACGGCACGGAAACCGAGATCTCCTTTCCCTCAAAGATGTACTTCGCCAGGTCCACGACCACCCCGTACGCGAGGTGCTGGGCGTAGGCCAGCCTGTAGTAACACGATCTCTGCGCCGGGTGTCTCTTTGCGGTGATGGCGAAAGAACTCTCCCTTGCC
>JBATTW010000195.1:0-1665 GCA_049670805.1 Bacteroidota bacterium
GTGTAGGGGAGGCCCGTGCCGAATCGGCCCACCACCGTGACGTTCCAATCATTGGGTTGGCCGAGCGCAACCGTCCCATAGAGCGTGTGCGTCTGATCCCAGCTCAGATAGACTGGTATTTTTTCGCTCTGGCGTCCCGAGGAGAGATCCAGGAAGAAGGCATCGGCAGAGACCTCGTTTCCTTCCGCCACCTGGAACGTGTAGTCGAGCGTGATGCCCAGAAGATCCCCCCGCGTCCGCCGTTTGATCAGCGAGAGGGTGATCCCCTTGATGTTCGCGTAGTCCTTGTTGATGTACCGGAAGTAGGTCTCGTCTCCGCTGATCCTGATCTGCTGCAGAGCAAGGAGATCCCGAACATCCTTGTAGAATCCGGTGATGTTGACCGCAACCTTCTCGGCCAGCTGCTGCTGGAGACCCAGTTCGTAGGTCACCGTTCTCTCCGGATTGAGATTGGCGTTCCCGAATGTCGGCCTCCCGGTCGAGAAGTTGGCCTTGAAGTTCGGGTTGGTATAGAGGTACCGGAACGGGGGCATCTGGAAGAAGTGTCCGTAGGAGAAGTGGATGATCCCCCGGTCCGTGATCGGAAACGAGACGCCCACGCGGGGGCTCCACTGGTGCTTTGGAGATGCATCGGTGACCAGCGGCGATGGCTCTCCGGGATCCCAGACCCCGTTCCCGTTCAGATCCTCGTACTCCGCATTGGGAGACGGCTGAAAAATGTCCGGTGCGTACTCCGCCCTGGGATTGAAGTAATCGTAGCGGAGTCCCACGTTCAGAATAATGCTCTCGAATTCCATCTTGTCCTGCAGGTAGGCCGAGAGCTGCTGCGGGAGCTTCACGTAGCTCGTATGGGAGACCGTGTTGGTCCCCGGGATGGTCGGCTGGAAGTAGCGGACCGTGTCGCGGAGGACGCTGAAGCTTCTGTAGTCGATCTGGTGGTTGAAGTACTCGATCCCTCCCTTTACCTCGTGGCTGGAGGTGATCTGGCTCGTCATGTCGAACTTCGCCGCGCCGGTCCGGGTGCGCTGGTACGTGTGGCCGTTGAGCGTCCCCCCAAGGAGAAACGTATGGTTGGACGGCAGAACGAGCTTGTAGTCCGGCTGGTAGCGTGCGTCGGGATGTATCTGGCTCGTATCCAGAGGCGCCCCCGCCCAGAAGTCTATCTCGTTCCCATTGGAGTCCAGGAGGGGGTAGAGGTACTGCTTGAAGTCGTTGACATTGTAGGAGCCGCGTACCGTGTAGTAGGTCGAGCTGCTCAGGGTGTGACGCCACTCGAGGGCGCCGAGGATGCCCTCGTCGAAATTCAGGTAGTTGGCGTCAGGATTGTACCGCAGGTCATGATTGTAAAACTGATATTCTGAATTGGAGTAGATGATATCGCCCCGGAGCTTTATCGTTGTAGTCGGGGTAAACGAGAGCTTCCCCGTCAAACTCAGATCCGTGCTCGGGTTCATCGGAACAGTCGCTCCATCACCCGTGGAGATCACCGTCATGTCGTTCGGGTTCAGGGGGTTCTTGTAGACATAGTCGGTGGGATTCTGCTGCCGGGTACCCTGGAGCCATCCCCGGCTCCTGTCGTACCGGACGGAGCCAAAGAGGGTGAGGTACTCCTCGATGCCGGGCACGGGGCCGCTCAGCGTCCCCTCGGCTACGATGTGGTTAAGG
>JBATTW010000196.1:0-6027 GCA_049670805.1 Bacteroidota bacterium
ACTTTGTCCCACGAGATTTTGGGTCGCAGCTGAGGGAAATCCTCCCTCGCGTAACGGCCGGTGAGCATCTGGAGGACACCGGTGAAGAGCTTCTGTGAGAGCCCCCGGTAGCAGAACGATTGGCGCACAAAGTCAAAGAGTTTATCGCCGTCCCATTCTTCAACGGCCACCATTGCAACGACCTGTTGTGCCAGCACGTCCAGACAGTTCTCCGGGATGGCTGTTTCCTCGACATCGTGTGCCATCATCGCACGTGCCACAACGGCGGCTTCCACCAGGTCTTCCCGGTGTGTCGGGTAGATGCGCCCCTTGCTCGTCGCACTCACCAGGTGGCCGGACCTTCCGACCCGCTGAAGGCCACGCGCGACACCCTTGGGAGACTGGAGCTGAATGACGAGATCTATGCTGCCGATGTCGATCCCCAGCTCCAGCGCGGAGGTGGCTATGAGCGCACGAAGTCTTCCGGATTTCAGGTCCTCCTCCATCCGCGCGCGTGCGCTCTGTGACATGCTTCCGTGGTAAGCCTGCACGAGGAAAGGGGGATCCCCGTCCGCAGTGGTCTCTCTCTGCTCATCTCCGCCTCTGGAAGACCCCCTCTGCGGGACGGCGAAGAGACCGGTAGATGCGGGAGAATCGGGGTCCCCCACCATCTCATTGAGCTTTGCCGCAACGCGCTCCGCGAGTCGCCTGTTGTTGACGAACACGAGCGTCGTGGTATGCTTCCGGATCTGCTCCAGGAGATCGGCAAAGATCAGGGGCCAGACACCTTCCTGTGAGACCAGAGAGAAGTCAGCCACTGGAGATCCCACACGGAGGTCCATCTCCTTCTTCCGTCCCGCATCGACGATGGTGACCGGCCTGGCTGAAAGGTCCCCCTTTTTCCATTCCTGTCCTCCCAGAAACGCCGCGATTCTCTCGAGCGGTTTCTGGGTTGCAGAGAGTCCGATCCGGACAGCCTCCTGGTCTGCCAGCCTGGCCAGACGTTCGAGGGAGAGGGAGAGATGAACGCCGCGTTTGTTTCCGCACACGGAATGAATCTCATCGATGATAACATACTGGACCGTGGAGAGGATAGAACGGGTCCGACGCGATGTCAGCATGAGGTAGAGTGACTCGGGGGTTGTGATGAGAATGTCGGGGGGGCGTCTCACCATCGCAGCCCGCTCCGATTGAGGGGTGTCGCCCGTCCGAACGGCGGTCCGAATGAGAGGGACGTGGAGCCCCCGTTGCCGCGCCTCCTCCTCGATACCCTTTAGCGGGGCCTGAAGATTGCGCTGGATATCGTTGTTCAACGCTTTCAGGGGTGAGACATAGAGGATGCGGGTCCCGGACGGAAGCGATTCGGAGAGGTGTTGCTCAAAAAGGTGATTGATGGCCCAGAGAAACGCGGCAAGGGTCTTACCGGAACCTGTAGGGGCGAGGATCAGTGTGTTGTTGCCCGCGGCAATGCTGGGCCATCCCAGAACCTGCGGTGGCGTCGGGTCCGTAAAGGTGTTTCTAAACCACGCCCTTACGACCGGATGGAAATCACGGAGCGGGTCTGTGGGCGGGGAAGGGTGGTGTCGATTCTGTGGGGTCATCTTCAGAAGGCAAAGTACGGGCAGCCTTGCTCAAAATCAATTCTCTTGGTCCGGGGCGGCGGTGCCACAGAGGCGGCGCGCAACTCTGTTCCTGGAAAAACGTATATTAGTGACATGCGGAGTCAATCTCCTCTGAACGTGGCCTTCCCCTGCTCGCAAAGAGATTCTGGAGCATTCTCCCTCATGGCTGTCCCGGAGGTTCCTAGATGAGAAAGAAGCTTGTCGTGGCAGGCATCGTCATTGTCGTACTCATAGGTGGAGGGTTTTTGCTGTTTGGCGGACCCTCGAATTCCGAGCTGGACGCGCTTCCCACAGTGAAGGTCGTCCGGGGAAACATCGTCGACAAGGCGCTTGCCGTCGGTACGGTGGAGCCTGAGAACGAGATCTCTGTGAAGTCCAAGGTCTCGGGTGTGGTCAGCAGGATTTTTGCCGATGCCGGTGACTACGTGGACGCGGGTGATCCTCTCCTGGAAGTGAAGCCTGATCCCACGCCACTGGAACTGGCTGAGGCGAAAAGACGGGTTCAGTTGCAGGAGGTGGAGATGGAGAACCTGTCGAAGGAGAAGGTCCGCCAGGAGGCCATGGCGGAGAAGAAACTGATCTCAGCAAGGGACTATGAAGAGTTTCAGCGCCGATACCAGGAAGTCCAGCTGCAGCTGAAGCTCGCCAGAGAACGACTGGAGCTCCTCGAGAGCGGGAGGGTGATGATCGAGGAGACTCAGATCGAGTCGATCGTCAAGGCCCCGATAGACGGATTTGTGCTGCGGAAGATGGTGGAGGTAGGTGATCCGGTTACCCCGCTCAGCTCGTACCAGGAGGGGACAGTCCTGATGAACATAGCGAATATGCGGCGGCTCGTCTTCAAAGGAACGGTCGACGAGATCGACGTCGGGAGGCTGACCGAGGGAATGGAGGCCCAGTTGAAGGTCGGGGCCCTCCCGAAAGACACCATCACCGGCACCCTGACCAGGATTTCCCTGAAAGCCGAAAAGAAGGACAATGCGACGGTTTTTCCGATTGAGATCGCGATTCCAAAGACCAGCAATGCCTTGCTCCGAGCCGGCTATTCGGCCAATGCAAACATCATCATTCAGAGGAAAGACAGCGTACTGGTCATCCCGGAGCGTGTTGTGACGTTTCGAGGCGATTCGGCGTTTGTGAGGTCCGTGATGGATTATGGAAGCCAGGGCGAGCGCTCCATCATTACGGGTCTCAGCGATGCCATCAATGTGGAGGTCGTTTCCGGACTGACCGAAGGCGAAGAGGTGTACGAGAAACCTGTGAGGACCATTGAGTAGACTCCTTACACGTCGCGACCATCATCGTCGCTAGCCATGGATCAGATCAGGACAACCCTGGTTGAATTCCTGAGGGACCTGCGGGCCCAGAAGCTCCGCACGGCGCTGACGATCTTCGGGATCGTCTGGGGAACGGTTGCGATCATCGTGCTGCTGGCGTTCGGGATGGGGTTCAAGCGCCAGCTCTCCATCAACATGCATGGGATCGGAGACCTCGTTGCCATCATGTTTCCGGGAAGCACGACGAAGCCGTTTGCGGGTTTCGGGATCGGGCGGCCCATTCGCCTCATCGAGGAGGATGCGTGGCTTCTGGCCGAACAGGTGCCGGCCATTGCGAGGATCAGTCCGGAGTACATCTGGTACGATCACCCGATTCGGGTCCGGGAGAACATCATCAACACCTCGGTGACGGGCGTCTACCCGATCTACTCGGAAATGCGGAATATCATCCCGGCGGCCGGCGGGAGGTTTGTCAACGACCCGGACATCAGGGAGAGGAAGCGGGTTGTTCTTCTGGGGGATGAGGTGAAGCGTCTGTTGTTTGGTGAGGAAGAGGCGGTGGGGAAGCTGGTGCATATAGGTCCGGTTCCCTTCACCGTCATAGGCGTGATGCAGAAGAAGACGCAGAACTCCTCGTACAACAGGCGGGACCAGGATCGGGTATTTGTGCCCGCGACAACCTTTGCCTCCGCATTTGGGTTCGAATACGTGAACAACATCATCTTTCAGCCCCGGGACCCCACGACATCCGAGGAGACGATTCTGCAGGTCCGAGAGGTGCTTGGCCGACGGTACAAATTTGATCCGACGGACAAGGACGCGGTCTGGATCTGGAACACGGCGACATTCGACGAATTCATGTTCTACTTCTTCCTTGCCTTCAATATTTTTATGGGTGTTATTGGCAGTTTCACGCTCGCGGTGGGCGGGATCGGTGTGGCCAATATCATGTACATCGTGGTTCAGGAACGGACCAGGGAAATCGGTATCCGGCGGGCGGTGGGCGCAAAGCGGTCGGATATCCTTCTGCAGTTCTTTGCTGAGACGTTTATGATTGTCGGTCTGGGTTCGTCCATCGGGTTCCTCATAGCTTTCTTCATTACCGAGGCTCTGCAGTATATCCCGATACGGGAGTTTGTCGGAACACCCGAGATCTCGGTGGAGGTCGCTGTCGTAACGATGCTTGTCCTGGCCCTCATCGGACTTGCGGCCGCGGTATTCCCCGCCCGTCGGGCGGCCAACCTGGACGTCGTGGACTGTTTGCGGACGTAGTTCAGAGGAGATGTCATACGCATGTGGTTTGAACTGTTGCGGGAGTTTTTTCAGGACCTGAGATCCCATGGGACAAGGGCATTTCTGACGTTCCTTGCGATTATGTGGGGTACGGTTTCCGTCGTCCTCCTCCTCTCGTTCGGTGACGGGCTCGGGACCCAGATGTTGAAAGGACTCCTGAATGCGGGGAACCGGATCATGATTCTCTACGGTGGCGAGACGGGGATGCAGTACGAGGGATCGCCGAAGGGGCGAAAGATCCGGCTCATGGAAGAGGACGTCGATATGCTTCGCCGGGCCATCCCCTCTATCTCGATGATCAGCCCGCAGTACAGCCGAAACGTTCAGCTGCGTTATAACACGTTTGCCAGCAACACGGAGTGTGAAGGCGTGAATCCTCTCTTCGAGGAGATGCGCAGCCTGTTTCCCACCGCCGGCGGGAGGTTTCTAAACGCGGTGGACATCAGCTCACAGCGTCGTGTCCTCGTGCTCGGATCGGAGATCGCGGGGGATATCTTTCAGGGTGAGGACCCGATCGGCAAGACACTTCAGCTGGATGATGTCCCCTTCACGGTCATCGGCACGCTCCAGCCAAAGCTCCAGACGAGCATGACCAACGGCCCCGACGCGCGGAGGGCGATTATCCCGTACACGACATTTCGAACCATGTTTGGCAATACGCACGTGAACTCCATTGTTGTACGGCCGCATGACCCGTCGATGCAGCGCGAGGTGAAGCGCGAGATCTTTCGCGTGTTGGCCAGGAAGTACCACTTCCATCCGGAGGACGAACGGACGCTCTATATCTGGGATTTTATAGAAAACGAGAAGACCAGCCGAAGAATCGGCCTGGGTGTGTCGATCTTCCTTTTTGCCGTGGGTTTTCTCACGCTCCTGATCGCCGGGATTGGTGTCGCGAACGTCATGTACGTGGTTGTGAAGGAGCGGACCCACGAGATCGGGATCAAGATGGCCGTTGGTGCGAAGAGGAAGTACATTCTCACGCAGTTCATCTCTGAGGCTCTCCTGATAGCCTTCATCGGAGGCGGCGTCGGTCTTTTATTCTCCTGGGGGGTTGTTTCCGTCGTGCGGATGTTTCCCGCCTCAGACGGACCCATGCAGTTCCTTGGGAGGCCGATACTCTCTGCGGAAACGATGCTCATTACCACGGGAATTCTCACTCTGGTCGGCCTGCTTGCGGGATATTTCCCGGCTCGAAGGGCCGCCTCGGTCGACCCGGTGGAATCACTCCGGTATGAATAGCCCCGTCCGGACGATAGTGTGCCGGGGGAGGACGGGAACAGTGAAGAGGGGAACGGTGTTTACATCTGTACTGGCAGCGATGTATGGCGCTTGCCGATCCTTTGACGAGACAGAAAGACGAATGATGAGAATCACAGGTTTCTTCCTTGCCCTACTTCTCTTTGCTGCAACACCCTCGTGTTCCTCGGACACTCCTCCCGATGACAACGGGAATACGGCTCCGAACTTTGCGCTCACAACTGCAGGGGGAGCGACGATCGAGCTCAAGGAACTCGAGGGAAGCGTTGTGGTCATCAACTTCTGGGCCACGTGGTGTTCACCCTGCAGGGCGGAGATTCCCGGCATGCTGGAGGTGTATGAAAAATACAGGGGGGACGGGCTGGAGATCGTGGGGATTGCGCTTGACAGGGACGGCTGGAACGTTGTGACACCGTTTGTCGAGAGGATGAATATCAGCTACCCCATCGTTCTGGGCGGTAGGGAAGTCGTGCAGAAGTACGGCGGCATTTCCGCACTCCCGACCACGTTTATCGTCGACAAAAAGGGTAACGTGGTGAAGGGACACGTCGGGTATCTCTCAAAAGACGATCTGGAGGAGATTGTCAGCAAACTAC
>JBATTW010000197.1:0-9187 GCA_049670805.1 Bacteroidota bacterium
GGTTTGTCTAGTTTGTCTTCCAGGACTTCGAGCAGAAAGAGCATGGAACCGACTCCCTGCGAGGCTCGCATGACGCCCATCTCGGTCTCTCCATCCAGGAAGTAGTCCCACTTGGGAAGTTGAAGTGCCATGTCGATACCGCGCTGGATCAGGTCGATCCTTGAGGGATCCTCGGTGACCAGGTAGACGATGCCCAGTTGTTCCATCCGTCGAAATGCGACCCCCAGGTCGCTGATCAGATCACCCGTCTGGAGCGGCTTGTCGATGATCTTTCTTGACTCCGTATCGTCATAGGCGGCCCATTCCCGGAACGTTGCCCCCATGAGGGGGGAACTGGCGTTGGCCCGTATGCGGGAGATGTCTTCCGGATCAAAGAAGAGTCTGCTTGTGGCCCCACCCTCTTTAGCCCATTTGCACCCCTTTGTCCCGAGAAGTGTAAGCCAGAAGAGGTTGGGGGTAAGAATCAGAAGTTCGCGGCGGTCCATGGGATCTCCTGTGTTTGATAGACAGGATTTGCACTTTAAGGGTGGTACGCGGCTGCGCCGCGCATATTCACGCCCAATATACGGCAAGGAAATGATGAATGCAGGCACTTGCTCCAGATAAACATTTGCCTTGAAAATTGATCCGACTCGCCCTACATTGACCTCGCTGTTACTTATCTGCTTTTCGCGGTACACTCACCTGGAGTATACAAATGGACCATGGATCTCAACGCCTCCGAATGATGGTGGTTGCGCTCCTGCTCTGCCTGCTTCTGCCGGATCTCATCCCCGGTGGAGCAGCCCTGGCGCAGTTCACACAGTCAAACCAGGGGCAACAGGCCGAACCGGCAAAGCCGGAAACCCCGGCTCCTGCGGCAGTTCCAGTGGCAGAGGTCAGTATCCGTGCCCAGGAAGTGGCACGACAGCTGGGATCATTCGCCAAACTAGCAGAACCAGACCCGGATCTGACAAAGATAAGAGAAGAGCTGAGCGCGTTTAAGGACAGTCTCGAAGCCAGGAAGCAACGTCCAGGGTTCCAGAAGCTCGAGGAACTGGGCGAGAGACGACTGGAGGATCTTGCCACCGAATGGAAGCGGTATACTGAGAGTGTGAAGAAGAGGGAGACATCGCTGCTTGCGAAATCCGAGGAGCTCGAAGAGCAATCGCGGCGGCTGGATGAAATAGGGGCCATATGGCTTGCAACGAGGGATACGGCTCGAGCCCAACGTGCACCGCGGGCGGTGACCAGACAGATCGGATCGACTCTCGAGGAGATCGGCGGAACGAAGGCCATGTTGGAGAAACGCTTCCGTGAGATCCTGGCCCTTCAGGAACTCGTCGCGGCGGAGCTGCGAGTTCTGAAGGACGATGCCGATCGGATCGATGCACAGAGGGAAGAGCGGCGCCAGCATCTCTTTGTCAGGGACGCGCCGCCTCTCTGGGAGGCGATTGCGGCAGAGACCGATTCCTCGCGTGTGGTGGCGGCTGTGAGCTCCACCTGGATCAGAAACGTCACTACCACCGTCGACTATTTTCTGGCCAACCTGGATCGGGTACTCCTGCATATCGTCCTGGGGCTGGTTGTCCTCGCGTTCCTCCTGATTCTCCGAAAGCAGATGCACACTCTGGGCTTGACACCAGATGAAGGGACAACTTCGTATTCGCTGCGTCTTCTCGCTTATCCCGGGGCATCTGCCCTTCTTGTGACGATATTCCTGACGTTCTTTCTCTACCCGAACAGACCCGTAGCAGTCAGTGACCTGGCACTTCTCCTTATGCTGTTCCCTATTTTGCGCCTTTCGCTGGGTCTGGTTCGGGGGGACGTTCGTATTATTTTGGCGATTCTCGCCCTCGTCTACGCGATAGATCTTACACAAAAGATCCTCTCTGCAGAGGCCGCCGCCAGTCGCCTCATGGTACTTCTGGAGGCGGTAATCGGGTTGGGGATCTGCGTGTGGGCCTATAGACCAAAAAGCCCGTTCCGCACAAGTCATTTGAAGGGTGCCCGAAGGATCATTCACCTGATCCTGCCCTTCGCTTTATTGCTTCTTGCGGGATCGTTGGTCGCAAACGTCGTGGGGAGTGTAACGCTGGCTCGTCGGCTTGCTTCCGGAGTTGTTGATAGCTCAACAGTCGCTGTCGCGTTGTCTGTTGTAGCCATCTTGTTCGATGGTGTGTTGGTAGCATCGGTTCGAGGATGGCTGGGGAAGATCTCCAGATCGATCCGGAAGCATGAGAATGTGGTGACCGAAAGGCTGAGTTCGCTCGCTCATCTGGCGGCCTTCATCCTCTGGTCTCTTGCAACATCGAGGGCGTTTGGACTCTATGAGCCCCTCAAGCAATGGGCTGACGTGGCACTCTTTGAGAAGTGGGGCCTTGGGACCGTGCAGATCTCCGTAATCGATATCGTGCTGTTTTTTGGAGTTCTTATCGGCGCTTTTGTGTTGACCCGCATGGTTGGTGTGTTTCTGGAGGAGGATGTCTTTGGCCGGATCCGGCTGCCGAGAGGCGTGCCGGGCGCGGTCGCGATGGTGGTGCGCTACTCGCTTGCCGGCTTCGGGATCCTGCTTGCACTTGCCGCTCTCGGAATCAATCTGAGTGAGTTCGGACTTCTGGCCGGTGCTCTGGGTGTTGGCCTCGGTTTTGGACTTCAGAACGTCGTGGCGAATTTCGTCTCGGGAATCATTCTGGCGTTCGAGCGCCCGATTCAGAAGGGGGATATGATTCAGTTTGGTACGCTCTGGGGAACCGTATCCGGGATAGGCGTTCGGTCCACGACGGTACGATCCTTTGACCAATCCGAGGTGATCATCCCGAACAACGATCTCATCACGAAGCAGGTCACAAACTGGACACTGAGTGATCGCTGGAGGCGGCTGGACCTGCCGGTGAAGGTGGCTTTCGGGAGTGATCCCAGGAAGGTCATGGAGATCATGCTGAAGGTGGCCGAAGAGCACCCCCTGACGCTCAAGGATCAAAAACCGTTCGCCATATTTGGGGGTTTCGGGGAACACTACATCGAATTCACGCTCTACTTCTTCATCAGTACGGAGAACTTCCTGGTGGCGAAAAACGAGGTGGGGTTCAACGTCCTTGATGCACTGGAGGAGGCAGGCATTCAGATGCCGACGCCGAAGAGGAGGATACTGATGGATACTCCAGCCCCGACAACGAAAAGGAAACCACGGGCCCAAAAACCCTGATACATCAAACGTCAAAGAAACACTGAATCGTATGGATCTTTACGTATATCGCGGTATGATACCTATCCGGAACGCTTGAGAGTGCTGTGATCTCCCAAATGCTACTCCATCTGACAAAGCTCTCCTCTCGATCGCGAATCGCGTGGGGAATAGTCCTGCTCCTTGTTGCCGCCCCGACCACACAGTACGCCCAGGAATTGGCCTCAGGCCACAAATACTTCATCTACCCAAGGACACTCCCCTCGGGAAAGATCAGTCATTTCGTCGGACTCACTCAGGCAAATCTCCCTGAAGACGTCATTGAAACGGACGATGTCATCAGGGCACCCCTGTTCAGCTATCATATCCGCTACGGTCTACCGAAGAACCTTCTGCTGGAAGGGAGTGTCAACACCAACATCATCACCTTCCATTTTGCGCTGGGAGCGAAGTGGGGATATGGATTTGACAGGGTGAGATTTGCTTTGGGTTACGATGTCGCCTATTGGTTCGGCCATCTGAAACAGTTCGGCTTTGACACAAAGATCAGGGGCTGGATAAACTACCCGAATGTCCTCATCGGTTATGATTTTGGGCCATTTGCGATTACGATGACGGGTGAGCTTATTCTCATCATGAGTCAGAAGGAGGAGAACGGCGAGATAGAGGTGTCGACGGATTACAGCCATTTCGCCGGCGGGGCGGTTGGCATCTTTGTAGAACAGCCGCTCTGGAAGAACAACATTCTCCTCATCGGTGTGAAAGCCAATTTCACCGATTTCTACTACCCCCAGTGGGCGGCGTTCTCGACGTTTGAGCGAAAGTTCTTTATTCCAGAGTTTTTTGTGGGGTTGGTGTTATGAAACGATCATATGTGGCGATCGGAATATTGCTCGCTTTCGGGCTCTCATCCTGTGACAACGAAGTGGATGTCGTCTATCCTTCATTCGGTTCGGGCAGCATCCTTCCCCAGACGACCCCAATCTCCTCAGCGACACGGGGAGCCATGGAAGGTGTCTATGCGGTTCGCGCGGGCGGTGATCAGTTCGGGCAGAGCGTGGTTCTTCAATGGAACGGCGATTACCTCTCGGTCTACACGGGAACGCATGCCGGGTATTTCATCATGCAGGGTGGAAGGCTTGATTCAGCCCTGTACTTCGAAGGATACTGGCGCTACGCCGTCAGCACCCAAACCGGTCTCCTGAGGTTGACCATCGAAAGCGACACCGGAGGAAAGTATCTCCTGGGGGACAGTACGGCATCGTCGCAGATCGTCCTTGGGGGCGCATACGGGAACAACGACGATCTGCCCACCACAGCCCTCGCGCTGGAATACGTTCGACCGATTCGCACTGAGATCCTGAGCCAGAAATTCTGGGTGCTGGCACACCGGGGCGGGGGAAGAAACTCTGAGTACCTGGGTGTCTCGGAAAACAGCCTTGATATGATCAGCCTCGCCGAACGGTTTGGTGCGGACGGGATCGAGATCGACGTGAAGGTCTCGACCGACGGGGAGCCATTCCTCTACCACGACAAGGATGTCAATCTTCGCCTCATCCAGAAGAGCGTATTCTGGGGGCCCATCGAAAACTTCTCTTTTCCACAGCTCAGGACGCTGCTTCGGCTGGCGAACGGTGAGCGGATTCCGACGCTGGATGAGGCGCTGGAGTTTGTCCTGGACAAGACCACCCTCTCGTTTGTCTGGCTGGACCTGAAGTCTGACAAGAACGAGATTCCTCTTGTGATCCCGATCCAGCAGAAGTATCTGGACCTTGCCCGTCAGCGTGGTCGCGACCTGGAGATTGTCCTGGGTCTGCCGACCGAAGACAAGGTAGACAACCTGGCAGCCATTCCGAACCACGAGAATGCTCCCTCCCTGTGTGAACTGGAGCTTGACCTGGTGAGAAAGGTCAACTCCCGCGTTTGGGCTCCGCGCTGGACACAGGGGCTGCAGACATCTGATGTGAGGGCAATGCAGGCAGAGGGACGCAGGGCGTTTGTCTGGACCCTGGACGTGGATCGCTACATATCAACCTTTGTCACAGACGGCGAATTTGACGGGATTCTGACGAACTATCCGACCCTTGTGGCCTACTACCACTATGTCCGCTGACCGAAATCGACATCCGCGGTATCTGGTTCTCAGTCTGGTGCTGCTCCTTGGCTGCCCGATGATGGCTCCTGCCCAGGAGAGTGACACGACCTATGGTGTCAGTGTATATCTCGGGGCGGGCTACTCCCGCTTCATCACGGACCTTGACATTCCCGGCCTGAACAAGAACGGGTTTACCGGGACGGTTCGCCTAATGTGGGAGCCGGAGCATCTTCTGAGCGTTGGACTGGAGACCGGCTACATCCATCTCTATTCCTTTGAACAGAACAATCTCACAACGGAGTTTGGGACGGCAGATGTATCTTCTTCTCTCACTGCGGTCCCTATAAGGGCTACCTTTTCGATGCGGATACTCGAGTCATTCAAGCTCACAATGGGCCTCGGGGGCTATCTCCTCTTCTCCCGGGTGACCACCCCGGACAACGAGACCTCTGCCACGCAGTACAGCACAGGGTTTTTCGTTGCCGCCTCCTACATGAAGAAGATCGGCCAAAATCTCCACCTCGGCGGTGAGTTGCTGTACTCCGGGATCAACAAGATCCAGGACAACACTCTCGGCATCCAGCTCGTGCTTGCCTACAGGCTGCTGGAGTATTGATGCCACTTGCTATTCGGTGGCTTCTGTCCCACCAACAATCCCCGGCCGGGTTCTTCCTTCCCTGATTTGCATCTTCCGCCCACCAGAGCTACATTTCTCTCCATCAAAGACAGACCTCCTTCAACAATCCAACAGGTATCAAGAGAAATGAGCCGGATGCTCCTTGTGTTTTCCATGCTGGTTGGTCTGTTTCTGACCATTGGGGCAAATGGAAGCCCCGCCCAGGATTCGACATGGACACCTCCGATCCCCGATCCGAAAGAAAAAGACTGGGTCCAGCTTACCTCGGGAGAGTGGCTTCGAGGCGATGTGAAGGTGCTTGTTGACGATAGCTTCGTTTTCGACAGCAAGGAACTGGATGAGCTCACACTCGACTGGGAGGACATCAAAGAGATACGGTCCCCCCGGATCCTCACCTACTACTTCGGAAAGCTCGGAACCTTTGTCGGGACGGCTGTTATGAAGGATTCGGTTGTCTCTATTCGTATTGGCCAGGACGTACGGAGCTTTCCACGTTCACGACTTCTGTCAATAATGGAGGGTGAGCCAACCGAGCTGAATTTCTGGTCGGGAAAGATCCAGGCCGGCCTCGTTCTCCGGAGCGGCAACACTGATCAGGATGATTTGAACGCACTTCTCTTCTTACGCCGCCAGACGGTGCGAACAAGACTGGATATCAACTACACGGGGAACTACGGGAATGTGAGTGGTGAACAAACTATCAACAACCAGGATGGAACGGCGAAGTTCGACCTGTTGATTGCGAGCGGCTTTTTTGTCACCCCCGGATCGGTGAATCTCTATGCGGACAAGTTTAAGAACATCGCTCTCCGGACTACGGTTGGCGCCGGCCTCGGCTACTTCATCACGAGGAAGAAGACACTCGAGTGGCAGGTGAAGCTCACCGGGGGCTATCAGTCCACCCGCTATGTTTCGGTCGAGGAAGGTGAGGATGAGCAGCAGACTGGCGCAGTCATGATTCCGGCGACCATGCTGGAAATAGACCTGACCGGCTCATTGGAGCTGATCGCAGACTATTCCGCCACTATCGATCTGTCAGGAGGCAAGAACAACTTCCAGCACGCGACGATCCTCTTCACACTCGATGCCTTCGGTGACATCCTGGAGGTGAGCCTGTCGTTTGAATGGGACCACACCGAGAACTCCCAGCCGGCAGCCGATGGGACTCTGCCGAAATCCGATGACTATCGGAGTGCATTCGGAATAGGGATTGAATTCTGACCGGACACGAATTCATCGTTGAGAGGAGGTGCTGACAAACCATGATGACACTCTTTGAAGCAACCCGGAAAGGCCTGATTGAGAGAAAGCAGATCCCTGGCAGACGAGCTCGCCTCAAGAGTGACGCTGTTTACTGGATCGTCATACGCTCCGACGCACCTGAAGAGGCAATCCAGCAGGCCGGACTGCCGTTTGATGATGCTGCCCAGTCCTGGATAACTGCGTCAGAGCAGCATCGCATCTTTCGCGTCAAGGGCGACTGGGTGTATGCGGATTTTGCGGTCTACAGTTCCGATGATGACGATGAACCGGACTACGTACGAGTGGCCATCGGGCAGAACGTTCTCCTCACCATTGGTGCTGAGCGGACAGGCATTCTGGGGGAGATTGATGATGAGATACGAGATGTCATATCCGATGAGCCGCTGGGGATGCCCCACCTCCTCTTTAATGTCACGAACGCGCTGATTTCGGCTCATGCGGAATGGGCGGCGGGAATACGAAAGCAGGTGGATCGGCTGGCAAAGAGGGTGGACACAGACACCCGATCGGTGGAAGTCAATGAGATCCCCAAAGGGAAAGAACCTCGTTGCTCAACTCTCGCATGTTCTGGAGGAGCAATCCATCACCCTGGGATTCGTGCCAAGGGTGAAGTGGCGCCGCGAGTCCCAGGACGTCAGGGGGGAGTTCTCCACCCTTAGGACATCGCTCGCGTCTCTTGAGAATTCCCTGGATAAGATGTGGGACCGGCTGGAATCCATTCACCAACAGTACATGCTTGTCCTGCAACAATCGTCAAACAAGAAATTGAATGTCCTGGCGATCGTGCAGGCGGTCTTTGTGCCGCTGACATTTATCGGTGGAGTCTACGGGATGAACTTCATCAATATGCCGGAGCTGGAGTGGCAATACGGCTACGTTGCGACGCTCGGTTTCATGGGGTTGATAACACTGTTTTCGTTGCAGTATTTCATCCGTCACGGTTGGTTCAAATAATCAGGAGGCATTCTACCATGAAGCACATTATCACACTGCTTACCGTCCTGGCGCTCGCTATGATGGCTGTTGGATGCGCCAGTTTCCAGTCCAAACAGAAGGTGAATCTGGCACCGTTCGCTGAGAACGCCGTCAGCATCGTGAGCGAAGTCGAGTACGGCCTTTCGCAGGCCCGGGCGATCCACACCCGCGAGTTCATAGATGGTCCCGCAGTGAGAGAGTACGAGGCTCAGTGGATACGGGTTGGGAGAATCCTGCGTGGCATCGTCGCCTACTCCATTCATGTGGTCACCGTATCCGAGTCGAACCTGTCTGACAAAGAGAGGGCCGTGGCGCTCGCCGATTATCTCGAAGCCATTGCAGAGCCCATCAAGGCTAGTCAGTCCGGGTACTTTGAGATCACCGAAACGGAGCTTCGAGCCACGCTGGACCGCATTCGCAAACAAGAGAACTATTTCGCGGCGATGAACGCAGCTCAACCCATCATCGATGAAGTTGCGCGGGTAGCGAGATTGGTGATTGAGGACCTGAAGGTAGCTCAGGATGAAGCACGGATCGAGGTGGCAGGGCGAATTGAAGCAGCGCATGCGCCGGTGCTTTCATTCCGGGAGAGCATCAAAGAAGCTCAAACCCGCACATTCCGGAGCCTGAACTATGCCATCAGGAGAAACAAGGGCGAAGAAGGAATGATCGATTCCCTCTTCGCATTCGACCCACAGCTCAAAAGCTACCTGAAGCCGGGTGGAAAAATCGATCAAGAGGTCGTAGATGAGATAGAGCAACGCTTCATCTTCCGGCTCAAGACCGTCAACCTGATCCAGGAGCAGATCTTTCCTGAGCTGGATCGGTACGAGCAAGAGATGAGAGAACTGGACGATCTGATCATGATTGCTGATAGAGGGATCAAGCAATCAAAGGGGGCCATAATAGTCTGGAGACGTTCGCACCAGACAATGGCCATGGGAATCACCGAGCCTGCAGCTATCGATCTTTTCGGTGTCGCGCAGTCTGCGGTGAGGAAGGTGGTGCCGCTGCCGTGAGCGTGACTGACATCGCTGTCGACACCTTGCGA
>JBATTW010000198.1:0-6263 GCA_049670805.1 Bacteroidota bacterium
ACAGCCCGCTGGCGATCGTATAGGTCATCGCCACACCGATCACCAGGAGGGCGGCGAGGTGCTCCGGCATCTGGAGGAAGTCTCCGGCGAACTTGCCCGCTCCCTTGGCAAAGTAGGTTACGATCACGATCGCGAAGATGATCTCCGCAACGGCGCTCATGATACGAGCCACGTTGCCGTCTCTCCCCTCCCCGAACCGGAACTGCATCCATTCGGCGTTGGTCATCACGCCGGCCCGCCTCGCCCATTTACCCGTGAAGATCATGAGAAACACCATGACGAGGACGACACCTCCGCGAATTTCCAGAAACAGACCCTGCGCTCCAAGGACATAGACGAAGGCGACAATGATCATGGTGCCCGACACATCCAGGTTGGATGCCATACCGGATGCGCCAAGCATCCACCAGGGGAGCGTGCGTCCACCCAGAAAGTAGTTTTCGATGCTCCTGGATGCCCGTTTTCCGAAGAGGAGCCCTACCGCGATCATAAGCGCCAGATAGGCCCCGACGATGAGATAGTCGAGAGTGGTCATCGGTTGCAGTCCGTCTCTTTGCGGATGGTCCGATAATATGGATTGGAGACGGTGATGTCAAGCGGAGACCGCTTATTCTGACGGTGGGCGCTTGCGGTTCTTCCACTATTTCTGGATATTGAAACTCCTTTTTCCGAACAGGGAGTCACGCGTCGATGGCCTATGATGAATGTCTGGCGGAGCGCTTGCGCGAAGCGCTGAAGGGGCAGCGCAGGCTGGTTGAGAAGAAGATGTTTGGGGGGATCGCTTTCATGGTCCGGGGGAACATGTGCTGTGGTGTTCAGGGGAACGACCTGATGGCAAGGATCGGCACCGCTGAATTCGAGGCGATGCTCAAAAAGCCACACGCGAGAGAGATGGATTTCACAGGCAAACCGTTGAAGGGTTTTCTCTACATCGATCAGGCGGGTCTCAAGACGGAACGACAACTCAGAAGCTGGGTGGAGAAATCGCTGAAGTACGTCCTCGCTCTACCACCCAAATGATGTCACCGGTGTGTATACATAGGTGACATTTTTTGCTCCTCAGTAGTCAAAAACGCCCTTTCCCATTAGAAAATTCGGCCCGTCTTTTGTAACATACATGGGTGATTGCGCACACACAGGCGCCCGTTGCAGAGAAGCGTCCCGTGGACGCACCATCCAGAATTGAGGGGGCATGGAACAGATACGCACGCCGGGACATGGTACATCGGTCCTGATAGTTGAGGACGAGCTGATTATTGCGGAGGATCTCCGAAGGCGCCTGACATCGCTCGGGTTCAACGTGACCGGGATTGCCACGACGGGGGAGGATGCGGTCTCCCGCGTGGAGGAGAGCGGTCCGGATCTCGTGCTGATGGATATCAGCCTTCGGGGTGAGATGGATGGAGTGGAGGCCGCGAAGCTGATTCGGGAACGAACAGGGACTCCGATCGTCTACGTGACAGGTCATGGAGATCCGGAGACCATGCAACGAGCGAAATCGACACCGGGGTTTGCCTTTGTGCTCAAACCTGTGGATGATCGGGAAATGCAGTACATCTTCGAAATGGTACTCAACCGTCCCCCGTACATCGACCCGGCGCAGGACGACGATACCGGAGGGTCACAGGGCGTCGGATAGTGTAGATCGGAAGAGGGGTCCCCTGACTTTCACACCGCTTCAGTTTTCCACAGGTTCCTTCGGCATGTCAGACTGCTCCAGGAGTTTGATCGTCCGCTTACTGGGAAGGACTCGGTAGAGAACCTCCCCGCGGCTCCCGGACACAATGTCCAGAACAAAGAAATCCCGCTCGAAGTAGTGGTCACTCGGAACGTTCCCGCTCAGGACCTTGAGTGTCCAACGGCCCGGGACGATACCGGAGAAGTCAAACCTGCCGTGGGTCCCGGTGAACCGTCTGTGGTGGACCGATCCGTCTGAAAGCTCCAGCAGGAAACCGGCGAGCCCGCCGCGGGCGACCATCGACGTGTTGGAGTCGTCTATGCCGGGAGGTGTCTGGAAATCGTATCTGACGATCGCCCCCGAAACGCTTGCTCCCTTCACCGTTTTGACGTCAATCCGGGCCTCCTCAGCGCCGTGGATCGCCACCCGGTCCGGTAGCCGGGATGCCAGAACCCGTTCTCGACCAAGACTCGCCAGATCTACCTGAAACTCGTGAACCCCCGGCGGGATGGACGGGAAGCTGAATTCTCCCGTCCCATCCGAAAGGGCGACAGCACTCCCCGCGTAGAGCAGAACATCTGCCACTCCGAGTCCGGTTTCCGTATCGATGACCCTCCCCGAGAGTGTGCCTGATGCTGATGTCCGGCCAAGAGGAACGCTGAACGGTATCACATACTGGAGCATGTAGGCCAGATCGTTCCCGTTGTACGACGGAGTGTAGTGCGACCGTCGGCCCTGGAATGTGAGGAGGTGCCCGAAGTGAAGTCGATGCTCTATTCCAAAATCGATGAAGCTGTAGCTCTGCTTCGGGCCTCTCACCGTCTGACTGTTCTGGACGTTCACAAACACCCGGGTCTTTCCCCAGAATGTCGCCCTGGCCGTGAGACCTCCGGTGAGCCTGTCAACCGGCTCGCCGGTGAGCAGGTTCTCGTCTTGATGATATTCAAACGAGATGCCGTAGCTGTGCCAGTGTGATGGCATGATGTTCCCGAAGAGCGAGTATCTCCTGAAAGGGGTCCGGCGGCCCAGGGGTTGCTCCTCATTTGTTCCGATCTCTACACGTGCGAGGTAACTCAGATGCTGCAGAGCCAGGCTGCTCCTGATCTCGATGGCCCGCTCCTTTCGGCTGTAGAGGGCTCCCGGCATGAGGTCCTCGAAGGATTCGGTCCTGTAGAGGACCGTTATGTAGTTGCCCCATCCCGCACCGAACCTGTAAAAGCGGTTTTGTGGCGCGGAATAGAGGGAGGGGTCCTTGTTGATGTTTCGCTCTTCTTCTCTCACCATCGCCTCGAGCCGCAGCTCCCGCCAGGGATAGAGAATCACGTTTCCTGACATGTAGTCCACGTTCCGGAAATACCCCCTGTAGCCGGGGTCGGCGTGGATGAACCGGAGATCGTAGTAGATCCAACGCTCCCGGCCGCTGAAACGGATGCTCGACGCGTAATCGGTCTCGCCTCCGGTAAAGCCCGCGGCATACTCCAGGTCCACCTCGCTGTTGGTGAAGGGTTTCACCTGGGTCCGGAGCGATATGATGTCCGTCTTTCCAAACTGCTCCTTTCCGAGGTAGGAGAGAGAGAAGAGGGCCGAGGGATCAACCTGGTAGTGGACAAATCCGGCACGTTCTCTTGTCCGCGGAGAGGCAAACCGTGTCGTGTTGTAAAACCCGCCGATGGAGAAGCGGCCTACGTTCACGCTCCCTCCGCCGCCGAACGCGTAGCGTCCGTACTCGGTCAGAGGAGAGAGCGCGTAGTTGCGGTCTCCGATCATGGCCTGGTAGCGGTCCGTGCCCGTCATCAGATAGTACTCGTCCCGGTGGCCCAGCATGGAGTACTGTTGCACGTCCGGCCCCCGCGCGAAGAACGCCAGTCGATGCTCTCCGTACTCGTCCAGTGACCCCATTCCCGAGAATTCCGCCTGGGCTCCGCCCACACCGTCGGTCCCGGCCATTCTCAACATGGCATGTCCGGGGTACCAGTGATACATGCTTCTATCCTCCCGGATTACCGGTATGACATCCACACCACTCGGGAGCGATGCAAAGACCGTGGAATCTTCCAGCATAGATGCGCGGAGGTGGGCCATCTGCTTGAACGTCCTGATCTGACCCGGGTCAGTCCGTACGGTGACCCTTACGGTATCCGCGCTGCCCGGCTTTATCCGGAGAACGGCCGAATCAATCGCCACGGGAAGACCGTTGGCGTTCCATGCCTGTAGTCCGACGAGTCCCTCAACGTTTCCGGTGTTTGAAAGGACATAGACCACCTGGTAGGAACTACCGGCGGTGACAAAACGTGGCGCATTGATGAGTTTCAGGGTGAGTTGTCGCACCGGCCGGACGGCGATTTGCGCGATAGCTTCTACAGCGGCGTACGTCAACGTGGTGTCAAAGACCCGGTATTCGATTTCGTACTCGCCCGAAGGGGTCTGCCGGGGCACCGAAAAAGTCGCGAGCCGGATCTCGGTTCCTCCCGGCGCGACGGAGAAGGGAGCCTCCTTTGTCAGTGATTTCCACCCTGCGGGCAGCCTGATCTGAGCCTGGTACCGCTGCCCGATGTCGGCCCTGTTCGTTATGCGAAATGTGGCTGTGAGTATCTTCCCCGGTGAGGTGACCAGGGCGGTGTCTGTCGCAACCGAGACGGACGTCTCCTCCTGGAGCAAGGTGTTTGTCCCGCCCGAGGACGGGGACGCCTTACACACAACGCACAGAGTCAGGACGAGGAGCGTCCGAAGAATTGTGGCCGTGCGTTTCATCGCGAAACTCAGAACCTGAGTGTGTATTGTGCCCCAAAGGCATCATCTCCGCCCGCATCCACAACGACCAGAACCTTGTACTCTCCTGATGGCAACTCCGGCATGATGATCCTCTGCCTGACGGAGGTGCCCGGGTACATTCTAAAGGAGGAACCGGGATGCCTCCCCCTGGATTTCCCCTCTCTGTCAAAGACCTCGACATATACATCGGGCCGCATCCAGAGATCTCCGCTGTTCTCGATGTCCACCTGGAGGTACTGTTCCCCGGTTTCCTCTCTCACGAGTTGTGTGTCCAGAAACTCGATAGCCCGGGCCCCTGTTCCCGCTATGTGCGTTGCGATCTGGACACCGTAGCGGAGTACCTGCGTGACCCCCAGTGTCTTCTTGTCGGGCTCGCCGAGGGAAGATTCGGGTGATCCCTTGCTGATCCCCTCCACCATGAGCATGCTCCAGTAGCTCCCGTTTAGCTGCGTCGTCCCGCTGTTCAGGGGAACCGTCACACGGTATTCGACCGTCAGCATCGAACGAGCGGGGACGACGACGCGTGAGGGGTTGTAGGTGATCCACCCGGAGTTGGATCGATCGGCAGACCCGGGTTCGCCATAGATGTTCTTGCCGTCCCTGAAGAAGAGGTAGTCCTTCTGGTAGATCTTGGCTTCAGCCGGTTCGGCGGAACCGTTCCTCAGAAGTATCGTCCCTTCGTAGGTCTCGCCGGGGCGTGCCTCCCGGTCACGGCTCAGATCACCGATGACAGAGATCTGGGCCTGGAGCTCGCCGGCGAAGAGAACACCGGCAATGAGAGCCAGCAGTATGCGGGGGATCGTTCTCATCATTACTGGTCCGTGATGGTGTATGTGACTGTGTGTAAATCGTCTCCGAGTTCCAGGCTGTTTCCCTGTTCAAACGTGGCCGATGCGGTGTATTGCAGCGTGGAGAATCCTAAGAACGGCAGTCCCGGCGGGATCTCCGTAATGAAATCCAGACCCAGCATCCCATCGGTGAGCTGTACTTCCGGAGCAGCTATGCCTATGCTGGGGTTTGTCGCGAGGACGGAGAGCGTGAAGTGCTGCCCCGGGCAGATGGTTGCGACGCTGATCTTTCTCGTAGCTGCCCCGGTGATGAAGAGCATGCCGGTTGAGGTATTTCCAATCGGCAGGGGTTGCTGGCCGGGGAGGGCGGTGTTGATGGTCATGAGCGCGTTCCCTCCTGTCATCCAGATCTGAGCGGCCGCTTCCGGTGAGGCTGAGATCATCAAGGTGACCAGGAACGCTATGGCGCAGGCTTTCCTCATTGTGCGACTATGGTGAACGTGATCGTATGTATATCTGTACCCGTACCCTGTGATGCGTAAGCCACACCCGTGTACTGGAGAAGAGAGGTCCCGAGAGTTCTCCCGATGTCCAGGAGCAGATCTTGCGGGACGGTGCTGAGGGCGAATTCCGGCGTCGGCGTGCCGCGCGTCGGACCCAAGGCGACGAGGCGCAGCTCGAACTTGGGTGCGGCGAGATCCGTGTCGGCCGTAACCTTCCGACTGCTGCTGTTTATGCCCCAGAGTATACTGCTGGTCTGGTCCGTGACGGTCATGAGGTCACGGCCGATCTGGATGTCCCCGTCCAGAATGTTGAGGTTCAGCGTGTTTGTCGTGACGTCGATAACCGAGATTTCCGCCACCTGGACGGTGACCGTGTGGGTGTCACTGGCCTGGGAAGAGGCGTCCAAAGTCCAGACGCACAAACACAAACCCAGGAACGAGAGGATCGTTCCTGGCCGATATTGAGAAAACCTTTTCACCGAACTGCTCCCCAAAGCATCCGTTCCCAACACCACATATCCC
>JBATTW010000199.1:0-5918 GCA_049670805.1 Bacteroidota bacterium
GCTTTGTCCAAACTGGATTTCCAGGTCTGCATAGATCGCCAGCTTACCGCAGATGCAGCATACGCGGATATTGTCCTTCCTGCGGGGACAATGTTTGAGATCGAATCGTACATGACGTACGGCCCGATATTTCGTCTCCGCGAAAAGGTGATAGAACCCGTCGGCGAAGCGCGGAACGACTATCTCATCATGGCCGAACTCGGCAGACGACTGGGCTACGGACATCTCTACCCCCAGACAGAAGAGTCGATGATCCGGGGTGCGTTGAATGGGTCCGGATTCACGCTTGAGAAGGTGCGGGAATCAGGCGGCTGGGTGAAGATCCCGACCCCGATGATGCAGTACAAGAAATGGGAAAAGGGCGGCCTCCGAAAAGACGGCCGGCCCGGTTTCGAAACGCCCAGTGGAAGATTCGAGATCTCCTCCATGGCTCTGGAAGACCACGGTTACGAACCCCTGCCCAAATATGTCGAGCCCATGGAGGGACCTCTGGCCAGTCCGCAGGTCGCGGAAAAATATCCCCTGGTGTTTAATTCCGGTTCTCGGACTCACACGGCGTTCCGCTCTCAGCACCATGGAGTCAAAGGACTCGTCAAGGACGACCCCGAGCCGACCATCGAGATGAATCCTGAGGATGCTGATAAGAGGGAGATCAGAAGCGGTGACCTAGTCGAGGTCAGCTCCCCCCGCGGAGCGGTCCCCTTCCGGGCGGTAGTCACAGACGACATCGTGAAGGGAGCTGTCGAGTGCAGCATGGGTGGAGGGACTCCAGTCGGCCCGAAGCCATGGCGGGAGTGGAACGTCAATGAACTGACCGACGTTACGAACTACGATGAAATATCGGGATTCCCCGTTTATAAGTCGTTGCTCTGTGATGTGCAAAAGGTCCAGTCGGGCAACAGTCAGTCAGCCGTGTCCGCCATCTCCCACCTGAAACCGGCCGAGGTCCGTCCGGACGTTCCGATCCCCAGAAAGGTAACATTCGAGAAGCGTATCTATCTGGACAACAACGCAACAACCCAGGTCGCCGATGCCGTCCGGGAAGAGATGCTCCCTTATCTCGAGGCCGATCTCGGAAATCCATCCAGCATCCACCGGGTTGGGAGAGATGCCCGTGAGGCTCTGGAGAATGCCCGGCGACGCGTTGCCAGGTTGATCAACGCCCGCCCCCGTAGAATCATCTTCACCGGGGGCGGCTCCGAGGCCAACAACCTCGCGCTCAAGGGGATTGCTTTCGGTCACCGCAACACGAAGAATCACATCATCACCAGCAGGATTGAACACCCGGCCGTTCTCGGCACATGCAGGTTCCTGGAGCAGATGGGATACAGGGTAACATACCTCGACGTGGACGGAGACGGCTGGCTCGATCCGCAAAAGCTCGCACATGCGCTCACAGACGATACCATCCTCGTTTCCATCATGATGGCAAACAATGAGGTCGGGACAGTCCTGCCGATCAAGGAGCTTTGCGCAATCGCCCATGACCAAGGGGTCTTGTTTCACACAGACGCCGTCCAGGCCGCTGGCAAGATTCTTCTGGACGTAGAGGATCTGGGAGTGGACATGCTCTCGCTGTCAGGGCACAAGTTCCATGGGCCAAAAGGAGTGGGAACGCTCTTCCTCCGGAAGAATGTCGACCTGGTCCCGCTCATCCACGGAGGAAAACAAGAGAGGGGTTTGCGCGCGGGGACGGAGAACGTGCCGGCAATAGTCGGAATGGGCAAGGCCGCGGAACTGGCAATTCGTTTGCTCCAGGACTCGGAACGTGTCAGACGCCTCCGTGACAGGCTGGAAGAGAAGATCAAATCACTCGTACCAGGGGCAACACTCAACGGTCACCGGACACACAGGCTCCCCGGCACACTCAACATGACGCTACCCGATCTCCGCGGTGAATCGCTCGTCGTGGCACTTGATCAACACGGGATATCTCTTTCCTCAGGTTCAGCCTGCAAGTCGGGCTCCCCCGAGCCGACACACGTGCTCATAGCAATGGGGAGAACCGTCGAAGAAGCACACTGCTCGATACGGCTTTCCCTCTCACACCATACCTCGGAGGAGGATATCGATCATGTCACCGGGGCCCTCAAGAGAGTACTCGAAGAGATGGAAACGACAGTTCGATTCCTCCCCTGTAAATGAACATTGACCGATTTGTGGTTCGAAGCGGCTCCGTACATTGGAAGCAGAACCTCTCTCATGAAACCCTCAACAAAGGCTCTCGCGCGCGAAGGCAGGAAGACGAGGGACTATTCCTTCCTTGACCTTCTATATGGCTACGTCTATGCACGCTGGCCCTATCTCTACATAGGCGTTGCTACCCGGAGAACATCCGGCGGCAAAGGCTCTTATCCCGTTCTTCTCGAGGTTTTTCGGTACTGACCGATCAGCCGGCCGCCCAGGCGAATGCACCGGGCAGCTCCGGGTGGAGAGGTGGTCCTGTGATAGGGCAGGCAAACCCACGTTCGCCGATACCTATCATGGCAAGGTTGTGCCGTTGGAAAATGCGCGAAAACTGGTGGCAATTGGGGAGGAGATACAAATATCGTGTCCGGAACAGGTTATTCCCTACACCAGGGCGCGTGACATAGTATTGAAGAACCCTGACCATATAGTAGCGCTCGATTGCCCCTGTCGCGTCTCACGCCGGGATCCCTGCCACCCGCTCGATGTCTGTCTCATTGTTGGTGAACCATTTGCCAGCTTTGTCGCCGAGCACAACCCGGGACGCGCCAGACGCATTACCCAGGCGGAGGCCGTTGACATCCTCGACGCCGAGGACAGCCGCGGACACGTTCACCATGCATTCTTCAAAGACGCCATGTTGAACAGGTTTTACGCAATCTGCAACTGCTGTAGTTGCTGTTGCGGCGCGATGCAGGCGCAGAGAAACGGCACCCCCATGCTTGCTTCCTCCGGCTACGTGTGCCGGCTCGACGGACACCTCTGCGAGGGCTGTGCTGAGTGCGTGGACTTTTGTCAGTTTGGCTCTCTCTCCCTGCGGGACGGACACAGTTCGGTCGATGAAACAAGGTGCATGGGGTGTGGCGTCTGCATAGACAGGTGCCCGAACAAGGCGCTCTCACTCGTCCGGGACCCGGACCGCGGAGTGCCCCTGGAAATCCAGACACTCGTTGATCAGATCTAGAGCAGCCCGCAGCGCAGCAAATCAACCGCCTGTCCAATATTCGCCAGCTCCAGAGAAGTACTCCACACAATCTTCCATAAACCTCCGCCTTTCGAGCATTTCCCGGTCACCTGAGTTGGTACAGTTTGTGCGCCAATGAGGATCGCATTCGACCATTACAGCGTTGAAGAAAGGACCCATCGAATGAGCTCATGGAACGGCGTCGCAAACTGCCCGCATTGTGGTTGTGAGGGAACTCTCCTCGTTAGCGGGGGAACCAGCAAGATCGAAATCGAAGGATGCTGGGTCTGTGGTTTCGGACGGGATATGGAAGCGGGCGAGGCGGAGTTCGTTCCACTTCATAGACTCAACCTCCAGCGAAGGACCAAAAAGCCCCACCTGCCCATGAACTAGGCTCGCAGGAGAGATAGTCCCCACCTCCATTCAAGCAGCACACATCATCTTCCCGTTCAAAAAGATACAGCACTCCGGGTCTGAACAAGGATGTCAAACCGTGGAATTCATGATACTCCGAAAGGAAGAATCAGGATCGGCAGGCGTGCGGCTTCGAAGAGCGGATGGCAGTCGTGACCCGGTGTACGAGGAGAAAGAGGAACGCGCTTGATGCGTCCAGAGCCACGTCAGAGAATCGCGCGGTTCTCCCCTCCACAAAGAGCTGATGTGTCTCGTCTGCTACCGCGTACAAGACCGTGCAAAGAATACTCACCGGAATCGCATACTTCCGCAGAATCGGGAGGCTCAATTGGAATCTGAGTGCCCTGTAGACGAACAGGCAGAGAAAGAAGAAGAAGATCACATGGATGGTCTTGGGGACCCACCAGTAGGGCTGCTGCGGAAACCAGCCCGCCGGGACGGCCGAGCTGACCATAATCAATCCGGCCCAGATGACCACTGGCACCTGGTACCTGATCAAGCGATACGACGGTATTTTGTCTCGTAAATCCATTCCGGCTTATGTAAAGATAGTACAAGAACCCGGCCAGCCGAGATGTGATACGGACTACAATTTGGGCCGACTTAAGCGGGCTGGCCAAAATGGGCGTTTTTTCTTGTTGTAATTTTTTCAAAATGACAGAAAAATCTCAACACGGAGAACGAAATTGGACCACCAGCTGTTATATTGTAAGTATGAAAAAGAACGTTTCCAACATATGCAGGCAGTGCGGGAAAGATTTTCAGGGTAGTTCCAGTCTTCGATATTGTCCATCTTGCAGGAAGAAGGAGGCGCGGTACAAGGCTCAGCGCGAGAAGATGCGTCGGAGCCTCCCCTACTATCTCAAGACCGATATCTGATCTCCAGAAATCAAGGATTCAGGCAGCCACTGTTTCAGAACCCCCGGAGATGTTTTGTGCCCCAAGGGGTTAAGGGGTGTGGTGTGCCTGTCCCCCCCAACTCCGCCGAGGGACGCCGTCCAGATTGACCCCTTACCTCCACCCCGGAAACAGGTTTCTCCTAGCTGATGAAGCGAATACATAGCGGATAGCGGTAAGCCACACCCTCTCCCGCCTTTACCATGGCAACAATCGTGATGATAATGTCAAACAAGAAGAGCCCGATGAGTATGGGAACTCCGATGACTACTATTGTCAGCACGATAGCCCCGATGTAGTATATCGTCATGCTGATCTGAAAGTTCAGCGCTTCCTTTCCCTGGTCGTTCACGAGTGGAAACTCGTCCTTTTTTACAGACCAGATCACCAGTGGACCAACGATATTCCCGACCATCGGGACCAGCAACCCGGCAAACGTGGAGAGATGGCAAAACATCGCCCACATGTTTTCGTCGCGTTTATTGACCGGCGTTTGGGTCGGTGACGGTTCCTCCGGTTTCGGTTGGACCTTTACTGCCTTGCTATGCTTCTTCGGAGGTGGTGCACTCGGCTTCATAGGAACAGCCCGTTTTTTCATTGACCTTCCCTTTTCAGTTGTTCTTTCGGGTTTGACGGAATCAAGGTATGAGAAGATGTCCTTACACGCAAGACCCGACGCCCCCCTGTTCCGTCCCTACGCAAATTGTGCGATAATCACACCCCCGAGTGCCACCGTTCCACCTATCAGGAATGCGGGCGTGACATCCTGCCCCAGAAGGATGACCGCCATGATGGTCGTGAGGATCGGTTGCAGATACGTGAAGAGCGCCACCTTCCCAGCCTCAATCCGTCCCAGAGCGTAGTACCAGAGCATATACGCGACCACAGAAGTTATGAGGCCAAGATAGAGAATCTGCAGCCACCCGGATCCGCTCAACGATCCGAACGCAAACTGCGTGGTGGGGATAAGGCCGATGGGCAGGAATAGCACCGTCCCCAGAATCAGCGTAATGGATGTCGCATGGATGGGGCCGTAGCGGTGGACAAGGCGTTTGCCCAGCACAGTGTAGAGCCCCCATGCGATAACCGCCACATAGATGATCAGGTTGCCCGTCACATTGTTCAGGCTGGCATCAACCCCCCTTTCGAAGATCACCACCATGACCCCGAGAAAACCCAGTACCACCCCCGTGACTTTTCGACGGGTCAACCGCTCCTTCAAGAGCCAACGTGATATGAGCAGAACCAGAATGGGTGTCGTCGCGTAGAGGAGGGCCGCGTTGGATGCGGTCGTGTAGCGAATCCCCACCAGAAATAAGAACTGATTGACGGGCACAGCGAGGAACGACAGGAGGAGCACAAGAGGGTAGTCTTCTTTCCGAATCGAGATGCGCCGCCCCGCGGCCAGAAGAATCAGACCCATTCCGACTGTGGCGATGAGCGACCTGACCAGTGT
>JBATTW010000200.1:0-2469 GCA_049670805.1 Bacteroidota bacterium
CCGAGTCGGTGACAGGTGAACGTTCCATTGCGGCTGCCCCGGGGAAGCTCCGCTCCCTCAAGCTTCAGGACACAAGTCCACGCGACAGTCTCGCGGATCCGTTCTTCGAGACTACCATCGACGGTTCGATAGGCGGGAATGTGGTTGTGACCGATTCCCTCATTGCGTTTGCCCAGGAGGGCCCGAGGGTCTATTTTGCCGGATTCGACGGCGGGATCATCGACAGCATGGATGTCTCGTCAGAACCATCAGTGACGGTCACCGGTATCAGCCGCTTTGAGGGGCCCAACAGCTTTTTGATCACGGCTTCGAACGGAGCGCTTCTCATCACCAGCCGATCAACCGGAGGGGGAACAACAGTACCCGACAGATTCAGAGATCTCAGCAACGGGATAACGGCGCCCGCGGCGACAGCGCTGATGGGGGAGGGAACAAGCGGCCGGTTGCAGATCTGCTTTGCGACGTCGAATGGTCTGGTCCATCTGGTTGGCGAGGACTTCGGTTCCGCTCCGGGTTTTCCTGTCGCGGTGCGGGACACCGTGACAGAACCGCCGGCTCTTGCGGATATCGACGGAGACGGCCGGCGTGACGTCGTTGTCGTTGCGGGGTCTTTCATTTATGCCTGGAACCAGACGGGGGCAGTCCTGGACGGCTACCCGGTCCGCGTGAACTCGGAGTTTCCCCTCGCTTCCGCTCCCGTTGTGGGCGATCTGGACGGCGACGGGGGGGTGGAGATTCTGGCTGTTTCGAGGGACGGACTCGTTGTCGCACACGGGCGAAACGGCGCGATGGCCAGGGGCTTCCCTCTTGCCGCGGGCCGGGGTCGACAATCGGCTGCCGTCTTCACGCAGTCGGATTCCATATTTGTTGCGGTCTCCTCTTCCGATGACGGCTCTGTGTCTGCGTGGCTCACGGGAAGGGTTGACGGCGGAGTCACGGGGAGTGCCTATCCCTGGCCCCAGTACCAGAGGGACGCGCGGCACAGCGGTTTCGATGCCTCGCCGCTGCAGGGCGTGCCGATCAGCGACGAGTTCTTCCCTTCCTCCCGTGCGTACAACTGGCCCAACCCTGTCTACGAGGACAAAACCTACCTGCGGTACTTTCTGAACGAAGATGCCGCCGTGGCGATCCGGATATTTGATCTGGCGGGGGATCTGGTTACGGAATTCTCCGGTCCGGGAACAGGCGGTGTCGACAACGAAGTAGAGTGGAGCGTTCGGGATGTGCAAAGCGGTGTCTACTTCGCGAGAATCGAGGCGACGGGGAGCGGAAAGAGCGGGGTTACCGTTGTCAAGGTTGCCGTGGTGAAGTAGTGACTGCTGCGCGCAAATATAGAGCCGGTACTCTGCTGGCGCTTGCCCTCCTGGCGGGATTCACCCCGTCACTCTCCCAGGAAGACTTCTTTCACCCTGAGCTGGACTGGCATACCATAGAGACGGAGCATTTTCTCGTCCACTACCATGATGGATCGGAAAGGTCGGGGCGCGTCACATCGAAGATCGCGGAAGAGATCTACGAGCCCATCACCTCACTCTACGATCACACTCCGGACGGGAAGGTGAGTTTCATCATCAGCGACTATGATGACATCTCAAACGGTGCCGCCTACTTCTACGACAACAAGGTTGTCATCTATGCGTCCAGCATGGATTTCGAACTTCGCGGCACGCATAACTGGCTGCGGAACGTCATCACCCACGAGTTCACCCACATCATCCAGGTCCAGGCGTCCATGAAGTTCGGGCGCACCATCCCGGCGTTCTACTTTCAGTGGCTCAACTACGAAGCGGCGCGGCGGCCTGACGTTCTCTATGGATTCCCCAACGTCGTGGTGTCGTACCCCGTTTCGGGCTTTGTCGTCCCCGCCTGGTTCGCCGAGGGCGTGGCGCAGTACAATCGGGCGGAGCTCCGGTACGATTTCTGGGATTCTCACCGGGACATGATTCTCCGGTCCTATGTCCTGGACAGCTCGATGCTCTCCTGGGAGGAGATGGCGGTCTTCGGAAAGACCAGCCTGGGGAACGAGTCTTCCTACAATGCCGGGTTCGCCTTTGTCTCCTACATCGCGCAGAAGTACGGAGAAGACGCGCTGCGCGACGTCACCCGGAGTCTTTCGTCACTCTCCGTCTGGACGATCGGCGCGGCTATCGAAGAGGCTGTCGGCAAAGACGGTAGTGAAGTCTATGACGAGTGGGTGGAGGAATTGACGCGGGAGTACGCCGCGCGGACACTCCCGGTTCGGGAGAACCTGCACGTGGGTGAACCTCTCCAGGTCGATTCGCGGGCGGAGATCATCAACCCGCAGGTCATTCAGGAAATCGAATCCATGATGCACCCGGCGGAGTCGGTGGGCCCCAACGGACCGTTTTCCGGCCCCTGCTGCCGGATGAGTGCCACGGTGGGCTTCGCGAATCTCTATCCGGTCTTCTCTCCCGACGGAAAGAAGGTCGCCTATACCAGCGCCAAGGG
>JBATTW010000201.1:0-11332 GCA_049670805.1 Bacteroidota bacterium
TACTTGTACTTCACAGAACACCCATATGGCCGGCTCGTTTTCACGGGGACCTGCTCTCCGGCCATGGCCGCGTCCAGAGTGGTCCTCACGTAGTTCGTGGCTTTGGCGATGTCATCGGTGTCCGTTGAGCGTGTGTCGTCAATCCCTCCCGCATAGATCAGCGTCCCGTCGGGATCGATGATGAAGATGTGAGGGGTGGTCTTTGCCCCATAGGTCTGGCCGACTGTCCCCTCCGGATCAACCAGATAGGCTGTGGGGGCCGATCCCTCCTCTGCGATGCGCCCCTCCAGCTCCTCTCCCTCGAAATACCCCTGTTTTCCGGGTGCCGAAGAGCAGACCGAAAGCCAGACAACACCTTCCTCCGCATACGTCTTCTGGAGCGTTTGCATGTTCCCGCTATCGTAGTGCTTTCGAACGAAAGGGCAATCAAAGTTGACCCACTCCAGGACAAGATATTTCCCCTCGTAGTCAGAGAGGGAGTGCCGGGTGCCTTCCGAATCCTCGAGGGTGAAGTCCGGGGCGGCTTGACCGACACTTGCTTTGTCTCCCGCCTCGAGGTTCAGGGCGGAGGCAAAGAGGAATGCGACGAGTGCGCTGAGTGACAGCAGGGCTCGCATGGGCAGGTTCTCCGTTTGTGGTGGCAATCCAAGGATGTTAAGCAATAGCACGATACTCTGGTAACATCAGCGGGGGCCCGGAAGTTGCACCGACACCGGTTATCTACCGCTGCCGTTGGGGGGGGCGGTGGGAGGGGTCCAAGAAAAAGGGCCGGATCGGGAAGGTCCGGCCCTTTGTGACGACTTCCTCTGATATGCGATCCGGACTACATGTTTCGGACGATTGCGTCGCCGAACTCGGAGCACTTTACCTTTGTGGCTCCATCCATCAAGCGGGCAAAATCGTAGGTGACGGTCTTGGCGGCAATGGCCTTTTTGATCCCGGAAATGATGAGATCGGCCGCTTCATCCCAGCCCATGTACCGAAGCATCATCTCGCCGCTCAATATTTCCGAGCCCGGGTTCACCATGTCCTTCCCTGCGTACTTCGGGGCCGTACCGTGTGTTGCCTCGAAAACGGCGTAGCCGCTGTCGAAATTGATGTTCCCTCCCGGTGCGATGCCAATTCCGCCGACCTGTGCGGCGAGGGCATCCGAGATGTAATCGCCGTTCAGGTTCAGCGTGGCGATAACGTCGAACTCGGCCGGGCGGGTGAGAATCTGCTGGAGAAACGCGTCCGCGATGGCATCCTTGATCAGGATCTTTCCTTCGGGCGGTTTTCCGCCGCACTCTTCCCAGCTGACGGTTTCGCCGGGGAACTCCCTCTTTGCGAGTCCGTATCCCCAGTCACGAAAAGCTCCCTCTGTGAACTTCATGATATTGCCCTTGTGCACAAAGGTAACAGACTTCCTCCCCTTCCGGATGGCATAGCGTATGGCGGCGCGCACAAGACGCTCGGTCCCCTC
The DNA here is from genome assembly GCA_049670805.1 of Bacteroidota bacterium. Classification (GTDB taxonomy): domain Bacteria; phylum Bacteroidota; class Ignavibacteria; order UBA10030; family UBA6906; genus JBATTW01. Next base: position 1,463 of record JBATTW010000201.1, read on the forward strand.
CTGTGAAACGGGTTTCACACCTATGCTGGAGCTGGAGGGGAACCTGATCTTCTTTGTTCCCATCTCCTTCTCAAGGAACCTGATCAGCTTCTCCACTTCGGGCGTTCCGGCCTTCCACTCGATCCCCGCGTAGATGTCCTCGGTGTTCTCACGGAAGATGATCATGTTTACCAGTTCAGGTCGCTTGACGGGCGAGGGGACACCGGAAAAGTACTGGATGGGGCGGAGGCAGACGTAGAGGTCCATCACCTGTCTCAGCGTAACGTTGATGGACCGGATTCCGCCGCCCACGGGGGTCGTGAGGGGCCCTTTGATGGCGACGACATGTTCCCTGATGGCTTCGAGTGTGTCATCCGGAAGCCAGGTGCCCTCCCCGTAGAGCCGATTGGCTTTGTCACCGGCATATATTTCAAACCATTCAATGCGCTTCTTGCCGCCATAGGCTTTCTGCACAGCCGCGTCGAAGACGTTCTGGGCGGCATGCCAGATATCCGGGCCTGTACCGTCTCCTTCGATGAAGGGGATGATGGGATTGTCGGGGACGTTGAGTGTCCCGTTCTGAAAGGTGATGTTTTCTCCTGCAGCAGGGGGTGCAAGCTTCGTGTATGAAGGCATAGGAATCTACTCCTTGGGAAGTCGGTAAGGGTACTCGGTAGGCCCACACTCTAACAAAAATCCACAGCAATGTCAACGAGAACTGCCGCATGGGGGGCGGTGTTGCTTTTTACTGGGGGGTTGTCTAAATTTGATGGAATATCTGTCACTGGACACCGTTAATACCAGGAGCAATCATGCGACGCACGTTCCCCCTTCTTCTCCTTCTCGCCGCTGTTGGATTCTTCTCGACAACCGGATTCCAATGCGGGTCAGCGGAAGTCACCAGCGCGAAACTGTACATGCAGCAAAGCCAGTGGGATAAGGCCGAACAGAGCCTCCTGAAGGAACTGGCCAAAAACCCCAACAGCGAGGAAACGTGGTTCCTGCTGGGGCAAACGCGGCTCGAGCTGAAGAACTACAACGGGATGAACGAAGCCTATACAAAGGCGCTGGCAATTTCCAACGCTCACGCGCCGGAGATCGGTCGGAATCGTCTCGCCATCTGGGCCAAGCTCTACAATGACGGCGTTGCCTCGTACAACAAGGGGAAGGAAGATTCTGCCCAGTATGACAAGGCCATCGAGGAATTTAGCACGGCGATCAGCCTCTGTCCGGATAGTGCCGGCACATACTACGTCGCTGCGCTCACCCACTACGCCATGGAGAACCACGCGGCTGCCAAGGAGCATCTGGAGTTGTCCCTCGACCGGGACCCCACTGACGGAAATGCCGCAAACTTCCTTGGTCAGCTCTACTACATGGAAGGTCTCGAGAAGAGAGAGGCGAAAGATTCCGTGGGTGCGCTGGCGTCGTTCGGAAAGGCCGCGCAATCGTTCGAGGTTGCCTACAAGGCCGATCCGGGAAGCACAGATATTATCACGGCCCTGATTGATGCATACGAGCGTGCGGAACAATCAGACAAGGCGATGGCGCTCACCCGACAGGCGGTGGAAACCGATCCCGAGAACAAGGTCTTCCGCTATGCCTACGGTGTCTTCCTCTTGAAGCAGGAAGACTTCGAAGGGTCTATCAAACAGTTCGAAAAGGCGGTCGAGATCGATCCTGAGTACGACGACGCCACGTACAACCTGGGTGTCGCGTATCTCAACTGGGGAGTCAAGCTCAAGGCAGACGTGGATAAGAGGGCCGAAGAAGCCGCTGCTGCCGGAAAAGAGATAAAGGAAGACCGTTCGTACAGGGAGAAGTTCAGATCGGCGATCCCCTACCTCGAAAAGGCCGCTGTGGCCCGGCAGGACGATGTCGGGCTCTGGCAGCAACTCGGCAAAGTCTATGCGAACCTCAACATGGTGGAGAAGTCGCAGGCTGCCTTCGAGAAGTTTGATGCGCTCACAAAGGGCGAGTAAACCTCACGCATTTCAAGAAGCCCCGCCCATCCGGTCGGCGGGAATTTTTTTTAGGGAGACGAATCATGACTGAACAGCAGCAGACCTCTCAGCAGATCAATATCGAGCTGGGGGAAAAGGAGGCGGAAGGAGTATACTCCAACCTTGCCATCATTACACACTCGCCGGCGGAGTTCATCATTGATTTCACACGAGTTCTCCCGGGGGTGCCAAAAGCCAGGGTGCATGCCCGGGTTATCATGACTACCCAGCACGCCAAGCTCTTACTCAAGGCTCTCGAAGACAACGTGCGGAAGTTCGAATCGAAGTTCGGGGAAATCAAGGTTCATGCTGAGAGCTCGGAGGGGAGCCTTCCTTTCCAGCAGCCCCTGACCGGAGAAAAGGTGCACTAGAGAAGGCCGGCGGAGCCACACCCGGCCTCGCCCGGGGGTGATCGGCCCGTTTTCCTCTCTTCAACCTCCTCACCTCCTCACCTCTACACCCATCCTGTTTCTGCGCGTGTGACACATGGGTAACACATCGCTTCGGTCCTCCCGGAACCATCTGAGCCGTTCCTCGTTTGAAGAAATGACAGTGCCTCTCTCCCCGCTCCGAATACCGGGAGACGCCGGGTGCCGTGCCGGAATGCCAAAAGGAGGGCCGGAGTAAGACGTTTTCTCCTCCTGTGAGCTGGAACATCTCCACTCTGCGGTGGCACTTCTTTTGCCCTTCCCAAGGGAAACCGAGAGAAAACATGATCGAATGGGTACGTTCTTGAAGAAGGCTCCAGCAATAGGGTCCGCCTTATCCCTGGCGGTCTTGACGATTGTGGCGCTCTCCTGTGTCGAGCAGCCCCTCGAACCGATCCTCCCGACATGGGATACACACTTGACCTTCCCGGTCATCAACCGCTTCTACACGCTGGATGAGTTTGCCGAGGAGAACCCGTCGGAGCTCGGCGTCCTCCCGGGGGAGACGAGGCTTGTCTACAACACCTCAGCGACGACCGAACCGGTGTTCGTGAATGATCTTTTGAGGTTGGACCCCGTCAACGCCAGTGTCAGCGTAGGTCTGGGTTCCTTTGGACTTGCGCCGGTGACAATGCAGCTGCCTATCTCCCTCCCGGGCGTCACGACGGGACTGCCGTTGCCTCCCTTGAGTTCGATAGCCGTTCCAACCACAGGGTTATCGGTTGCAGAGTTTCAGGAGGTCAGGCTCGAGAGCGGTACGTTGCGGGTGACATTGCGCAACAACCTTCCGGCGACGATCAGGCTGGAAACTCCCTTTGAGATCCGGAACGCGTCGGACAACGTGATCACGACTATTGCCTTCGTTCCTGACAGTATACCCGCGGGAATCGAGAGAACCGCCATCGGAGACCTGGGCGGAGCGACGCTAACAGGAACCTTGTCGGTGGCTGGAGCCACGGTCTCCTCACCGGGAAGTCTGCAGCCTGTCCCCCCGGGAGATCACCTCGTTGCCACTGTCAGTGTCGATGGTCTGGTCGCTCAAAGCGCCACACTTGCCATGATCCCGCCCCAAACCCTGGTTGACAACGCACAGACGTTTATCGTTTTCGACGACTCCACAAAGGTGCAGGAAGCGATTGTCGGGAGCGGCTCTTTTTCTCTCAGTGTGCAGAGCGAGATCGATCTCAACGCAGCGGTCACTATTCGTTTTTCGGAGATTCTCCATCCGGACGGGACCCCGTATCAGGACAGTGTGCTTCTTCTGGCCAGCGGTCAGAGAGACAAGCTGATAGACCTTGCCGGGCTCCACATCCGGTCGCAGGACGGCGGTCTTATCTCCGCATTCGAGGTCTCTTCGAGCGTCGATCTGTACGAAGGCTCGGCGGGTCGGATGGTCACGGTCAGTTCAACAGATCAGATCGGTATCGCCGTCACCTCCAGTGACATCATAGCCGACAGCATTGTCGGCACCGTGAAGCCCCTCAGGGTTTCGGTGGATGAGATGGTTGCGACCGATCTGGGAGATCTCTCATCCAAGTTCAATGGGCAGCTGGTGCTTCCGTCGGCCGAGATGCGATACAGTCCCATGTCGTCGATCGAGTTTCCTCTCGAACTGGACCTGCAGCTCGAAGGTCGCAACACCGAATCAGGTGCTCGTTCCGTACTCCAGGTTACCTCTGCGAAGGGGGGGACGGGTCTTGATGTCATCGAATTCAATCCCATTGATGTCGGTACGTTTATCTCTCAGCTGGCCGGTGGTTTCCCCGATTCCATGAGGGTAAACGGCATCGTGGACGTGAACCCGTCATATGACACGGGCACTCTTGGCAGGGTTGGAAAACACAGTTCAATCGCCGGAGTGCTGGATCTCTCCATCCCTCTGACGCTTTCCATACCGAACGGGCTGCTCAGTGACACGACGGTGGTCGGCGATACAACCGGCGACGGAATCGCAGATCGACAGATAGACGAAAAGACGCTCGAGAGGGTGAACGATGGGGAGGTGTTTCTGGAGGTGGAGAACGGTTTGCCTGTGGCTCTCAATGTGAAGGTCGGTCTGCTCGACAGGGCGGGCCGGGTGCTCCTGTGGATCCCCCAGGCGCAAGGTGACTCTGTCGTCATTCCCTCCGCGATTGTGTCACAGGGAGATGTCCAGTCCCCCACGGTGTCATCGACATCCATCTTCCTCACCCAGGAGGAGATGCGCTATCTCAATGCGGCGGAACTGGTCACTTTTGCGATCGGCCTCCGGACAGCTCAGGGTGACATTGTCAACTTCCGGACATCGGACACCATCCGGATCCGCAGCTGGGTGCAACTATCATACAGGATGGATCCATGACCCCGATCGGAAGAAGGGCAGCTCTCTGGTGCGGTTCCGCCGTTCTGCTGCTTGCCGTCCCGGACACGGGAGCCGGGGGTGACCGGACAAACATCGCCGGTGTGGGAATGGCAAGAACATCAGTTGCCACATCTCGTGGAATAGCGGCCGTGGGCATCAATCCCGCAAACCTGGCGATCTCCCGGGGAGAGACGGTGGAGATCTCTCTCGTGCCTTTTGGTGTTCATGTGGGGAGCGACTTTATGACCTACGGGATCTACACGGACTACTTCACCGGTGTGGAGACCGATACCGGGCGATTTGCCAAATACCTGACCGATGCCGACAAGAGAAGGATACTTGATTCCTTTTCGGAGGAAACGGGTTACGTTGGGGGTGACGGGGTCTCCCGGCCGCTTGGTGTTCTGGTCCGCGTTGGGGGATCCCTCGCTGTCGCGTTGAGCGTGACGGAGCGTGTTGTCGGGTTTGGGGAGGTTCCAAAGGCCTATCTGGAATTCCTCTTCTATGGAAATCCGCCGGGGTCGGTCTATGATTTCAGCGCGACGAAAGCGGCCGCCTCGTGGACCCGCGAATACGGGTTGACGGTTGCTTCGGAACTGCCGGCGATCGGGTTTCTTCGAAGCCTCTCGGCGGGGATCGGCCTCAAGCTGGTTCACGGGTACGGCTACCTCGAGATCGCCCGGTTCAACAGCCGGCTTGCCACCTCCCCTGGTGGAGCTCTGGATGGCACTATCGACGTCCTGACGCGCATGACCGTCATCGAACCATTCCAGGATGGCGGGTCCGGGGCGTATTCGGTTTTTCCGGACCCCGTTGGGAGTGGATTTGGCATTGACCTCGGCCTCTCAGCGGAGGTGAGTGACGGCCTTCGTGCTGGTTTGAGCGTGACGGACATCGGGACTATTCAGTGGCGGCGGGATATCGACGAATTCAGCTCCGTTTCTTTGATACACTTTGACGATCCCTTGAGCGAGAGCCAGCGGGATTCCATTGAGGATGCGATCCACGGTGAGAGCCGGGATGGGGAGGCGTTCTCCACATCACTTCCTACGGTCCTGCGCGTGGGGTTCGCCGTGGAGTTGCACAAGCTTGATCTGTTCCGACCGCTCATTTTGGGTGAGCTGACGGTCGGATTTGACTACCATCAGGGTTTCTCCAGAGTGCCCGGGGCGACTCCCCGGCCCCGTTTTTCGACAGGTTTGGAGTACCGGCCAGTCTCCTTTCTGCCGCTGAGGGCGGGACTGTCCGTCGGGGGGTCTACCTCCACGCATTTCGCCCTGGGGTTCGGCATACATATGGGGGTCTTTGAACTGGATGTGGCCTCGGAGAACCTGGGGTGGGTGTTTTCGCCAGACTCCTTTTCGCACGGAACCGTTGCGGTGGGGATGAGTTTTCGTCTGTGAGGGGATCAGAGAATGTAGCGGCTCAGGTCCCGGTCCTTGACGATGTGATCCAGCTTATCCTGGACGAGCTTCCCGTCCACGGTCAGCGTTCCAACGGGGGACCTATCGGGTGAGTCGTAGAGAACCTCTTCGAGGAGAGTCGTCATGATGGTATGGAGTCGGCGCGCGCCGATGTTTTCGACCTGTTCGTTCACCTGCGTGGCTGTCCGGGCGATCTCCCGAATGCCGTTCTCCTGAAACTCCAGCGTCACCCCCTCGGTTTCCAGCAGCGCTGCGTATTGCTTGATGAGTGCGTTCTCCGGTATGGTGAGGATCTTGACGAAGTCATCTTCTGTCAGGCTCCTGAGCTCGACCCGGATCGGAAACCGTCCCTGCAGTTCGGGGATGAGATCCGCTGGCTTTGACATGTGGAAAGCTCCTGAAGCGATGAAGAGGATGTGATCCGTCCGGACCATCCCGTATTTCGTCATGACGTTGCACCCCTCCACGATGGGAAGAAGGTCGCGCTGCACCCCCTCCCGGGACACGTCGGGGCCGGCCGAGGAGCTCCTTCCGCCAGCGATCTTGTCTATCTCATCGAGGAAAACGATGCCGGAGTTCTCGACACGCAGCAGCGCTTCCTTGACAGCCGCATCATGATCGATGAGCTTCTGTGCCTCTTCGCTCGTGAGAATGACCCGGGCCTCCGCCACGGTGACCCTGCGGCGCTTCATCTTCTTCGGGAGGAGGTTGCCGAACATATCCTGCAGGTTGACCCCCATCTCTTCGAGGTTCAGGGGCCCGATCACCTGCATCAGCGGGCCAGTGGAGGCCGGGACGTCCAGCTCGATCATCCGGTGTTCGAGTTCACCGGCGAGGAGCCGTTCCCGGAGCTTTTCCCGTGTTCCTTTTGTTCCCTCAGCCGGTTCCGCGGTGCTTGATGCGAAATCCGCCGGCTGACGCGGGCGAACGGGGGGAATCAGGATATCCAGGATGCGCTCTTCGCTTTGCTCCTTGGCTTTTTCGTTCACGCCTGCACGACGCTCGGCCTGTACCATGTTGATGGAATACTCCGCGAGGTCCCGAATGATCGACTCGACGTCGCGGCCCACGTAGCCCACCTCGGTGAACTTGGATGCTTCCACTTTTATGAAGGGAGCGTTGGAAAGCCTCGCCAGGCGTCGGGCGATTTCGGTCTTTCCGACACCGGTCGGGCCGATCAAGATGATGTTGTTCGGCATGATCTCTTCCCGGAGCGCGGAAGAGACCTGAAGCCGGCGCCAGCGGTTGCGCAGGGCGATCGCGACGGATTTCTTGGCGTTGTCCTGTCCGATGATGTACTTGTCCAGCTTCAGGACGATCTGCCGGGGTGTCAGTTCCTCAGACCGGGGCAGGTTACGCTGCCCGGTCGCGATTGCAGGCTCTTCTCTTCCGGCGGTCACAGTTCCTCTAGGGTAAAATGATCGTTGGTGTATACACAGAGAGCGGCGGCCGTGCGGAGAGATTCCTCGACAATCCCCCTGGCGGACAATTCGGTGTGGCTGACGAGCACTCGCGCAGCGGCGAGCGCGTAGCTCCCTCCGGACCCGATCGCAACAATGCCGTCATCCGGCTCCACGATCTCACCGGACCCGGAGATGATGAGCGCTTTGCTGCCATCCAGTACCGCAAGGAGTGCCTCGAGGTGACGGAGAAACTTGTCCGTGCGCCACTCCTTTGCGAGTTCCACGGCCGATCTCTCCAGGTTGCCGTTGTACTTTCCCAGGTTGTCCTCGAACTTCGTGAAGAGCGTGAACGCGTCGGCCGCCGCACCTGCAAAACCTGCAAGAACGGCTCCGTTGTTGAGTTTTCGCACCTTTTGGGAGGAATGCTTCATGATGGTCTGACCGACGGTGACCTGTCCGTCTGAACCAATGACGGTTGAGCCCCTGTGGGTCAGGCCAATAACCGTTGTTGCTCTCACGGTGTTGTGCATGGGATGCGAGTATTCTGTGGAACGTTCAGGCCAGTTTGCGGCGCAGGCGGGCGACGGGAATCATCATCGCTTCGCGGTACTTTGCAACGGTCCGGCGGGCGATGTTCAACCCCTGGGCGTTGAGCAGCTCGGCCAGCTTGTGGTCACTCAGAGGTTTTAGCGGGTCCTCGGATTCAATCAGTTTTCTCAACTTCTTCTTTACCTCCTTGTTGGAGACCTCGTCGCCGTCCGCGGTGCTTATGGAATCGCTGAAGAAGTGACGAAGAGAAAAAACGCCAAAGTCTGTCTGCACATACTTGCTGTTCACCACCCGGCTGATGGTGGAGATGTCCATCATGATCATCTCAGCGATGTCCTTGTAGATCATCGGCTTCAGGTCCTCGCCGGTGTCGAAGAACTCCCGCTGCTTCTCCAGGATGCTTCTCATGACCTTGAGCATCGTTTCTCGTCGTTGGTGGATCGAGCTGATAAACCACTTTGCCGCCTCAAAGCGTTGCCGGATGAAATCTTTTGCCTCGGACGAAACGCCGTTCTTCTTCCGTTTTGACATCAACTCCTTGTACGCTTTGTTGATGCGGAGCGGAGGGACGTTCTTGTCGTTGAGGGTGATGATGAATTCCTCTTCGGCCTTCGTGACGATGTAGTCCGGGACCACGTAATTCTCATGCTGCGTAAACTCGCCTTCGCCCGGTTTCGGATTCAGGTGCTGGATGATATCGATGGCCGCTTTGAGATCGTCGAGTGACACGTCGAGCTTCTTTGCAAGCTCTTCAAAATGCCGCATGGTGAAATCGTCGTAGAACTCGGTGAGAATTCTCAGGGCCAGCGCCTTGAGATCCGGCTCCATCAGGGCCAGCTCGAGCTGCACGATCAGGCATTCCTGTAGCGAGCGCGAGGCAACTCCCACCGGATCCAGCCGCTGGATCAACTTGAGGACAGTTTCGCCCTTCTCCAGGCCGATGTTCGTGCCATTCATCAGGTTGAGGTCCTGGACGATTGTCGCGAGATCCCGGCGAAGATAACCGTCTTCGTCCACGTTGCCTAGGATCTCCTGGCCGAGCATCGTCTCCTCGTCGTCCAGGTCGAGCAGGTGGAACTGCTGAAGGAGACCGTGGTACAGACCGACGCTATCCGGTATGGGGAGTTCATCCCGCTCCTCCGAATCAAAGGACTCGGGCGCTTTGTAGCCCGTGCTGTCGTCGTTCATGTAGTCATCCAGCGAATAGGAGTCTTCGTCGTCTTTCCCGTCGTCCGGCGTCTCTTCCTCCTTCGCCTCCTCCTCGTTCTGCGCCTCCTCCAGCTCCTCGTCAAAACCCTCCTCGAGGAGCGGGTTCATCTCGAGTTCCGCTTTGATCTTCTGTTCGAGTGCGAGTGTCGGGAGCTGCAGCATCTTCAGGTATTGCACCTGTTGAGGCGACAGCTTCATCATCATTTTATGTTGCAGGGATATATTCAGCATTGTCTGCTAGCGGGTTCCCGACGACCCTTCCTCACAGTGATCAAGGAACTCTTCGTACCACTCCTGTCCGAAGCGTCTCACCAGGGAGTCCCGGAGAAACACGTAGAGTTTGACTCCTTCTGCCTTTCCCCGACTGCGACCTCCCGTGCACTCCGGGATTTCGTCGTAGTGAAGATAGTCTTGCCCGGCGTTCCTGACACGGACGGGGAAGAGATGGCAGGAGAGAGGTTTGCGCCACGAGAGGAATCCATCCAGATACGCACGCTCGAAACAGCATTTTGCAATCCCATCCTCGAAGTAGAC
>JBATTW010000202.1:0-12471 GCA_049670805.1 Bacteroidota bacterium
ACTCAAGCTGGGCGAAACGTCCGTAGTTCAGGTTTGTCCTGAGGGTGGCACGGACCGGCTGCTTCAATGAGGGATTCCCTGCCCACCACGGTTTCCCCATAGGCTTTTTTACGCCGACATAAAGATACTCGGTCTCCGGAGCGTTCGTGGTCACGTCCAGGAGACCCGCGAGGGCCCAGTTTCTGCCGAAGGATGTCTGCGACTGGGCCAGCGCGCTGAAGAGGAAGAACCATCGGGTCGGATCCGCATCCGGATAGAGAGCCCTGTGAAAATCCAGCCGGGACCCCTCTCCAACCGAGTTGTACTGGAGGCCCAGCTTCGCACGGATCGTGATCGGATTGAGCTGAAAGGTCTCCTGCGCTTTGGCGGAGAAGACGTTGACCCCCGGCATCAACTGGTTGTCAATCCGGGTCATCGGTGTGATGATGCTGTTGTTCGCATCCCAGTATCTGTAGGTCACCTCGTAGAAATCCCCCACCAGCCCGGCCGTGACATTGTACGCGTGCGTCGTCATCGATCCGGTGCTGACACGGAGGGAGTTGTCCATCAGGTGATCGGTATAGTTGAAATAGAGCTTGTTGTCCCCGTAGCTCAAGAAAGCGTTCACCGCCTTGTTGTAGATCTCGTCCATCAGCAGATACGCAAACGAGACGTTCTCCGTGTAGGTGTACCCGCCACCATAGCGGAACTCCCCCTGCCTCCCCTGGAATGAGCCCTCGGTAAGAGAGTAGCGGTAGTTCTCCCTGTAACCGTAAAGCGTTTTGAAATCTCTCCCGTCAGCGTCCAGGTGGGGTATCCCGGCCGAATGCCGGAGTGTGAGCCGGTGCGCTGATTCCTCGACCAGCCCGGTCAGATCGAACGTCTCGGACCCGCCGCTGCTCCCCGACGCCGCCGCTGTGACTCTCAGCGGATCCTCGGGGATCGTCCTGTGAAAGTTGACGGTCCCGGCCAGGCCACTCTGGAGGGCGCTGCTCGTCTTCACCATATCCACCGTCGCCATCTCCAGCGGGTTGATCCGTGTGAGAGGAGAGTCCATCCGGTTGGGACAGGAGTTGTAGAACCGTTCACCGTCAATCACCACGCTCAGATCTCCCCGTTTGAAGCCGTCGGCATAGACATCATGCGCAAAAAATGTTCCCTTCCGGATGAGGGAGAACCCGTTCTGGCTGAAGATCGTTGCAAGATTGTCTTTGGTCGTGGTGGAGGACTGCTGTCCCAGGAAGATCCGATTCGCCGTCACCTCGATGGGTGAGAGCCAGTACACACGGACGCTGTCTGTTTGAGATAACGAGGAGATACTCAGAAGAGAAACCAGTACCATCTGGGAGAGGAGAATCTTCTTCGTGGCTTGCATGATTCTACCCGTGGTTCATGTCGTTCGCTAGAGGTTCTGCTTCGAGAACCTCCGGAGTGCGATGAGAAGCGGAAGGGCGATCCAGACGATCAACCCCGCGATGCCATAGGCAAGCGCCGACCACTGGGAGCCGGCCAGCTTGAATAGCGTAGCCCCCGCCGGACCGAAAAACTCCAGCCCGCCGACGGCAATGAGCGAGACCACACGGACAATGTCTATCGGATTCCCGAGGAGCCCGAACAGAAGAGCGTACCTGAGGACATCCGCAGAAAGATAGATGGTCGTGCCGAGGATGAGCAACCCGTATATCATCTCGAAGAAGATCCATACACCCACGGCAACACCTAGAGCTATCTGCTGGCGGTTCGAGACCTGCGAAATCAGTATCGAGCATCCGATAAAGACAAAACCCAGGAGGATGCTGAACAGCACGATAAGCGCGTACCCCAGCGCTCCCTCTGTTCCCACCGCCAGCGATATCAGAACCCCCGGAACGGTGAACCCGATCACGGTCGACCCGAATAGCGTCAGCCCCAGCCCCAGGTACTTCCCGAGTATAACCTCCCGGCGGGAGACCGGCTGCGCAATCATCAACTCGAGGTACTCCCGGTGCGAGATAAAGCTGAAGACCCCCAGCAGGAGCGAAAAGAGCGGAATCAGGAACCCGGAGAGCTTGATGAGGCTGGTCGAGGTCCGGGCAAAGTCCTGAAAACCGGAGTACCCCGACGTGACCATCCCGAAATAGGAGATCGCAAACGTCAACACCGCGAAGAGAACGGCAAACGACGCGACCCATTTGTTGCGTCTGTTGAGCACAAACTCCTGCCGGGCTATGAGAAGAGCCGGACTCTTCACGATACCGCCTCATCCGCCGTGTGCGCCCCGTGGACCTTTATCATCCCCATCGTCGCGTTGTCCTTCACGTTGATGATCGGGAACCCCGCCCCCGGCTTGTCGGTCATCAGCCTGAAGCTCGTGACCCCCTCACCTTTCGCCAGCATCAGGTATCCAGCCTCTTCGTACCCCTTGATGGAGATGATATACTCTCTTTCTGTGTCTTCCGACGCGATCTTGAGCTCCACAATGTCGCCTTTCTCCGCAACGATCACCTCGGGCGAGAGCTTGCCTTTTGCCACCACAACATTGATGGTCCTGTCAGGTATACTGCGTGCAACCAAAAAGCCCCGCCAGTCGGTGATGGACTCTTCGCCCAGCTGCCGACGGGCATCTGCCATCTCCATCGATGAGAAGCACAAAACGCCGGAATTCATAACCGTCGGAAGCCGATCGGTCATGAGAAAGTAGACGGAGTCCGCCGGCAGCAGATTCCCGGTCTCGAAGTCGGCGAAGTAGAGCTGGAATTTCCTGGTCCCCGTGACCCTTCGTTTTTCACCATACGCCTTGAGGAGACAGGTTGGCGCGCAGAACGGATGAAAATCGCCGCCATACATGTATCCGGCCGCCTGGTTCGTCTGGCTGATGACCATCTTGCATTGCCCGCATTCATCGATGCCGGCATGAATCGCGGGCCCCTCTTTGCCGCCGCAACCTGCCAGCAGAATGGCCGTCAGAGCCAGCAGGGCCGGGATGGCCCTGACTGTGGGAGCTGATAATCTCGTGTTTTGCATATCTCTACTCATCTGAGATGTTAAAACGATCGTGAATAAGGGCATCCCAGTTTGGAGGATCGGTATGGAATTCTTCAATAGCTCCCCCGGCAGCTTCAATGGCCCTGATAATGGCGAGGCGATGTCTGGGTTCCGCCTGGAAGACGCACATCTCCCCGTTACCGGTGGTCATGGTGGCGCCGGACTCTTTCAGAATGGCGTCGATCCCCGGAAGCGGGGCGGCCAGCTTTATGCGGACCTTCATCTCCCATGCTATCTCCTCCCTGAAGCTACGGACCGACTCGGTCCTTGCCAGCTTTCCCTCCACCAGAATACCGACACGGTCAGCAAGCTGGATGGCATCCTCGATAAGGTGCGAGGCAAAGACAATGGTCTTCCCGTCCGCCTTCAGGCTGGAGATGAGCTCCCTGAAACGCTTGATCCCGAGCGCATCCAGGTTGAGCGTCGGCTCATCCAGAACATAGATCTCACAATCAGAGAGAAACGTCACGGCGAGTCCCACACGCTGGAGCATCCCGCCCGAGAACTCCCGCACATACCTGTCCCTGCTCTCCTGCAACGCCACGTACTCCAGGATCTCATCTACCCTCTCGGGACCGACACCTCTCAGCCGGGCAAAGAGCCCAACGATCTCGCGTGGCGTGAGGTAGTCGGGGAGAGCGACCCGTTGCGGCATATAGGAGATCAGGTTCCTGTTCTCCGGCCGCGCGGTCAGCTTCTCGGTCAGCTCCTCGCCGTTGACGAGGATCTTGCCGGTGGTGGGAAAATGGAGACCCGCAATGGCCCTGATGATCGTCGATTTTCCACTCCCGTTCGGCCCCAGGAAGGCAAAAGTCTCTCCTCTCGGGATCTGGAGATCCAGCGGTCTCACGGCACGGATCTTCCCGTAGCTCTTCTCGAACCCCCGCAGCTCTACCGCCGTATCGGTCCCGCCGGTCATCTGGTTGTTTTCCTTGGGCGACTCATTCGATAGAGGTAGATCGAAACCAGCATCCCCACAATAAGATAGAGCATTGCCCAGGCCGGACTGGAGGCCAGCGTCAGGCCCTCCGCTTTTTTCCAGGGCACATCTGAGTTCTCCACCGGTCTCATCAACGGTGTTCTGTCCTTCTCGTTCCCCAGCTCCAGGATGGGGAGCGCGCGCTCCGCCATCTCCAGGATCTCCTCTGCCGGGCTGTGGAGATAGAAACGGATCTCCGGAATGTTTGACTCCAGCACCTGAAACACACTCTGTATGGTGTGAGGAACATCACCCGTCCCGTCTCTGTCCAGGTCATACCCACTGTACGCGCTCCAGTAGTTGCCCCCGCTGTCGGCCGCCCACCGGGTCTCGGTCTGCCTGACATCCAGGACGAGGCTGCTCAGGTTGTTGATGAAGTTGTTCTGGATGATAACGTTCTCCTCTCCGTTCCCCATCATCTGGAGAGCCAGATCGTTATCCACCACATCGTTATGAATAAACTGATTGAAATTGCAATTGTCAAAGAAGATCCCCCGACTGTTGTCGATGACCAGGTTGTCCCTGGCCACCGTTTCATCCATGGATTGGTAGAGAATCCCGTAGGCGCGAAAACCCCGACAGCGGGCGAAGACGTTCCTGTGGAACTCGATCCGCTTGCTGTACATCAGCGCGGCACCGGCCACGTTCCTCTCAAACACGTTATCGGAAAAGACATTGTCATCGGAGTACATGTAGTGGAGGCCGTACCGGACGTTCCGTACCTGGTTCTCGCGGGCATCGGTCTTGTTGACGAAAGAGAAGTATATCCCGTCCCGGACGTTCAGGATGGTGTTTCCCGACAGGCGGTTCCCGCTGGAGTTCCAGAGGTGGATACCGTTCCCCCTGTCCGCCGGAATGAGGTCAAGTCGGCCCTCAACCCGGTTCCCGATGATCGAAGCGTTGTTCCCCCCCTTGACGTATATCCCGTGCAGACACTTAGTTATGACATTATCCCGGATCGTCACCGAATCGGCTTCGATCCGGACGCACGCCAGGTCATTCAGCAGCTCTGTTCCCGACTCGCTGATCCTGAGCCCCTCGATGGTCGTCCCCGGGGCAAGCACCAGCACCACGTTCCCCCGGTAATCCCCCCGCAGAAGCGGGAGCCCCTCCCCTCTGATATAGAGGGGGATCTCCACCACCAGGTTATCGACATAT
Source organism: Bacteroidota bacterium (assembly GCA_049670805.1). Classification (GTDB taxonomy): domain Bacteria; phylum Bacteroidota; class Ignavibacteria; order UBA10030; family UBA6906; genus JBATTW01. Next base: position 5,141 of record JBATTW010000202.1, read on the forward strand.
TCACCCGGAGCGATGATAATGGTATCGCCCGGAAGCGCCTGCCGGAGAAATGCGGATATCGTATCGCCACTGGAGACCTGGTGCCGGCCGGAAAAGGCAGGCTGGGGCAGAAGGATGCCCCAGCCGACCAGAATGAGGAGGGATAATCGAATATGCATTGCTAAAGATCAGCTGTTGAGTGCCTGACAGCGCCCCCCTGGGGCACCGCGAACGGATCAGAGCTTCTTGAGCTCTGAGTCCAGCATGGATTTTGTCCGGACACCCGCCACACCTGTCTTGACCAGAATCTGCCAGGCCTCCTCCATGTCAAGGAAGAGCTGCTTGGAGTAGCTCCCGGCAGCCTTCGCCTCCTTGCACTTGTTGTAGATCCCGAGAGCCTGCGTCAGCTGTACCTGCGTGTCCCCCCACTCCTCGTGGACGGTGGGATCTGCGATCCGGTCTCCGTACTGGTCAAACCCCGCGGTGAGGTAGGCTGCAACGGGATTGATGATATTCAAGACCTGAATGATCTCGATCTCCTTGTTGTTCACCCTGGCCTTCCAGTCAGTCTCCGAGGAGGGTTCGATGTGCTCCGGAATGGCCATCGCATCCGGTTGGGTGAACTCCACCGTTGCACCAGAGACCTGCGCATCCGCCGCCGGAGGCGGCCCGGCCTCCTCCTTCGCCTCACAACCCAGCAGGCAGATCGAAAATACGAGTAACGGAATGAACCCTTTCATGATCTTCTCCTGTTGAACGAAATGACTGTTGTTAACCCCTGACCGGCTTTCCCTGTCTGTATGTGAGGTAGATCGCAGCCAACAGAAGAACCAGGAAGAGCACGAAGAAAATAACCCCCTCTGCGGGATAGGAGGCGACGGTGAACTGCCCCACCATCTTCGTACCAAACACCGGGGGGGTAAAAGGATCAACCTGCACTGCGGCTTTCGGGTCCAGGTTGTGCCCGTAGCTGTGAAGCATGTCCCAGAATCTCCACATGGAAAAGAGGGCGAAGTAGAAGAAGAAGACGCAGATATCGACTACCGACGAAAGCGTCCCGATGACGACGGAGCGGAGCGCGAGCACCATGATCAGCCCGATGATCAACGGGATCCACTTGAATTCGGTAAAGTCCTCCTCCCGCAGTTCCGCCATCCCGATATAGTGGTTCAGGACATTGATCTCGGTCAGATCATTCCCGTCGTCCCCACCCACCATGCTGTTGGGATAGATAAGGAGTTCCAGGCCCTCCGGGTATTGCTGAGACCCAAAATCCAGCTGCCAGAGGGGCAGGAAGAGAGTCGGGATCAGCAGGAGAGCCGCGATCAGAACCAGAACACGGCTTCGCATGGTGAGCGGCGTGTTCAGGATCTGGTTGAGTGCTGTAATTCTTCGCTCCATGACGAAGCGCAACCTCTCTTGTTGAGTTCTCTGACTGAATCGGCCGAAACAGGGGCTGACCGGCCCCGAACGGGACCGGTCTGCCGATTCGGCTACATCACGGTTTTACCAGCAGGTATCCCTGCATTTCCTGGTGGAGAGCACTGCAGAAGTTCGTGCAGTAGAACGCGTAGACGCCGGCCTTGTCCGCCGTAAACGTCACCGATTTGGTCTCGCCGGGGTCCACGACGATGTTGATGTTATAGTCGTTGATCGCAAAGCCGTGAAGCTCGTCCCGGGTCTGTTCGATGTTGGTCACGTGGACCACGACCCTGTCCCCCTTGTTCACCCGGATGACATCAGGCGCGAGGAAGGACCGGACCGCGACCATCTTCACAACCACGTTTCTTCCCTGCCGTTCAACGCCGGATTCCTCCGCGGTCCAGATGGCGTGCGGGCTCTTCGGCCAGCTCGGGTCGTCCTTCTTGTAGACCTCCACCGTCTGGATCTTGTCCGCCTTGATCATCTGCGCGTAGTGTGGTTCCGGTTCGGTGAAGGCGTCATAGAGAAGCTTCATGTTCGACCCGGCGATGTCTATCAGCTGGGCCGACTCGGGAATAGACGGCCCCACACTCACGTGCCGTCCCTTGGAGAGCTTGTTCAGCGCCACGAGGTAGTTCCCGTCGGGTGCCTTTGTGTCACCCTCGGCCGTGCAGAGATGCCCGATGTTGTACGCCACGGGGATCTTCTCCAGGACGTACTGGTTCATGTCCGCCCCCGCCTCGTAGGGGGGCAGCTTCCACTTGGCAACCGCGCTCTCCACGAAGAGCGACGTGTAGGCGTTTCCCTTGTCGTCAAACTGCGTGTGGAGCGGGCCAAGCCCGACCGGCATCTCGGCTTCACGTACAGAACCGTACTTCAGGACGGGGATGCCGTCGATCGTCTCGGAGAAGTCCTTGTCCGCGATCGCCTTCTCTATCTTCTGGAAGTCATAGACGGTTGTCGTCGGTGAGAGCTTGCCCGCACCGATGATCCAGCGGCCGCTCGGGTCCACATCCACGCCATGCGGAGACTTCGCCAGCGGGACGTAGTAGGCAAGACCCGGAACATCGGCGGGATCCAGCACGCTCGCGCCGCCAACGATTTTCCCCTTCCCGGCGCTGACAGCCTTCTCGGCCTCCTTCCAGTTCACCATCACGAAGAAGTCTTTGTCTCTCTGCGAAGCGGTCACCTCCAGCTTGGCGCCTTCGATGAACTCCCGCTCGGCATTGTAGCAGGTCCAGAACATCCAGTCCGCGCTGGGCCCCTTGCCGGCATCTCCAAGATCATAGTTGAACGGAGGCACCACGAGCTCCCAGCCCACGGACATTTCACCCGATGTCGGGTCCACCTTCAGACCCACCAGGATGCCCTTGTAATCGGTGGCATACTTGTCCACGTCGGCGTACTTCCCGGCCGGAAACGGTGTAGACATGCGCGTCCCCGAGGTAACGTACTCGGTGTTTTCCGTAACAAAGGCCGCGCCGTGGTTCCCGGAGACGTTCGGGATCTTCAGGATCTGCTTCACCTTGAAATCCCTCAGGTCGATCCGGGCAACCCTCCCGTTCGCGTTGTCATTGATAAAGAGCCACCGGCCGTCGTAATCGCCGTTTGTCTCTGAGAGCGCCGGGTGGTGTGAATCGCCCCATGTGTAATCCCCCAGCATTTCCCGGGATTCGTCGTCATAGCCATAGCCGGTCCCCGGATAGGGCGAAAAGACGGGGATGGTGCAGATATGACGCATCGACGGCACGCCGGAAACAAAAACCTGTCCACTGTGTCCCCCCGAGTAGAACAGGTAGTATTCATCCAGATCTCCCGGCGCGACGTATGTCGCCAGCGCCGCCGACGCCTGATCTGAGCCCCCCGCACCTGCACCCCTGCCGCCCCTCGGGCCGTTCTTCCCATCACAACCTGCCAGCAACACAAGCCCAAGGGCGAGGGTCACGATGCCGATATTTCTGAAGAGTCCTCCCATGGTCCCTCCTCCTTGTCTGGGTGAGAAATGATTTAAATGATGCAACAGGTGTTCCTGTTGATATCCTGGTTACTGTACTGCGAGTGAATCCTGTTGACGGTTCTTGATGATGTCGTAGGCCTTCGTGATCTTGCTGATCGCCTCCCACTTCTGCTCGTCCGTCAGGATGATCTGGCTCTCCAGGATGATCTTCATCGTCCCGGTCGGTTCGAACAGAAACTCCTCCAGCGTCTTGTTGAACCGGGCCCGCACGTCGTCAGGCGCGTACGAGAGATCCGGTCCCTTCTCGGTCGGGGATTTGATGTCAAAGGCCTTGACGCTGTGGCAGACAAAACAGCTGTGTTCCGCGAAGAAGGCCCCGTCTCCCTCCCGCATCCGGCGATCCTTCTCCATCTCCTCGGGGGTCTTCTCTTCCTTCATCTCGAACCCGGGGAAGTAGTCATGCGGTATCCCCGCGTTGTCCCGCCAGCTCATCATGAGCATCGAGAGGGCTATCGCGTCCCGTGTCTGGAGGTTCATATCGGGCATGATCGTCTTTGGCACCACCGATTCCGGCGATTTGAAATGATTGAAATGCCAGCTGAAGATGCTCTTGTTTTCGGTGGCAAAGTTGGAGAAGTCAAAACTCTCCGCGTGCTTGTCCCCCTCGTTTGTCAGATCGGGACCCAGGCGGCCTCCCTCTCCGTTGATGAGGTGGCAGATGTTGCACCCCTTCGACCGGATGAGGCTCTTGGCGTGGTTGATGTACTCCATCCCCCCGGTGTGGCGCTCATACCGGTGGCAGTAATTGCAGTTTCCCTGCTCCAGCGGCGCCGGATCCCGGGGGTTGTACTCCGACCCGATGGTCTTGCTCAGGAGCGGCTCTTCCCAGTGCTTGACAAACCCGTGCGCGTCAAGCGTCGTCACCGCGTAACCCTGCCCCCCGTGACAGATCGTGCAGCCATACTCTTCGACGGGATGGTCGGCCAGCAGCTCCGGTTTCGGGTGTGTCCCCCAGGGCTGCTCCACCCTCTCGAGACCCTTCCAGCTGATCCCCTGGTGGCAGGTAATGCACCGATCCACCCGGTCCAGATCCTCCACCCATATCTGTTGGATGCCCGAGGGGATGGCTGACGGGTCAACCGAACCAAAGTTCTCCGCCACAACCCCCTTGAAGTCGCTCTGATAGGCTTTCCATTCCGGTATCTCGTCCCGCGCGATTACCAGCACACCGGCCACCAGCGTGAGGGCGGCAATGGCGAAAAGGACCAGAAGCTCCTTCTGACTGATCTTCTTGTTCATACCATCAACTCAATAAGGTATTGGATGTGTGGGCCATGCCTCCCACGGCCAGTAGAACAACCAGTTGGGACCCCGCAGTGCGGTCCCGGTGTAGGTCAGGAGAATAAACGCTATGACAAAAGCCGAAAATGTCGCTATGGCGGCTGTTCGGTGAGTCTTTGTCGACTTCAACGAGATAAAATAGAAAGCGACCATCGAAAGAAGGAGCAGATTCGCCGGGTTCACGATCTCGAAGAAGAGCTGGCTCTCTATCCCGGCGAAGAGCTCCCGCACCGGGAACCGGACTCCCAGGAAGATAGAGAGAGACGTGAACAGGAGCCCCCAGAGCGAACCGATCAGCGCCCACTTCCTCCCCGGCCGGTCGGTGAACCAAGTCCCGATCTTCTGCTGCTCCCTGTCCATAAAGGGGATCACGGCCAGCCCCACAACCACCAGGAGCGGGATCAACACCCCCCCGATAAACGCGGAGTAGCCGACCAGCTCCTGAAGTCCCAGAAAATACCAGGGCGCCTTCGCAGGATTAGGCGTGACTTCAGGGTTGGCCGGCTCCTCCAGCGGTGCAGCAATAAAGAGCGATAGGAGAATCGTGACCAGAAGTGTCGCAAGGACAATGTTCAGGAGGCGGACGCTCAGGTTGGGTGAAGAGGGAACGGAGTTCTCCTCGTTCAGAACGGTCGGATCCATCACCTGTGCCGTAACCCCCCGGGCAATCCCCAGCACACTAAAGGTCTTTGTCTTCCGCGGGAGCTTGGGCTTCTCTTCTTTCGCGCTCTCCCTGACCTGCTCGATGACCGCCAGCCCACCGTCTTTTCTGATCCGCCACATGTGCCAGACGGCCAGCGCGAAGAGGACCACGGGAAGGACAAAGACATGGAGCACATAGAAACGGATCAGAGCGTTCTGGCCTATAATAGTGCCGCCCAGTATCGACTCCCGTATCTGGTCCCCGAAGAGTGGGACGCTCCCCGCGATGTTTGTCCCCACGGTAATCGCCCAGAATGCAAGCTGGTCCCAGGGGAGCAGGTACCCCGTGAAGCTAAGGAGCAGCGTCAGCACCAGAAGCGCCACGCCCATCACCCAGTTCCACGCGCGGCGGCTGTCAACAATGGCTCCGTTCTTGTACGCGTTGGTGTAGAAGACTCGAATCATGTGGAGGAAAACCATAGCCACCATCAGGTGGGCGGAGAGACGGTGGGCCCTCCGGAGGAACCATCCAAAGCTGATGGCGAATTCCAGGTCCTTGATCGACCAGTAGGCCCGTTCGACAGAAGGGGTATAGTGGAACATTAGTATCAGCCCGGTCACCGTCAGAATCATGAAGAGGGTGAACGTGATAGTCCCCAGGTACATGGAGTAGCTGAACGCGATGCTCCGCTTCGCCACCCTGTTTGGAAACCAGTGGAGGAGGAAGTTCTTGACAATCGCGCTTCCGGCTTCCAGATTTGAGGAAGGGTTCCAGGGCCAGACGAGCTGCTTCCAGAAACTCACTTTTTGCTCGGCGTTCATTGTTATATCACCAGTCTGAATTCTCTTGATGTGCTTTTGGAGAGGTTTATCACCAGCTGGCCGTCTTCGGGTGAGAGCTCTATCGCGTGCCAGTCGAGCGGCCCGGGTGCCGGCCCGGAGTAGTTCGTCCCCTCGTCGTGGAACTTGGAGCCGTGGCACGGGCAGTGGAACTCACCCCGCGAGTCGTAGGTCAACCCCCTCACCGTCTGCTCCTTCTTCGCGCGCGCGGGTGAGTACTTCACCGTACACCCCAGGTGTGTGCAGACCCCGGATATGCAGTGAAAGGAGTTCCCCTCCCGGAAGACGTAGACCCGGTGGCTCTCCAGAAACGTGACCCCCTCGGTGAATCTATCGGGAAAGCCCACCTTGAAACGGCGGGGCGGTTCGTAGAGGACGTTCGGGATCAGGGACCTCAGGTAGGGCCACGCGGCGGCAACGAGCCCGACACCCAGGACCCCCTGTGTGGCTCTCGTCAGAAAAGATCGGCGTGAATTCTCCTTCATGGCACTCCTCATGTGTCGGCTTTCTCTATGAAGTTAAAGCGTTCCATTGTCATCGCTTCGGTGGGGCAGCGGATGGCACAGAGACCGCACCGGATGCAGGCGGTGTCGTCCTTGAGGAGAACAGTCAACGTCTCGCCCGATTCACGGTAGCCGTAGTTAAGGAAGGCTGCCGTCTTCTGCTCCTCCGGCAGATCCACCTCTTCGAAGGGGACAAACATCAGGCAGTTTTCAGGACAGACGTCGCTGCACCGGCCGCAAAGAACGCAGAGCTCCGGATCGTAGATCGTATCGATGTGGCAGATCAGGCAGCGGGCTGCCTGCTCCACGGCGTCGTTCTCTTCGTAGACCTTCTCCACCTCAGCGATCCCTGTCCTCCTCCCGGTGTCCAGCGTGGCCGGACCGGCGCGCATCATGGTCTCGTAGCCGGGGAGCATCGTGTATTCCGATTTGGGGATCTTGCTTACTTCAACTCTAACGGAGGCCGGCTCTTCTCGCCCTGAGAGGTAGGAGTGGATAGACTGCGCTGCTTTCTTTCCGTTAGCCACCGCCTCGATCGCAATGCGTGGACCGAACGCCGCATCGCCGCCGGCGTAGATTCCCTCGGCTGTCGTGGCCAGCGTTTCAGGATCGATCCTTATCGTCCCTCCCGCTGTAACCTCTATATT
>JBATTW010000203.1:0-23057 GCA_049670805.1 Bacteroidota bacterium
AAACTTTCCATCGCGATGCTTGCCATAAAAAACGCGCAGGGCCACATTAGGGCGATCGACGAAACAGTGGAGAAACTCCAGGGGAAGATCAAGCGACAGTACGACAAGAAAGCAATCCTGGAAGAATTCATCGTGGATGAAACAGAGAGGCTGGAGGAAGAGAGGGCCCGGCTGGAAGCCAATCGGAAGCGCCTCCAGGCGCAGGAGAGGGAGCTCGCCAGAGAACGGAACGAGCTGGAGAAGAGGCTGGGTGATCTGGGCGAGGAGATCCAGCTCCTGGATGGGGAAGAGATCCAACAGGTCGAATCCAAAAAGACGCTTCTGGAAGAGGAGGAAGCGGCTGTCTCTGCCGAGGAGAGTGCCCTGCTGGCTGACAGGAGCAGGCAGCAGGAGGAGACCGTGCAGAAGAGGCGGCAGCAGACGGTGGAGGACGACACGACGGCGGCCGGCAGATTGGCCCGGCTTTCCAAGGATGTGGCGGAGGAGAAGGCAGAGGTAGCAAAAGACGAGGCGGCTGTCGCAAAAGAGAGGGAGGAGATTTCGAAAAAGAAGGCCCAGACCGCGGAGGGGAGGACCGGCAGGGGGGGCGGGTTCGGGTTGTTCATCGGCATTCTTTTCGTTCTGGTCATCGTTGGCCTTGTCGGGCTCTTCCTTGTGGGAAGAGCATCACGCTTGAAGAAAACAGCTTCCTGAAATCTTAAACAACACCAATACCACTGAAGAGGGAGAAAGACACCATGTCGGCGAACAGAAAGGGTAGCAGAAAGAAATCCGCTAGGCGAGCAAAGAAGCAGCCCGGCATGCTCGTGGAAGCGGCAGAGAACATTCAAGAGGGAGCAGGGGTGGTTGGCGAAAAGATCTCGGACGTTGCCGGACAGACGGCGGAAGTGGCCGGCGATATCCTGGACGCCATGAAGAAGCGGCTCCACAAGGCATATGTGGTGGGGAGCAGGGCCGTCGAAGGGGTGACCCGTTCAGCACAGGAGTATGCCGAGAAGTACAAGCAGCATGCCGAGATGAAGAGACTCGCCATGGAGCGGGACAGGCTGACCGCGAAGCTGGGGTTTGCCACCTATCGTCATTTCAAGGAGCGAAAGTGGGCTCCCGAACTTCTCTTTGAAGACAGAGAGGTCAGTGGTCTGGTCGAGAAGATAGAGAAGCTGGACAGGGAAGTGGTCAGGATCGGAGAGGAGTTCGAGAGAGAGAAGGAATGATCTCCCACCTGAAACCTTAACGAGGAGGATTGCCATCCATGAAGTACGTACAGACTGTACCGCTCGTTGGTCTTTTTCTCGTCATGGTCTACTTCGCCATCTTCAACTGGAGCGTGTTCACCGTGTCGCTGAATGTTAGCCTTGGCTTCGGCCTTGTTGCCGTTCCGCTGGTGGCAGCGGTATTCCTGGTCGGACTATTCTTCCTCGGTCTCCAGACCGGCCTGACCTACTTCATCGGTTCGCGCCGCAACCTGGAGAGGACCCTGAAGGAAAGTCAGATCGGCGCGCTAAAGAAGGAGAAGGACCTTGAAATCAGTGCTCTGAAGGCATCGTTCTACGAGGAGGAGGTCGTGCAGATCAAGAAGAACGCGGAGAGGATCGCGGAAATCCAATCTGAGATGGAGAAGATGAAGGAGTCGCTGCCGAGGGAGGAAGAACCCGGGGAGCACGCGCTGTCCCTGCCCGAAAGTGACGAAAAGCCGGACAAAGACTAAATGGAAGCACCAGCTGTTACCGTAGACACCGTTCGCACGCGGGACCTCGGCCTGTTCGGCTTCGTGGGACGTCAGACGCTCGAGTTCCTGGAGCACCTGGGGAGATACGTCAGGCTCGTCTGGTGGATGGTACGGAACATCACCAATGCGCGTGAGTACTCTGCGAACTTCTTCAAGCAGATGGTCCAGATAGGGATCGAGTCGATCCCGATCGTGATCTTCGTCTCGACGTTTGTGGGGATGGTGACCGCCGTGCAGTCGGCGTATCAGATCTATTCGTGGGTTCCGCGCGTCGTGGTCGGAGGGCTGGTCATCAAATCGGTGCTGCTGGAGTTGACCCCACTGCTCACCGCGCTGGTCCTTGCCGGGAAGGTCGGCGCCACGATTACCGCGGAGATCGGCTCGATGCGTGTAACCGAACAGGTCGATGCCCTCGAGGCGATGGGTTTCGATTCGATTTCGTATCTCGTCACGCCACGCGTCCTGGCCGGAGTCCTCATGTTCCCGGTCCTCGTCGTCTTTGGAGACGTCGTCGCCGTTCTCGGAGGGTATTTCGGGGCAGTGGTCGTCGCGAACATTCCCCCGGGCGCCTTTATCAGAGGGATCAAGGCTTCGTTCGTTACGTGGGATGCTCTCTACGGACTCACCAAGGCGACCTTCTTCGGCTATGCGATCACGTCGATTGCGTGTTATCAGGGGTACTATGTCAAGGGTGGTGCCGAGGGGGTTGGGAACGCGACCATGGCGACCGTCGTCCTGACCTGTCTGACGATCGTCCTGCTGGACTTTATCCTGGCATCCGTGCTACTGTAGATGATTACCGTTCGGAACATCTGGAAAGCGTTCGATGCCGGACCCGTCCTGCGCGGTGTGAACATAGACGTGCAGGAAGAAGAAACCCTCGTTGTGCTGGGGAAGAGCGGGTGTGGAAAGAGTGTCCTGCTCAAAACTATCATCGGGCTGATTCAACCGGATGCGGGAACCGTGACTGTGGACGGCAGTGAACTGGGAGGATTGACGTACCGTCAACTGCGTGAACTCCGGTGTAAGTTTGGCTTCCTCTTCCAGGGGGCGGCCCTTTTCGACTCGCTCACAGTGGAGGAAAACATCGCGCTTCCTCTCCAGAGGGACAGGGCGAAAAGCGAAAACCAGATCCGGGAACGCGTGCGTGCCGCCCTGGAACTCGTGGGTCTCGGTCCGATCGAAAGGGCAATGCCCGCGAGCCTGAGCGGAGGAATGAAGAAGCGGGTCGGGCTGGCCAGAGCCATTGCGCCAAACCCGCGCTACGTTCTCTACGATGAGCCGACAACCGGACTGGACGTGGAGACTGCGGACGGAATCAGCCTGCTTATCAACGATCTTCGCACGACACTGGGTGTCACATCCATTGTCGTGACGCACGATATACACAGCGCGTTCCTCGTAGGAGATCGTTTCGCGATTCTGGACGGCGGAGTGACGGTTGCCACGGGAACACGCGAAGAGATCCAGAAGAGCGAGGACGAGAAGGTGCGGAAGTATATCAACTCCTCCCTTCCCACAGAGAAGCGAGACAAGCGATGAAGCTGAGCAATGAAGCGCGGATAGGAATGGTGGTCCTGGCTGCCGTGGTGGTATTCATAGGGTCGGTGATGTATCTCCGGGGGATCGATCTCCGGGCGAAGCAGTATTCCCTGACGGTGCTCTACGGAAACGTCAGCGGCCTGCAGGTGGATGACGAGGTGACGGTCGGCGGACTCGCAATCGGGTACGTCGAGAGCATGGCCCTTACCGGCCGGAACATCGCCGTCAACCTCTCCGTGAAGACAAAGGTGCAGCTCCCCAGGGATTCCAAAGCGGTGTTGAAAAGCGAGACGATCATGGGGGGGAAGTTCATCGAGATCTCGCCCGGCATCGATCTTGTCGTTCTGCAGAGCGGAGACACCCTCTCGGGGGTCTACGAAGCGGACCTCTCGGAGCTGACGGCGACACTTGCCCCGATTTCTTCAAATATTCTGGGGATTCTGGAGAACGTGAACTCGACATTTGACGAGCCGACCAGGATGCGCATCCAGACGATCGTGGAGGAACTGGCAAGCTCGGCTGTCAACCTGGATGAGCTGATCCGGCTGGAAGGGGCGCGCACGGATCAGGCGCTGACGGATTTCGGGATATTCGCACACGAGCTCTCTCGTTTTGCAAGGAGGCTGGATACACTTGCTGTAAGTCAGCGGGCGAACATCGATACGAGCATAACGGCATTTGCCAGAATGGCTCAAAACTTCGATCGGGTATCTGCCAGGATGAACTACACTACGGAGTCCGTCAACTATCTCCTCACGAGATTGAAGAACGGGGAGGGGACACTCGGAATGCTAATCCACGACAGGAGGCTCTACGACAATCTGGACAGCCTCTCGGTGAACCTGAACCTTCTGGCAAGAGATCTGAGAGAGAACCCGCACCGGTACGTGCAGGTGAGTATCTTCTGAACGCGTCTGCGTGCTCAGATGAAGACGTAAACACTACAGCAAAGGAGGAATAACGATGAAACTACATCAATATGCGAGACGGCTCAGCGCCCTGCTGGTGGCGGCCATCTTCTTTTGTGGCTGCGCAACGGAGGAAAGGGACGAGGCCGCGAAGGATCTGGCCCGGGAGCAGGAACGGTCAGATTCCCTGAAGGCTTCGTCCACGGAACTGGCACGACAGAAGAAGGGGATCGAAGAACGTCTCCGGCAGCTGGAAGAGGAGAAGAAGGCAATCACGGAGAAAGTGGATGTGCTCGTGAAGGAGCTGGACGAGGGCCGGATGGAGGCGACAGTGACTGAATCCGAGGCACGTCAGGAATCTCTCACGGCTGTGAGGAAGAGACTCCAGGCATCACAGGAGTCGCTCCAGAAAGAGCTGGATGGCGTCGCCGACTCGATCGAAACGGTGAAGGGTCATCTTTTGAAGGCCGAGGAGCAGGTGGAGGGACTCGTGAAGGAGAAGACATACGTCTCGGGCCTGGAGGAAGAAGCGGAGAAAAAGCTCCGGACCGGCGTGGCCCAGATCGATCTCACACTCGATGAGCTGGCCAGGGAGAAACGGCAGGAAGAGGCGAAGATCGCGCTGAACGAGAAACGGATCTCTATCGCGGAAGAGAAGGTGTCGGCGTTCGAGAAGGAAAAGGAGCTCTACGTGGAAGAGAAATCGACCCTCATGCGGAAGAGTGCCTCCGAGACCGACATGCGCAAGGTCGAACTCAGAATAGCCGGTATCGACAATGAGATCGCCCGCGAACAGAACCTGGTGGCTGAAGTAGAACTTGCTCTCGAAAACTCACGCAACCGGATCCGGAACATCAGCGCTACCGTCAACAAACTGCAGGAGAGAATCGAGACCCGGTACGACGAGAAGGAGATCCTGGCAGAGTTCATCGTGGACGAGACGGAGAGACTGGAAGCGGTAAGGGAGAGCGTGGCTGCTGACGGAGAGCGGCATGCCGCGGCGCGGGAAAAGCTGATCACGGAGAAGAGAGAACTGGAACGGAAAATCGCTGCACTCGGCGAGGAGATCCAGCTTCTGGAAGGGAAGGAGATCAAAGAGGTCGAAGAGTTAAAGGCCCTCCTGGAGAAGGAAGAGGCCGAGGTCGTGGCCGAAGAGGCCGCGATGCTGGAAGCGACAAGCAAGGAGCAGGAAGAAGCCGCAAAGACGAGACGGGAGCAGGTGGACGAGCAGGACACAAGTGCGGAAGTACGTCTGGCTGAGCTCTCTAGTCAGGTAGCCGAGGCGAAGGCGGAGGTGGCGAAGAATGAGGCTGAGCTGGCAAAGGAGCGGAAGCAGGTATCGGCGGAGGAGGCGGATGTCGCGCAACAGCGGGCGGAGGAGACCGGCGGATGGGCCTGGTTGCCCTGGATCATCATCATCCTGCTGCTGGTCGTTGCGGCGGTTCTCTACGTCATTGGCAAAATGGTCCGGGCCAGGCGTGCGTCGGCGTGATGCGCGTGTGTCGGGGCCGTATACCATGAATCTGATCCAGACGTGAAAGGAATACGCAATGGGAGCAAAGAGAAAGATCGGCGGAAAGAAGCGGGCCGGCAAGGCAGCGAAGAGGTCCGGGGTGCTTGTGGATGCGGCGGAGAACATAGAGGAGGGAGCCGAGCTGGTCGGTGAAAGGATTTCTGATGTCGCGGGGAGGACGGCGGAAGTGGCAGGCGATGTCCTGGATGCTCTGAAGCACGGGTTCTCCCAGGCGTACGAGGCCGGTGCCAGAGCTGTCGACGAGGTCACGAAGGCGGCGGGGGAGTATGCCGAGAAGTACAAGCAGAACATGGAGATGAAGCGGCTCAGCGTGGAGAGGGACAAGTTGACGGCGCGGCTGGGTCATGTTGCCTACCGCGCCTTCAAGAGCAAGAAGTGGTCGCTGGATCTCCTCTCGGGGGAGAAGGAGGCCCGGGCGATGTATGAGGAGATTGAGAGGCTCGACAGGGAGGTGATCAAGATCGGCAGGGAGATCGAGCGGGCCAAATCCGGAACTCCCGAGTCCAGCTGAGGGACCCACAATTGGAAACTGTATCATCGGGTCGCGAGACGCGCCCGCCGGAGCGTCTCTCGGGCACACGACATCCCGTTCTGTGCGAGATCAACACCCGGGTCCTGCTCGGTGAACTCTCCCATCGAATGGGCCATCGCGTCACTCTCGGGGAGATTCCGGACGATATCATCGATGCGTGGGCGCAGCTGGGGTTTGATGCCATCTGGCTCGCCGGTGTCTGGTCGACAGGCAATCTGGCCAGGGAGATCGCGCTGGAGAACCTCCTTCTGCGGAACGAGTTCAGCCGCGTCCTGCCTGACTGGGATCCCCGGGACGTGGGGAGTTCTCCCTTCGCCATCTGCTCGTATACGGTGGATCCCCGGCTGGGGACGGTAGGGGATCTCCGGTTGCTTCGTGACCGGATGGCGAAGAAGGGAATGGGGCTGATCCTGGATTTCGTTGCAAACCACACGGCCCGGGACGCGGAGTGGCTCTCTACGAAGCCGGAGTACTACGTCCACGGCCAGACGGGGGATGCCGATCTCTATCCGGACATCTATTTCACGAAGAACTCGGAGTCCGAAGAGGATACTATAGCGTTCGGGAGGGATCCGGTCTTCACGGTGTGGAGAGGGACGGCTCAGCTGAACATCTTCTCCAGAGCGACTCAGCAGGCTCTCACCCGGGAGCTGCATGGTGTGGCGCGCCTGTGCGATGGTGTCCGGTGTGATATGGCGATGCTCCTTCTCCGCGATGTCTTCGAGAGAACTTGGATTCGCAATCTCCCCCATCTGGAAGTTGACGGGCAGGACGAGGAGTTCTGGGAGAAAGCCATCGCATCGGTGAAGAAGAAGTTCCCGTCGTTTCTCTTCGTCGCGGAGGTGTACTGGAACCGGGACTGGGACCTGCAGAAGCTCGGGTTCGACTTCACGTACGACAAGGTGCTCTATGACAGGCTCCTGAGGGAGGGTGCACCTTCCGTGCGGGAACACCTCCTGGCGGAGATCGATTATCAGTCGCGGAGGGTGAGGTTCCTGGAGACCCACCACGAAGACAGGGCGGCATGCGCATTTGACGAAGAGAAGTGGCATTTTGCAGCTGTGACCATCATGTCCACTGTCCCCGGCATGGTGCTCTTCCGCGAGGGGCAGCTCGAGGGTCGCACCATTCGGCTTCCCCTCCAGCTCCTCCGTCGTCAGCATGAGCGTGGTTTGGACGAACTCCGGGACTTCTACCGTCGGCTCCTCTCCTGCGTTACGCAACCGGTGTTCCGGGAAGGCGAATGGACGATGCTGATTCCGCGACCCGCCTGGCGTGACAATCCGACCTGGGAGGGTTTTCTTATCTTCTTCTGGCATCACAACACGGAGGGAGATCGCATGGTCGTGGTGAACTATGCACCGTATGGAGGCCAGTGTTACGTCCCGGTTCCTGTCGAACACCTGGACGCGGCGTCGGTGGAGTTCCGTGATCTGATGGGGAGCGCCGTCTACATGCGTGGCAGGGGAAACCTTCTCTCAAAGGGGATGTACTTTGATATGCCCCCTTACGGGCTTCACATCTTCGATGTGAGGCCGGCCCGGAAAGGAGAGGGTTCCAATGCTTCTTCATAATCGGTGGGCCCGGGGGGAGCCCGCCCGATCCAGCAAAGGAGATTGCCGGCATGGAACAGGTTGACATTTTCATGGAGACGCTCAAAGGGTTCTGGACGGAGTTTGCGGCTTTCGTCCCGTCGCTCCTTGCCGCGATCATCCTTCTGATTGGCGGGTGGATCGTGGCCAGAATCCTTCGCCGCGCATTCCTGAGGATCTTCAAGCTCCTCCGTCTGGACGTGATCGCGGAGAAGTCGGGGATAGAGGATTTTCTCCTGAAGGGGGGTGTCCGCTTCACGGCGGTGACCCTGCTGGCTGCGCTTGTCTACTGGTTTGTCCTCTTTGCCACGTTTCTGGGAGTGCTCAATATCCTGGGGCTCGAGGTGGCGGCGGAGCTCCTCAACCGGGTGGTCCTCTACATCCCGAAGGTGGTCGTCGCTGTGTTCGTCCTGATTTTCGGCGTCCTCTTCGCGAAGCTCGTGGGGGGTGCCGCCTATACCTACCTGAGCAACGTCGGGATAGAGGGGGCACGCCTTACGAGCACGGTGGCGGAGTACGCCATCCTCTTCTTTGTGGGATCCGTGGCGCTGGAGCAGCTGGGGATCGGAGGGGAGATTCTGGTCTCCGCGTTCCAGATTGCCTTCGGAGCGCTCTGTCTAGCCCTGGCCATTGCCTTCGGTCTGGGCGGCAAGGAATGGGCCTCAAGGTTCCTGGAGAGCACCTTCAAGAAGTAGGGTTGTCTGAACAATCGGGAGATGCCGGACGGATGATCATTGACTGTCACACGCACGTCAACAACTATCACGACGAGGAGGTTGAGTCTCTTCGCGAGTCTCTGGACGCGCTCCAGCAGGAGATGCGTCGGAACCGGATCGATGTGGCAATGGTTCTGACCTCCTACAAGACAGCGCGAGGCAGGCCGGCGACGCGCGATGTCGTGAGCGCAACGCGGGACGTTCCCCACGTCTCGGTGGTGGCCGGGCTCAGCTACCTGGCCTTCCGGCGGGAGCAGCTGGACGAGCTCCGGGAATTCCTGCAGGACGGCCATGTTCGGGGCCTCAAGCTCTACCCGGGGTACGAACCGTTCTATCCGAACGACCAGAAGCTTCGTGGTGTATACGAACTGGCCGAGGAGTTCGATGTTCCCGTTATGATTCACACCGGAGACACATACAGTGCGAAGGGGAAATTGAAATTCTCACATCCGCTCAACGTGGACGAGGTTGCGGTGGATTTTCCGGGTGTCAATATCATCATATGTCACCTCGGCAATCCCTGGTTCCGGGACACGATGGAGGTGGTTTACAAGAACGCCAACGTCTACACGGACATATCCGGTCTGGTGCTCGGGGATTTCACCGATCGGTTCGAGCGATACATGTCGAAGCAGTTTCAGGAAATGATGATCTACGGTCTCGAGCCGGACAAGGTGCTCTTCGGAACAGACTGGCCAATCTCCTCCATGGAGTCATATCTCCGGTTCATGGATGAGCTGAAAGTCACACCGGAGGAGAAACGCAAGATCCTGTACAAAAACGCGGCCTCGCTATTCCGCATCCGGCGGAGTGATTCAATGATAGACCGCGGCAACCCTCTCAGCGGTCTTCTTCGCTGAGCCAACGACGACGTCGTGCGAACGAAACGCAACGTTACCCTGGAGATTTGACAATGCCCGTCCTTGATCTTAAGACATTTGAAAAGAACATCATCGTGCGGCCGCTCACGAGGGAAGACTATGGCGCAGTTGTCGAGCTCCAGCAGAAATGCTTCCCTGGGATGAAGCCCTGGACCGCCCAGCAATTCGAGAGTCAGATCGACACGTTCCAGGAGGGCCAGATCGGGGTCGAAGTCAATAGGATTCTGGTTGCCTCTTCGAGCAGCCTCTTACTCGATCTCGATCTCTACGGTGATCGCCACGGATGGCGGGAGATCTCGGATGTCGGGTACATCCGGAATCACATTCCCGACGGGAAAACGCTGTACGGCATCGAGATCATGGTTGACCCGGACTACCGGGGCATGAAGGTGGCCCGGAGGCTCTACGACGCCCGCAAGAAGATCGCACGGGAGAAGAATCTGGCGAGGATCGTGGTCGGGGGGAGAATTCCCGGTTATGGACTGTACGCTGAACAGATGACCGCGCGTGAGTATGTGGATAAGGTGATGGAGAAGGCTCTCGTGGATCCTGTCCTTACGACGCAGCTCTCCAACGGTTTTGTGCTGAAGCGATTGTTGCCGGGGTACCTCGAATCCGACAGTGAGTCATGCGGATATGCCACTCTCCTGGAATGGGCCAACCTGGACTACGTTCCCGATTCCGTCACCAGTTTTGTCCCCGTCGCCAGAGTCCGCATCTGTGCCGTCCAGTATCAGATGAGAGAAATCGCGAGCTTCAAGGATTTCGGGAACCACTGTGAATACTTCGTGGACGTCGCATCGGATTACAAATGCGATTTTATCCTCTTTCCGGAGATGCTGACAACGCAACTGTTGACCCTTCTCCATCCCAACCGACCCGGACTTGCCATGCGCGGGCTTTCCACCTTCACCTCGAAATACTTGACGCTCTTCTCGGGGCTGGCGGTCCGGTATAACATCAATATCATCGGGGGAACGCATCTGACGGTTGAGGACGAACGCCTCTACAATATCGCCTATCTCTTCCGGCGGGATGGCACACTGGAAAAACAGTACAAGATACACATCACAAGGGACGAAAGCCGCTGGTGGGGTGTCCAGCCGGGCGATTCCATTGAGGTGTTTGACACGGACAGGGGCAGAATCTCCATCCAGATCTCTCAAGATGTTGTCTTTCCGGAAGTGTCCCGGATAGCCGCGGAGAAAGGAGCCCAGATCATGTTCGTTCCATTCTCCGCTGACGAACGGATGGCGTATCTCCGGATCCGTTACTGCGCCCAGGCCAGAGCGATCGAGAACCAGTTCTATGTGGCACTCGCCGGGAGCGTGGGGAACCTCCCGTCGGTGGAAAACCTGGATATACACTACGCGCAGTCAGGAGTCTACACGCCGTCGGACATCCCTTTCGAACGGGATGCGATCGCGGCCGAATGCACCCCGAACACGGAGATGCTCGTGTTCGAGGATATCGATCTGGAGTTGACAAAGCCGCGCCGAAAGTCGGGCGGTGTTCTGGACTGGCAGGACCGCAGGAAGGACCTCTACGAGCTCTCCTATACCACGAAGCCTATTGGGGATACTCGGGGGGGCGTGTGATGGGTTTCCCCCCCCATGAAGACCAGCGCTTCTCGAATGCAGTTATAGCCGGCCGATGCAACAATTATGTTGCGATTTCCCCCAATTGTTGCAACAATTCGGTCCCCGCTTCCCCTCTCCCGGATCTCTCCCTCATCATCAAGGCTCTCAGTGGAGCACACCCGGCAGAAGGGGGCCAGAATGACCGCATTCTCTGTGAGACTACCGGTCGGGAATCGTTTCCCGTGGCACACATATTGCGAAAGCGGGATCGACCTTCGCCAAGCCAATCAGGAAGTGATTGGTTAACAGGAGAAGGTTCGGCACAGCGGCAGCTTCACGCAAATCACTCTTACGAGGACACACGCGGGTGAAACGAGTTTCCCCTATGGCAGAACACAGGCAGAAGACTCCTCCAAATTCTGGACACAGGTTTCTCACACCAATACTCCTGATCTTGGCGATGTTCGGTTCCCCTCTCCAGACGCGGGGACAGGATGAGCCTCTCTTTGATGAGCTCATGAGTGCGCTCAAGCAGAAACATCTGAGCGTCGGCCTTCTCCTCCAGGTAGGCACTGATTTTCAGATAGAGCGAAGCTTCCCGGGGAACAACGGGTTCAACATCTCCAACGCTCGGATCGATGTTTCGGGGGAGCTTGACGGTGGTTTTGGGTACCTGCTCCAGGCAAGCCTGACCGGTTCGCCCTCCATCCTGGATGCAAAGGCGCACTACCGCATCACACAGCAGTTTATCGTCGATGCGGGGTTGTTCAAGCCGCCATTCAGCAAGGAGTTTCTCACCCATCCGGGATCCATTGATTTCGTGAATCGTTCTCAGGTTGTGACCGCCCTTGTCGCAAGCCGACAGATCGGAGTGCAGCTACGCGGGGCCATATCAGGCTCTCCCGTTGGGTACGGGGTCGGAGTCTTCAACGGCAATGGGTTCGATGGCAACAACAATGACAACAACGATTTCATGTATGCCGGTCGTCTCGGCATATCGCCTCTTCTGGGCGATAGCAGTCTTCTGGAGGTGGGAGTAAACGGATTGTACAGCAATGACAAAAACGCGGTCATCGGCTCCGGCGTGCTTCCTTCTTTCGACGGAACCAGACTCATGTACGGTGGCGATGTCCGCATGATGTACCGGGACTTCCTGTTGAGCGCTGAGGCGATCGTGTCCCGCTTGAAACAACGTGATGGGAGGATCGATGAGCCCTCCGGGTACTACGTCTCGGCCGGCTACATGCTGACGGCGACATCACAGATCCTTCTCCGGTGGGATAGCTTCTCTCCGGATGGCTTCGGCTCAGACAGTCGTCTTCTCATCTTCGGATACAACCTCTGGCCGACCAGGCCAACGGAGGTGCAGGTGAATTACGTTATCCCGACGAGGGAGGCAGGCCCGAAGCATCATCAACTGCTCCTCAATGCACAGATCATGTTCTGAGAACGAGGCCCGAGAGAATGGAACAGTATCTGGAACAATTCCTTTTTGACCCCACGATCGGGAAAATTGTGGCCGTTGCAGTGGGCGTTGCTATCATTGTCACTGTGGTCAAGGTATTGAAGCGTACGCTCTCTCGGTACGTCAAGGAGGCGACCACGCGCAATCGGGCGCGCAAGTTTCTGACATTTCTCTCCTATGCTGTTATCGTGTTGTATCTCAGCATTGTCTTCAGCGATACGCTGGGGGGGTTGACGGTGGCATTCGGCGTGGCGGGAGCGGGAATAGCATTTGCGCTCCAGGAGGTGATCGCAAGCTTTGCCGGATGGATCGCACTCTCCTTTGGTGGTTTCTACAACACCGGGGACAGGGTTCAGCTGGGGGGGATCAAGGGCGATGTGATCGACATCGGGGTCCTCCGTACCACAGTGATGGAGGTGGGGGATTGGGTGAATGGTGATCTCTACAACGGTAGGGTTGTGAGAATTGCCAACAGCTTTGTGTTCAAGGAACCTGTCTTCAATTACTCCCGGGATTTTCCTTTCTTGTGGGATGAGATCGTCATTCCGGTGAGGTACGGCTCCGACTATCGGGAGGCCCGGACGTTGCTCGAGCGGATCGCAGAGGAGATCACAGGCGACTATGCGCGGGGAGCCAAGGCCTCCTGGAAGACGATGACGGGGAAGTACATCATAGAAGATGCTGGCGTGGAGCCCATCGTGACGCTGATAGCGAATGATAACTGGATGGAGTTCACCGTGCGGTACGTCGTCGATTACAGAAGACGACGCAGCACAAAGGACACGCTCTTCCAGAGAGTACTCGAAGAGATCGACCGAACGAAGGGGAAGGTGGCGCTCGCTTCCGCGACGTTCGAATTGGTCGGTGTGCCACCGATCGCTCTCAAGAGAAGTATGGCAAAGCGCTAGGCGGACATTGGTTTCACCGTCCGGGGGAGATATCACATCGAGGAAGATAGATAGGAGAACACCATGGTTACACTCTTTCTTTTGCTGCTGTTTTCCGTGGGCCAACTGGAGGATACGACTGCACGCGTCCCACATGATACGGCAAGCACAAGAGGAGGCATGGCCGATACGCTTCGTGAGGCCAGGCCGCCGGGTCACCCGGTCATCCTGGCTGAAGACACACTCTTTTTCATCTACTCGCCGCTGGGCGAGTTTGAGGCGGAGGAACGTGCCCGGCAGGTGGTGGGGCGGCTGCGTATGCTCGCACGCGATTCTCGACCGCTCGATTCGCTCAAGATCATAGAAGAGGACGGCGTGTCGGACGTTCTGCTGGACACCCTGAGGGTCTTCTCCGTGACTCGCCGTGACGCGGCGGCGATCGGGCTTGAGCGTGATTCCGCCGCAGTGCAGTACCGCGCGGTTCTCATCGCCGCTCTCCAGGACCGGAGAGAGGAGATCTCGTTGAAGGAGCTCCTTACGGGTATCGGCATCACGATCCTCCTGACAGTTCTCCTGGGGGGAGTCTTCTGGGTGATGCGAAAGATCTTTCCCTGGGTCTACGCCAAGCTGGAACGATGGGAGGGGAAGGTGTTTCCCACCATTCGCCTGGGCCCCCTGGAGATCATCACTGCATCGAGCCTCACCGGCTTACATCTCGCAGTGTTGAAGGGGGTTCGGCTTGTTCTCTCGCTGGTTCTGCTCTACCTTTTCCTGTCGCTCGTCTTCTCCCTCTTTCCGGAAACGCGCGCGTGGGATCTCGAGCCGATTCTCCGCGGGGTTCTGCTGACCCTGCTCTCAACCGTCGTGGTGATCGGGTTGTGGCAGGGCGGGAGGGGATTTTTCAGGATTGTCGCGGAGAAGGGTGAGCAGTGGAGAGGGACCTACATCCGCGGCGTGAGCATACGGAATCTGGAGATACTCTCCGAAGAGCGGATGGTCGCGCTGGTGCAGGCGGGAATTACGGGCCTGCGGTACACCATGACGCTCCTCATTGCGTACGTGTACGTGACGATCGTCTTCAGCCTGTTTGAGTTCAGCCGAACCTGGGCAGACACACTGTTGGGCTACGTGCTCGACCCGTTGACAGATGCCCTGACATCAACTGTCTCGTACATACCAGATCTGTTTTTCATTGCCGTCATCGTCTTCATAACCCGATTCTTGCTCAAACTCATACGGAGTGTTTTCGAGCAGATCTCGAGAGGGAAGGTGGCGTTCCCGGGTTTCCCCCTTGAATGGGCGATGCCCACCTACCAGATTGTCCGGTTTCTCGTCATTGCGTTCGCGGTGATCGTCATCTTCCCCTACCTGCCGGGATCGGGATCTCCGGCCTTCCAGGGAGTCTCCGTCTTTCTGGGAATTCTCTTTTCACTGGGTTCTACCTCCGCCATTGCGAACGTCGTCGCGGGAGTGGTTCTTACCTACATGCGTCCGTTTCGAATCGGTGACAGGGTCCGTATTGCGGACACGATGGGTGATGTCGTGGAGCGAAATCTCCTGGTCACGAGGGTCCGGACGGTAAAGAATGTGGACATCACCGTCCCCAATGCCATGGTCCTGGGGAGCCACATCATCAACTACAGCTCTTCGGCCAAGGAGAAGGGTCTCGTGCTGCATACGAAAGTGACCATAGGATATGACGTCTCCTGGCGCAAGGTTCATGAGCTTCTCATTGCCGCTGCAGGGGATACCGCTCATGTTGCGAAGGATCCCGCCCCCTTTGTGCTCCAGACGAGCCTGGATGACTTCTCGGTCGCCTACGAGTTGAACGCTGTCACCACAGAGCCCACACGCATGGCAGCAATCTACTCGGAACTCCACCAGCATATCCAGGATCGGTTTCACGAAGCGGGGGTGGAGATCATGTCCCCGCACTACTCGGCCGTGCGGGACGGAAATCAGGTCGCGATTCCACAAGACTATCTTCCGAAATCGTATTCACCGCCATCGTTTCGCATCTTCCCGTTCGTTAATCCGGCGGAGAAGACCGACCGGAGGGAAGGGTAGTCCGCGGGTGTTCACGCCCGGACGGTCCAGGCCCCCAGAAGAAGGAGCTGCGTGTGGTTCTCGAGTGAAACGTTTCTGATGTAACAGGACGGGAACGTTGCAACATTTCCGTCTCCGCTGTCTCGTTGCGGCTCTCTCCCGCTGGGTTCTTGGTCTGCCGGGGAGTCGAATGCTCGAGAATTGCACCGATTGACCGGGTCCTTCTGACCCCGTACAGCAAGGAGGCGTCGCGCGCTTGGCACTCTTCTTGCCATCAGGGATGCGGTATCCAGAAGTCATTCATGAACGTCACTCTCTAAGGAGGTCACATGAAACTGAAACCACTGGGAGATCGGGTGGTGATCCAGCCATCAAAAGCGGAAGAGAAGACCAAAGGGGGGATATTCGTCCCCGACACCGCCAGGGAAAAGCCGGTGATCGGCAAGGTGGTTGCCGTGGGTCCCGGTAAGATGTCGGACGAGGGAAAGAAGATCCCGATGCAGGTCAAGGTGGGGAACAAAGTCCTCTACGGCAGATACTCCGGCACCGAAGTTACGGTGGAGGGGAAAGAGTACCTCATCATGAAAGAGGAAGACATCTTCGCCATTGTGTAGGGGGTGGAGATGAAGGTGCAGCACACGTGAGAGGGAGAAGGATCTCTATGAATCCGAAGCTCATCAACTACAACACCACGGCCCGGTCAAGTCTCAAGAAGGGGGTTGACAAGCTGGCCAATGCGGTAAAGGTTACACTCGGCCCGAAAGGGCGGAACGTCGTGATAGACAAGAAATGGGGTGCTCCCACCGTGACCAAGGACGGTGTTACCGTCGCAAAGGAAATCGAGCTCGAAGACCCGGTGGAGAACATGGGAGCTCAGATGGTCCGTGAGGTTGCCTCAAAGACCTCCGATGTGGCGGGTGATGGAACAACAACGGCAACTGTTCTCGCGCAGGCCATTGTCCGCGAGGGGATGAAGAATGTCACCGCCGGCGCCAACCCGATGGATCTCAAGAGGGGCATCGACATGGCTGTTCAGTCGGTTGTTGAAGGCCTGAAGGCCATCAGCAAGCCCGTGGACAAGACAAAGAAGAAGGAAATTGCCCAGGTTGGTACAGTTTCCGCGAACAACGACAGCGTCATCGGTGAGCTCATTGCCGACGCCATGATGAAGGTCGGGACGGACGGGGTTATCACCGTTGAGGAAGCCAAGGGAATCGAGACGAGCACCGAAGTCGTGGAGGGGATGCAGTTCGACAGGGGCTATCTCTCGCCGTACTTTGTTACAGATGCGGAGAGAATGGAGGTGGTTCTGGAGGACGCCCGCATACTGATACACGATGAGAAGGTCTCGGCAATGAAGGATCTTCTCCCCATTCTGGAGAAGGTAGCGCAGGCCGGCAACACGGTTCTCGTGGTTGCCGAAGACATCGAGGGCGAGGCCCTTGCGACGCTTGTCGTGAACAAGATCCGTGGAACCCTGCGCGTGGCCGCGGTCAAGGCACCCGGGTTCGGTGACCGGCGGAAGGCGATGCTGGAAGATATTGCGGTGCTGACGAACGGCACTGTGGTCTCAGAAGAAAAAGGATACAAGCTGGAGAAGGCAACTCTCGACTATCTGGGCACGGCCAAGAAGGTTGTGATCGACAAGGACGACACAACCATCATCGGGGGGGCCGGGAAGAAGGAAGAGATCAAAAAGCGGATCAACGAGATCAAAGCACTGATCGAGAAAACAACCTCCGATTACGAGAAAGAGAAGCTCCAGGAACGCCTCGCGAGGCTCTCCGGAGGCGTGGCCGTCATTAAGATCGGGGCAGCGACAGAGATCGAGATGAAAGAGAAGAAGGCACGGATGGAGGATGCGCTTCACGCAACGCGCGCGGCGGTCGAGGAGGGTGTTGTCCCCGGGGGTGGCGTGGCGTTTCTCCGTGCAGCGGCCAAACTCGATTCGCTGAAACCGGCGAACGAAGACCAGGAAACAGGAATCGAAATTATCCGGCGAGCACTCGAAGAGCCGATCCGGATGATCGTTCAAAATGCCGGTCACGAGGGTTCCGTTGTCGTCAACAGGGTGAAACAGGGGAAGGGCGACTTTGGCTTTGACGCCTCTGCTGAGGGCTATGCCAACCTCGTTGCCGCAGGAGTGATTGACCCGACGAAGGTGGCTCGCATTGCGCTGGAGAACGCGGCATCCGTAGCCGGTCTGCTCCTCACGACCGAGGCTACCGTTGTCGAGAAACCAGAGGAGGAGAAGCCCGCCGCTCCAGGAATGCCACCCGGGGCCGGCATGTATTGATAGGTAGTTGGATGTTGGGGAGAGGAATTCAGAAACTCGTCACGGATCCGCTCGCAGGGTCGTTGTCACTCCGGCGTGCAGGTTGTGCGGATGCGGGACATAAACACACTTGGTGGAGAACAGTTATTGAGCCAGAAATCGACAGTGAATCATTCGTCCAGGCTGTGGAGGTTCCTCTCAAAGGAAAAGCACCGTATTTCGCCGTTACTGATACTCACGCACGACTATCCGGACCCCGACGCGCTGGCGAGTGCCTACGCGCTGCGCTTCCTGGTGCGGCGCGTCTTTGGCATTCGCTCCAGAATTGCTTACGGGGGAATCATCGGGCGAAAAGAGAATCGCGAGATGGTGAGGATTCTGCATCTTCCCGTCCACAGGCTCCGCGTGTCGGATCTGGCAAGGTATCAACACTTTGCGCTTGTGGACACACAGCCGGATTTCCGGAACAATTCCTTTCCTCGAGACAAGAAAGCTACCATAGTCATTGACCAACACGCTGCCACCAGAGGACCCTCTGCCGAACTCTCTATCGTAGAG
Organism: Bacteroidota bacterium; assembly: GCA_049670805.1. Classification (GTDB taxonomy): domain Bacteria; phylum Bacteroidota; class Ignavibacteria; order UBA10030; family UBA6906; genus JBATTW01. The sequence continues at coordinate 18,246 of JBATTW010000203.1, forward strand.
AGTGAGTACGGAGCCACCTCCACCCTCCTTGCGCAAACTCTCCTTGCGCGAGGAATGCAGATTCCCTCAAAGGTCGCAACAGCGCTGATCTACGGGATACTGTCGGACACGTTGCATCTCTACCGGGTAGGACGGACAGAAGACGTGGAAGCGTACCTTAGCCTTCTCCCTCTCTGTGACATGAGAGCCCTGGCCAGGATAGAGAACCCGTCACGTTCCAGGAGGTTTTTTGCGACCCTGGTGAAGGGGATTACCGGGGCCAACGTGTGCCGTCATCTGATTGTTTCCCATCTCGGACCTGTGGAAAACCCTGATCTCGTTTCCCAGATTGCCGACGTTCTTCTCACAACCGAGGGGATGAACGTTTCTTTTTGCACCTGCCGGTACGGGCCCCATCTGCATGTGTCCCTGAGGATGGCCCATCATCAAAGTCGCGCCGGCAAGATCCTGCAGGATGTTATCACTGACCAAGGCCAGGCGGGTGGCCATGGCCAGATCGCAGGGGGGAAAGTGATCGTCGGAAACCGGGCGAGCGAACATCAGTGGACGACGGTTGAGCGATCACTCGCAGCGAGACTGAAAAACAGGCTTCGCATCCCCCGGGCAAGCCGCTTTCGTCGCGCCTTTGAAAGAGATCGCCACATCTAACATAGGGGCTGTCCGGGAATGCCATTGTTCGATTTCATCAATGAGATAGGATTCGCCGGTTTTGTCGACATTGCTTTCATGTCGCTCCTGATATACACCGTCCTTGTATGGTTCAAGAAGACCAGGACGGCGTTTGTCGTCATCGGCATGTCGATCGTCGGAGGAGCCTACCTCGTTGCGCGGGTGCTCGGTCTCTCGCTCACGACGACCGTCTTTCAGGCCTTCTTCGCGGTCATCCTGATCCTTGTGATCGTGATTTTCCAGGAAGAGATAAAGCATTTTCTGGAGAATGTCGGAAGCCGCAGCACTCTTGCCACCCGCAAGAAGAAGTCGTTGCTGCCTGGCCCGCGGGGCGAGGTCGAGATTCTGGTCCGGAGTCTCACTGACCTCGCAAGGGAAAAGATCGGTGCCCTCGTTGTGGTACGGGGGAAGGAGCCCATCCTTCGATACCTGGATAGTGGAGTCGATCTGAACGGGGAGTTGAGCGAGCCGCTCCTGAAGAGCCTCTTTGACCCGCACTCAGCCGGGCACGACGGGGCGGTTGTCATCACGGGAGACCGGGTGGCCGAGTTCTCCAGCCATCTTCCCCTGTCGAAGAATTTCCAGAAGTTGGCCCGCACCGGGACCCGCCACGCGGCCGCCCTGGGACTTGCCGAGCTCTCGGACGCCCTCTGTCTGGTCGTTTCTGAAGAAAGGGGCGCTATTTCGGTTGCAAGGAGAGCTGACATAAGGGAGCTCGGTGACAGCGCAGAGCTCCAGAAGGTGCTGGAGCGTTTCTATGAAGAAGTAGCCCCGTCTCAGAAGGCCCGACCCTGGAAAGGGTTTTTCCGGGAAAACAATCTGGAGAAGATTGTTGCCATTGCAATTACGGCGGTCCTCTGGTTTTTCCTTGTCCATGAATCCAAGATCACCTACAGGACGCTCAGTCTTCCCGTCAGATCGGGCAATCTCCCTCCCCACCTCATAGTTTCAGAAATACGTCCGGCGGAGGTCCATGTAACCCTGTCGGGAACCAGAAGATCCTTTTATTTTGCCGACCTGGACGATCTGGATCCCTCTCTCAGGCTTTTCGACGCACGCGAGGGCAGTCATACGTTGAAGCTGTCTGTCTCGAATATCTCTGTTCCGGACGGCTGTTCCCTGGAGGTCATTCAGCCAGATCAGGTCGTGGTCCGGCTGGAACCGGCACCGGAGTAGATTCACCACACAAACAGGAGACAGGAATGCCACATCGTGGTTCGTTGTTGCCGATCGTCCGAAAGTTCTTCGAGTACGATCCCAGGGCCGCCGCGCACAGTCTGGAGACCATGGAAGAGCATGAAGCCATCGGGGTCCTGAGAGCCCTTCCGCCTCAGATTGCGGCTGAAGCGTTCGGCTCGCTTCAAATCGGCGATGCTGCGGCTCTCCTGAAGGGTGCGCCTCCGGACCTCCTGGACCTTGTCGTCGACCGGCTCAAACCAGAACAGGCGGCCGCGATCCTCTTGACATTCGATGAAGAAGGGCGGGAGAAGCTGCTGGAGCATCTGTCGGAGAGCACGAAGCTGAAGATCCATGACTTGCTCGAATTCCCGGAGGACAGCGCCGGGCGGATCATGAGCACTAATTTCCTGGCCCTCTACTCGGGCACAAAGGTGAAGGACGCGGTGGGAAAGATACGCCGCCTGGCGCGCAGCAAGGCACCGGTGAGCTATGTTTATGTACGCGACGGGGAGAACCACCTGGGGGGTGTCGTCAACATGCGGGACCTGATGCTGGCAGATGGGAATGCCACGCTCGAGACCGTCATGAAGACGGACGTCTATTCCGTTGATCCGTTCATGGAGGGCGGGCAGCTGGCACACGAACTTTCCGAGCGCCGTTTCTTCGCGGTCCCCGTGGTTGACAGCGAAGGGCATATCCTTGGTGTGGTGAAGGCTGAGCGGCTGATTTCCGGGGTGCAGGACGAAGCCACAAGAGACATTCAGATGATGGTCGGTGTCGGAGCAACCGAGAAAGCATTCTCTCCTGTCGGGTTCTCCCTTCGGAAACGTCTCCCGTGGCTGAATGTCAATCTCGCCACAGCGTTCCTTGCCGCCTCTGTCGTCGCATTGTTCGAGGATGTCATCGCGAGAATCACCGTCCTGGCTGTCTTCCTTCCGGTTGTGGCGGGACAGGGCGGGAATGCCGGTGCTCAGTCACTTGCCGTTGTCATGCGAGGTCTTGTAATGAGGGAGATCCCCGATAGCAAGAGATGGGCTGTCGTTCTGAAGGAGACCCGGATAGGCGTCGTCAACGGAGTCTGCATCGGGGCGGTCACGGCTCTCATCGCCTGGGTGTGGGTGGGGAATCCGTATCTTGGCGTCGTCATCGGGGGCGCAATGATCGTGAACCTGCTCGTGGCGGGGTTCTCCGGTGCGGTGATCCCGATCGCCCTGAAATCTCTCGGTCTTGATCCGGCGCAGTCATCGAGTATCGTTCTGACGACGGTAACCGATGTGGTGGGCTTCTTTACGTTTCTTTCATTCGCGCTTCTGCTTCAAGACTACCTCATATAGAGGGAATTGATGATGACAAAGGAGTCCGGCATGAATGACGGTCGGAAGAGGGTCTGCGTAGAGAACCTGCAGCCCGTGATCGAGAATGGCCGATACCCTATCAAGCGTGTCGTCGGTGAAGAGGTACGTGTCACCGCGGACATCGTCGCGGACGGACACGAGGTCCTGAGCGCACGTGTCCTGTACAGGGTGGCGACCGACAAGAAGTGGCATGAAGCCTCCATGGTCCCGATCGGGAACGACTCCTGGAAGGGGAGATTCGAAGTCGCGAAGATAGGGACCTATGCGTACACCGTTCTGGCCTGGGTGGACCGCTTCCTCACCTGGCAGAGCGAGTTCAAGAAGCGTCTGGAAGCGGGCCAGGATTTGAATGTCCAGTTGCAGGTCGGGGCGCAGCTCGTCACCGAGGCTGCCGGGCGGGCGAAGGGATCGGATCGCACATACCTTCAGGAAGCAGGCGGCAGCTTGAATGATGAAGCAGCGGAAGAGCGGGCTGATGTCGCCTTGAGCAGCGCGCTCTCCGATGTCATGCGAAGGCACGCCGATCGCAGTCTTGCTAGCCAGTACCCATCGGAGAGACTGGTCACGGTGGAGCGCGCAAAGGCGTTGTTCAGCACCTGGTACGAGTGCTTTCCACGTTCCTGCTCGTCGGCCGCGGAGGGGCACGGCACCTTCGGAGATGTCGCCGCCCTCCTCCCCGAGATTGCCCGGATGGGCTTTGATGTTCTCTATTTGCCCCCCATTCATCCGATCGGGAAACTGAACCGGAAGGGAAAGAACAACTCACCGAAGGCGGAGCCCGGTGACGAGGGGAGTCCCTGGGCGATCGGATCGGATGAAGGGGGACACAAGGCGGTCCACGCCTCACTCGGAACGGAAGCAGACTACGTCGAACTCCTGAAGCGGGCGAAGGAGCTGGGGATAGAACTCGCGATGGACCTGGCGTTTCAGTGCGCACCGGACCATCCGTACGTCAAGGAGCACCCGGAGTGGTTCCGCTGGCTCCCGGACGGGAGTGTGCAGTACGCCGAAAACCCCCCGAAGAAGTACGAGGACATTCTGCCGCTCCACTTTGAAACGGAGGACTGGCAGAGCCTCTGGGACGAGCTCCTCAGCGTGGCTCTCTACTGGGCGGAGCGGGGAGTGCGGCTCTTCCGGGTGGACAATCCGCACACCAAGCCGTTTCGTTTCTGGGAGTGGTTCGTCGCGGAGGCAAAGAAACAGTATCCCGACGTGATCTTCCTCTCGGAGGCCTTTGCCCGCCCGAAGGTGATGTACCAGCTCGCGAAGGTGGGTTTCAGCCAATCCTATACCTACTTCACCTGGAGGAACACGAAGCCGGAGTTCACCGAGTACATCACGCACCTGCTCAACACCGATGTGCGGGAGTTCTTCAGGGCCAACTTCTGGCCGAACACACCGGACATTCTGCCCGAGCATCTCCAGTACGGAGGAAGGCCGGCCTTCGCGATGCGGCTGGTCCTGGCGGCGACGCTCTCCTCCAGCTACGGGATCTACGGTCCTCCCTTTGAGCTCTGCGTCTCCGATGCGGTGTCCGGCAAAGAGGAATACCTCAATTCGGAGAAGTACGATGTACGACACTGGGACCGGAACGCGCAGGGGAATCTCA
>JBATTW010000204.1:0-1520 GCA_049670805.1 Bacteroidota bacterium
GTGCCGAGACAGGGAAAGGTCCAGCTGCGGGTATATGACGTTCTGGGGAGGATCGTTGCGACGCTGGTGGATGAGGTTCAGCCACGGGGGAGATACAGGGTGGCATTTGACGGGACGGATTTCGCGAGCGGCGTCTACTTCAGCCGGCTGGAATTCTCTTCCAGGGTGCTTACCAGGAAGATGATTCTCGTGAAATGATGTTCTAGAGTTTGATCCCTACCGAGAGGTACTGGACGTTCTGCAGCCTTCCATAGTCCGCGAAACCGTAATCCAGCTTGATTGTCCCCAACCCGGTGATGGGGTAGTGGAGCCCCACGCCCCATGTGAGGCCCTGCTCCGAGTCACGCAGGAAGAGGGACTTGTAACCGATCCTGCCAAAAACCATCTCCCGCCATCCCAGCTCCAGACCCAGGTTCACGTACTCCGTGTTGTCGTTGGGGACCGTAGCGTCTGTGGCGAAGATTGCCCTGATGTCTTCAACAGGGCGGTAGTCGTAGGCAAGCCCCACGCGGAACTGCAACGGCATCGGGTAGTCGTTTGTCCGGTATTCTGAGGGGATGTTCTGCGGGCCGCCGCCGATGTCCCCGGGGGTGTTATTGAAGTAGAGATCTCTCCCGTCCATCCGCATGTTTGTTCCGAAGTTGGAGATTGCCGCCCCCAGGCTCAATCCCTTGATCGGGGAGAGGTAGAGTGTCCCCACGTCAAACGCGAATCCGGTCGCGCTTTCACTCCAGATGGACTCCTGCACGAACTTCGCGTTGAAGCCGATCGAGAACCTTTCTGTCAGGTTTCGTGCATACGTCAGTCCGATGGCGAGCGAGTTGGCGTTGTATCGTCTCCCGTCTCCTTCGGGGAAGACCACGGTCCGGACCGGCTGCTCGGGAGTGCTGAGAAGCACGATGTAGAGTCCGAGCGTGCCGACATCACCAATGGTCATCGCGCCGGCGGCAAAATTGTACTTGATGTCCGCGAGCCAGGCCGAATGGTTGAACGTCAGTTCTGCGGTCATCGGGATCCGCGAGAGGGAAGCGGGGTTCCAGTGGATGGCGGAGATGTCACCCGCTACGGCTGCCTGGGCGGTTCCCATCCCGATGGCTCTTGCCCCGACGGGGATCTTCAGGAACTGGGCCGCGGTTGTCCCCACCTTGGATGTGCTTCGTGTCCCTTCTTGCGCCTGAACCTGATGGTCTGCCGCGTGGAGGGCACCGAGGATGATGATCGCAGCGGTAACCAGCAGCTTGGTTCGATACGCTTTCATGCTACCTCCATGTTCGATCCAATTTCGCCAATGTCGCATAGTCTGGTCATCTCCCTGGCTGTCACTTTATGAGGGCGAAGCGACCTATCTTTTCACCCACATCTGGCACATCCACATGGTAGATGTAGACGCCGTAGGCGAGGCGCTGGCCCTCGTTCGAGACGATCCCCCAATCTGCAAAGCTGGTGGAATCGTCTTTGTAGATGGTGTCAACCAGCTCACCGGTAACCGTGTAGATTCTGATCGTGCAGACCGGCGGGAG
>JBATTW010000205.1:0-11995 GCA_049670805.1 Bacteroidota bacterium
TCTGGATACGATCCAAGAGTTAGTGGGCGAAGGGTTCCGTTCCACTGTACTGGATGTTGACGAGGTGGGTCGCGTTCCCCTCTCCGATATCGAAAGCGCACTCACGCCGCAGACGGTTCTGGTGTCACTCATGCATGCGAACAACGAAGTGGGGACGGTGAATCCGCTCGCAGAGATCACCGGTCCTGTACGGAACCACGGGGTTTTCTTTCATACTGATGCGGTACAGACGCTGGGGAAACTGCCAGTCGACGTCGACACCCTGGGGGTTGATCTCCTGAGCGTGTCAGCACACAAGCTCTACGGGCCCAAAGGGATCGGCGCACTCTACGTCAGAAAGGGAACCGATCTGGAACCGATACTCCATGGAGGAGGTCAGGAGAGAGGTATGAGGCCCGGCACGGAAAACGTTGCGCTTGCGGTCGGTTTCGCGAAAGCAGTCGAACTCTCCACCGCGGCTATGGCATCGGAATCGGCCAGCCTGGCGGGACTGCGCAACAGACTGGAGATGAAGATCAAGGACCGATATCCAGAAGTTCTTCTAAACGGAGACCCGAAGGAAAGACTTCCTCACATTCTAAACGTTTCATTTGACAGTGAGAAGATCGCCCTGGAGGGAGAGATGCTGGTTATGAACATGGATCTGGAGGGTATTGCAGTAACCAGCGGCTCGGCCTGCACGTCGGGGAGTATGCAACCCTCACATGTTCTTCTTGCGCTGGGGAGGGATCCCGAAACGGCAAAGGCAACGCTTCGCTTCTCCTTCGGAAGGGGGAACACTGAAGAAGACGTGGAGGCAGCCATAAAGGCCCTGCAAACTGTCGTGGAGAGGATGAGGAGGTGAGCCCGACAAGCCGGTTGCGATCTATGATTTGCCTATCTGTTTTTGCCACTCACGGAGGGCGATCCCGTAGCGAACCCCGCGCTCGCTTACGATAAGCTCATCGCGTCCTGTCGCGTCCATGACCTCCTTCAGCACAAGCGTCCCTCCAGCAATGATATCCGCCCTCCCCCTCATCACAGGTGTGAGACGGAGGAGCTCCGCGTGGGAGAGTCCCTTCAGACGGGTGAAGAGCCCCTCCACCGCCTCTCGGCTGAGTCTGTAGTTCGATATCGCCTCCACACTGAAATCCTCGAGCCCCTGATCCAGAAACGCGAGGGTCGTCGCGGTGCCCGCGACGCCTATGAGCGTGGCTCCCGAACCGTCAAAACCCGTGAGCTTTCTGAGCTCTCCCCGCACCCAGAGTGTCGCCTCCTCGATCTCCTCGCTGGTCGGCGGGTCGTGTCTGAAGAACCGCTCGGTCAGTCGAACCGAACCTATATCCAGGCTCCATTTCAGCTGAACGTGAGACGCATCTCCCGCGGAGATCTCCGTGCTTCCTCCTCCGATGTCCAGAACAATCGCGCGCTGGACTCCGGATAGGCCGCTCAAAGCACCACGGTAGGTCAGAAGGGCTTCGTCTTCCCCGGTCAAAACCTCCACAACGAGACCCAGCTCTCTCTGGACGATCCCGGTGAAATCCGCCCTGTTGGAGGCATCCCTCAGAGCGCTTGTCCCGCAGAGGACCGTCGAGACCGGGTGATAGGGCAAAAGTAGTTTCAGGTACTCTTTCAGTACCTGGATCACACGATCTATGGATTCCTTTCGAAGCCTCCGGGTGGCGTCCACTCCCCTTCCCAGACGCGGAATCCGCTGCTCGTGGAGGAGGGGGCGGACCCGGCCCTCATCGGAGATCTCTGCAAGGAGAAGAAGCACGGTGTTTGTACCTATGTCGATGACGGCGATCTTCACGGGGCAGGTGTGGTCTGAGCGGGCGAAATCCGGGCTCTCTCCACCGCGAGGGCGATCCAGTCCCCTTCCCGGATCTGGCGAACGACGGAGAGAGAAGATTCCCTCGCCATATCCAGAATGGGACGGCTGTCGGTCTCGAGCAGACCGGAGAGGATGAGAAGGCCGGAGGGCTGGAGGTGGTCAATCATCTCTTTGAGAAGCCGCTCTATGACGTCTCTCTGGATGTTTGCCAGGATCAGATCGAATGAATTCCCCGGGAGATCCGCCACGGAGCCGCCTCGTATAGTGATCCGGTCCCGCACACCGTTCAGATCCACGTTTTCCCGGGCATTGTTGTATGCCCACTCGTCGGTGTCGATTCCCCACGCTTCTCTGGCACCCAGCTTCACGGCCGCGATTGCAAGAATGCCGGTCCCGGTTCCGATGTCAAGGACCCTCATCCCCGGCTGAAGAAACTCCTCCAGGAGCCGGGCGGCCAGCCTGGTGGACTCATGGTATCCGGTGCCAAAGGACATTTTGGGGTTGATAGTCAGGAGCAGTTCGCCCCTCTCAGGTGTGTACCGCTGCCAGGTGGGTGCAACCACGATACGGGGGGTGATGTGGATCGGTTCTACGGTCTTCTTCCACGCGGCGTTCCAGTTCTCCTCTTTTATGGTTCTTACGGCAATCTGCGGAAATTCGGTTTTGCTTGATCGTACGAGGAGACCGACCAGCGACTCTACCTCGGTGTGGAGGGGGGGCTTCCACCGGGTGCTGCTCATGTAGCATCTCAGACAGGCCTCGTCTTCCCAGAAGCCCTCGAACCCGAGTTGAGACATGAGCCCGATCAGCTCGTCGGTCAATGATTCATCGGCGTGGATCGCGACTTCCACGTAGGAACCCGGAAGAGGCTCTGACCCGGCGCTCATTCTCTCTCGGAGTAGACAGTATGAGTGATAACTCTCCCGACAGCTTCCAGGCTCTCCGAACTGCACTTCTCCGGAGTATCCATGTGGGTGTGCCAGTACCGGTGGGAGGCATCGGGATAGTTGAAGTCTATGATATTGACTGTCGGTATCCCACTTTCATTCAGCGGGATGTGGTCATCAAGGACCTCGAATCCGCGCGAGGGGACGAAATGAGGGATTCCCAGAGCATCTGCGGTGTTCCAGACCAGATCCACGATCCGGGGAGCATACTTCACGGAGGTTTCCTCCTGCAGGATTTCCAGCTCGGCATCTCCCACCATATCCAGGAGCAGACCGTATCGGGGTAGGTAGTCCGGAGGTTTGTTTGCAGCAAAAAACCGTGATCCGAGGAGGTACATAGGATGGTCGCCTTCCCTCCCGTAGTCCTCGCCGTCGAACAGAACGATGTCGACTCCCACCGGCGGGGGAGAATTCCCCATCAGAGAGGCGAGCTCAATCAGAACGGCGACGCCGGATGCCCCGTCGTTGGCCCCCAGTATCGGGTCGCTCCTGCGGGTGGAATCGGGGTCATGTTCAGCTCGCGGTCGTGTGTCCCAGTGGGCGCAGAGGAGCACCCGCTCCTTCCTCTCTGGCCTGAAAGAAGCGATGATGTTGGTGAGGCGGAGCACCTCTCCGTTGTATCCGGAGTGTGCGAAACGCTGCAACCGTACTTCGTCTGCGGAGAGCCGAAGCGTGGACTCGAGATACGAGAGGCAATGTAGATGCCCGAGTGAATTCGGGTTCCGGGGCCCGAAGTCCGTCTGGGCGAGAAGGAACTCATACGCGCGTGCGCCGCTGAACCGGGGCGTTTCTGCGGGGGCGGCGCTCCTGGTCTCTTTGCTGATGTTCCCTCCGTGCCCATCGGGTTTATCGGCGGCACAGCCTGCCAGAGCCCAGGCAATAAAGGCAGCGAGGATGGTAAGATTCATATGGCGCGGGGAGGTTAGAGTAGAAATCCCGCAAATAATAAGCAAAATGAAGAGAAAAACAAAGTCGCGGCGCAACCTTTCAAGCGGGGAGGACGTCTAACATTGAGAAGCCTGTAATGTCAAGGAGGTTCCATCATGATGCGTAGTAAACTTCTTTTTCTTCTTCTCCTCGTTGCTGTAGCCGTCTCTTTCTTATGTGCCGCCGACAAGCGCTTTGACAAGACGTTCGACGTTTCGCCGGGTGGAACATTGCGTCTCGAAACAGACGTGGGTCACGTGAGCGTCGAAGGAACGGGCTCTTCCCAGGTATCCATCACCGCGACGATCCGGGGATCCTCGAGAGACGTCGAAGAGTTCGAGGTGAGCGCAGAAAAGAGCGGCAGGGATGTGGAGGTCATTGCCGGTGCCAGGTCCCGCCGGTGGAACTTCCGGGATCTGGATGTCCGCTTTGTTGTGAAGGTTCCCCGGGAATACAATCTCCGGATTCATACTTCGGGCGGGGACATTGATGTGGAATCGGTCAAAGGGGCTGTGAAGGGGGAGACTTCGGGTGGGAATGTATCAGTCGGGGATGTCGAAGGCACGGTGCAAATGGGGACATCCGGTGGAAATGTCCGGGCACGCGACGTAAAAGGTGACGTGCAGATGGAGATGTCCGGCGGGAATGTCTTCGTGCAATCGGTCCACGGAGCGGCCCATGTTGAGACCTCCGGGGGCAATGTGGATGTTCTGGACGTGAGCGGGAAGGTGCGTGCGGAGACCTCGGGTGGGAACGTGACGGTTCGAGTGACAGGGGAGAACGACGGAATCTATGCGGAGACCTCAGGGGGAGACATTGATATCACGATCGGTCCAGATGTCAAGGCAACACTTGACGCCTCCACGAGCGGAGGGTCGGTCTACTGCGATTTTCCCGTTACGATCAGCGGCAGGATCGACCCATCCCGAATCCGGGGGGAGATCAATGGTGGTGGCAACATGATCCATGCCCACACCTCGGGTGGAAGCGTCCGGATTGGTCCTATCTAACTTCCCTGAAGCCGCCGGGCCTGGAGGCTCCACAGGGCAGTGCCCGCTCCTGAAACACCGGGGGCGGGCACTGGTGTATTATGGTCACGGGAAAACTTTCGGCGACTCATCCCCGGGCTCCTGACCGAACCGCTCAATACTAATAGGAGTCTGACATCATGCCCACGCCCACGATTGCGATGATCAGGACGTAGAAGACAATCATGATGGCAATCCAGATCAGGGTTGCCTTTGCCCAGTTCGCCTTGCTCAGGTTTGTGGTGCTCCCGAACGCCCAGACGAAGAGCATGATGATGTTCACGATGGGGATGGCTGTGAGAAATATCGTGAGCATCCATTCGCCGAGGGTTATTGGTTGCTCGGCAGTGGGTTGCGGGTTCTGCATGGGAAGTTTCCTCCAGAATGTTTTTGAGTGTATTGGACCGTGGAGCACACGAGCATTTTCCCTGCGGGAATCCCGGTCTCGTGTTGGGGGCGAACATAGCAAACCCCGCGCAACAATGCAAGCCATCGGGGAGCTGATAACCACTTTTTCTCTCTCCTTGATTCAGTCGACACAGTTCCGTAGTTTTCCCCTGCGACACAATGCGGCCCGGCCCGGGTGGGGAGTCTCACCACGCGGCGGCCGGAGTGGCCATTCTTGCCGATAATAAGAACTATGGAAGGAGTTCGCGATGTATTGTCCTGAATGTGGTTACGAGTATGTGGAGGGGATCAAGGAGTGCGCCGATTGCAGGGTGCCGCTCGTGGAGGAGCGACCGCGGCAGATTCGGCGTCATCCCAAAGAGTTTCAGGAAGTGCTCTCTACGTACAATCAGGCAGACATAGCCCTGATCAAGTCGATCCTGGACGACGAAAGAGTTGAGTATGTCTGGCTGGGGGAAACGTTCAGCCAGATCGGCCAGCTGATCCAGCCGGCAACGCTTGTTGTACTGAAAGAGCATGTCGAGCGGACAAAGGAGACTCTGAGTCATCTGAAGGTCACCTTCTTTGGCGTTACCGGGTAGGCTGATGCGCTGGATTGCCATCCTTACGCTCTTTCTGCTACCCGGACCGCTTTTTGCGCAGGACGAGTACGGCGTCCAGCGGGAGCGGATGGTGAAGACGCAGATTGCCGACCGCGGGATTGATGATTCCGCAACGTTACGCGCAATGCGAGAAGTACCCCGGCATCTTTTTGTTCCGGAGGAGAGGAAAGGGAGCGCGTACGACGACAGACCTCTTCCCATTGGATACGGACAGACGATATCCCAGCCCTATATGGTCGGGTACATGACCGAGATCATCCGGCCAGAGGCGGGCCAGCGGGTGCTGGAGATCGGGACAGGTTCCGGTTACCAGGCTGCCGTGTTGGCTGAGATAGTGGACACGGTCTACACCATCGAAGTCATCACGGAACTCTATCGCTCATCCGCATCACGACTGGCATCGCTGGGGTATGAAAATGTCCGGACCCGGAACGCGGACGGCTATCATGGCTGGGAAGAGGCGGCACCGTTTGATGCGATAGTGGTCACCGCGGCAGCGGAGCACATACCACCTCCTCTGATTAGGCAACTCAAAGATGGCGGCCTGATGGTCATACCGGTCGGCTCTCCCTTTTTCGTCCAGACGCTGATGCTCGTCGAAAGGGACGGCGATGACTATACGACGCGAAGCCTGATGCCCGTCAGATTTGTTCCCTTCACCCGCGGGGAGTAACGCGCGGAGACTCCACCCGCATTGGTAACCCGGTGCTGCATGAACCGTACGTACCTTTCGATCGGTCTCATCTCCTCTTCTGTCCTTGCCTTCCAGCTCTCCCTGATGCAGCTTCTCTCCATCTCCCAGTGGCACCATTTTGCGGCCCTGGTGATTTCCGTGGCCCTCCTGGGATTTGGTGCCAGCGGGACATACATTGCGCTGTTTCGGAAGCCCCTGCTGGCGCAGTCTGACCGGGTCATCCCGTGGAGCCTGTTGCTCTCCGGCGTCAGCATGGCAGGGGCATTCTGGGTAACCCAGCTGGAGCCGTTCCGGTTCGATTCGTTGAGAGTGTTCGTTGAGTGGGAGCAGCTGCTACGTGTGGCGGCGACCTGTCTGGTTCTTTTCATTCCATTCTTCTGTGCGGCACTCGCCATCGGGTTGTTCTTTGTTCGGGAGACCCGGGAGGCCGGCCGGATCTACTTTGCAAACATGGTCGGATCAGGCAGTGGAGGAGTCATTGCGGTCCTCCTCATGTTCGTTCTTCTTCCTGAAGAACTCCCCCCTGTTGCAGGAGCTGTCGGGCTCCTGGCTGCGGGGCTCAGCGTGCCGCGACGCGGTCTAACGCGATTTCTGGTCTCCCTCGGTGGTGGTCTTCTGTTTGTTCTGTTGGTCTTTTTCCTGTCGCCCCCGCCTCTCCTCTCGGAGTACAAGGATCTTTCGCGTATTAAGAACCTTCCCGGTGCCGAGATCACGTATTCGCGCCAGAGCCCGTACGGGCTTCTCCAGGTTGCGTCCTCACCGGCCCTCAGGTATGCCCCGGGTGTCAGTCTGGCCTACGGTGGTGATATACCGGTGCAATCCGGTCTGTTCAACAACGGAGATTGGTATGGCCCCCTGGATCGATCGGGCTGCACGGACACGATGAGCATCCTGGATGTTACCACCCTGGCGCTACCGTATCTGATCGGCCCCAGAGATCGAGTGCTGGTACTGGGGTCCGGTACGGGTTCACTCGTCGATCACGCTTTACGACGGGGTGCGAAGGAGGTTGTGGGAGTGGAGGAGCACGCGACGCTGGTGTCACTCCTCCGGGGCGCACTGGCAGGAGCGAGCGATTCGCTTGCGTACGCTCCCGGTGTACGGTTCCACGGGGGAAACCCGCGTACCTATCTCCTTTCGGAGGGACCTCGGTTCGATCTGATCACACTGCCAATTCAGGGTTCCGTTGGCGGGAGCTCGGGACTTACCGCACTCAGGGAGGAGTATGTTCTCACGGTCGAAGCAATCCAGGAGATGTGGAATCGACTCACGGACAGCGGAGCAATCTCTGTGTCCACCTGGATGGACTATCCTTTCAGGGCTCCGCTCAGGATCGCGGCGACGCTGAAGGAGGTACTGAGCCGGGAGGGGATCACATCCCCGGCCGGGCACCTCGCAGCGGTCCGGAGCTGGGGGACAATTTCGTACGTTATCTCCCGTTCACGGCTGGATTCGATTCAGATCTCACGTATTCGGGAGTTCTGCACGGAAATGGGATTTGACCCGGCGTTGCTGCCCGACCTGGAATCATCTGAACGGGCTCGATACAACCGGCTGGAGGACAGCACGTTCTTCGGGTACCTGGATCAGATTCTCTCGGGCGAATCTGAGAGTGTGTACAGGAAGTATCCTTTCCGCATTTCTCCATGCACGGACGATCGACCTTTCTTCTCTCAGTTTCTGAAGTGGAGTGACGTGTTCGGACTGGACGCGATCATCGGTCCCCAGGGGGTTCCATTTCTGGAGATCGGATATCTCCTGGTCGTGGTGACACTGTTCCAGGCGATTCTCCTCTCGTCTCTTCTTATCGTGGCTCCGTTGTTTGCAGGACGGAGGCTGGGAAGGGGGCTCACACGGACGGTGGCTTACTTCGGTGGGCTGGGGATCGGCTACATCTTTGTGGAGATGTTCCTCATTCAGAAGTTTGTGCTTCCACTCGGAGGCACGATCCTCTCCGCGGCGGTTGTCATGGGAGCCCTGCTCATCTCCTCCGGGTGGGGGAGTCTCTGGTCCACGCGGTATCTGCCCCGACGTGTGACCTTGTTGGCCAGCGCCGGAACTGCCGCACTGGGCGTAGGCCTCTACGCAATTGTTGTACCCCTGGCTCTCCCGCTTCTTGTGGCTCTACCCCCCCTCGCGAGACTTGCCGGATCGGTGATCCTCATAGCTCCGCTGGGATTCGTCATGGGGATGCCTTTTCCTCTCGGGCTGAGAGTCCTGTCAGAATCGCGCCAGGCCCAGGTAGCGTGGGCCTGGGGTATCAACGGATGTACATCGGTTGTGAGTACTTCACTCGCGGTGGTGGTGGCCGTGGAGGTCGGGTTTCTCGGGCTGTCCATTGCCGCTCTGGGCATGTACACGATTGCTTTCCTGGCCAACGCCAAAACGACTTCTTAACGTAAATAGAGGAGGCTTACGTGAAACATCAATCTATGTCAGACGGGATAACGAGGAGGCGTTTCATCAGGGGCATGGGCGGGGTTGCGATCGGTGCGGTCATCGCCGACCGGCTGATGGCAGACCCGTACAGTCCGCTCCCTTTCGAGGTGATGACCAGAAGGGGAATTCGTGTTCGGGGAGCTGTGAGGGCCGGGGGCCGTGGTCTATCGGGGGTAGCGGTCTCCGACGGGATCTCTGTGGTCCGTTCGGGAACGGACGGAGCATTTGAACTCGTCACCGACTCGAGTCGACCGTATATTTTCCTCTCCCTTCCGTCCGGCTACGAGATTCCAACGGGACCTGCGGGGACAGCTTCGCTCTACAAGCCGCTGAGGCCGAACAAAGCGAATGAGATGGATACCGTATGGGATCTGGCTCCGCTCCCCGTGCCTGACCGGTCCCATGCGTTCCTCCTCCTCGCGGACCCTCAGACTCGGGACACGGACGATGTCAACCTTCTTCATTCCCAGACAGTCCCTGATCTGCAGTCGACGTTGAAGACACTCGGATCACTCCCCGTGTTTGGTGTGGGGTGCGGCGATATCATGTATGATCGCCTTGAGCACTTTCCCCGGTACGAGGAGGCGGTGAACAGGATGAGAATCCCCTGCTTCCAGGTTCTGGGAAACCATGACGTCGAGGTCCTGTCGAAAACCGACGAAGCATCGGCTGCGACGTTCATGCGCTATTTCGGGCCCACCTACTACTCTTTCGAGCGGGGGGAGATTCACTATGTCGTGATGGACGATGTCTTCTGGTTTGGAGACGGGTATGTCGGGTACATCGACCAGCGGCAGCTGGACTGGCTGAAGGCGGACCTCGCTCATATCGAGAGGGGCCGGACGGTGATCCTGTTTATGCACATTCCCTCGTTCTCCACCCAGCATATACGCGACGGGAAAGAAAAGCCGGGGAGGTCGGTTGTGGTGGTTAACCGTGAACTTCTGAACAGGATCCTCGAGCCATATGAGTCGCACGTGATCGCCGGCCACATGCACGAGACGGAGCATCCCGTGGACCATGGAGTTCGCATCCATGTTTGTGGAGCGGTGTGCGGTGCATGGTGGACCGGCCCGATCTGCGGTGACGGGACACCAAATGGTTACGGTGTTTTCGAAGTGAATGGGGAGGAGGTCACCTGGAGGTACAAATCAACCGGCCTGCCTATTGGCGAGCAGCTGCGCGTCTATCCCCCGGGGAGCGACAGGACGGCTCCGGATCTGCTCATCGCGAACGTGTGGGACGCAGGTCCGAGATGGAAGGTGATCCTTTATGAGAATGGTGATCGCCGGGGGGAAATGAAGAGTCGCCGGGGGCAGGACCCCCTCTCCGTCAGGCTGCACAAAGGGCCTGCTCTCCCACAGAAGCATCCCTGGGTGGAGCCGTACACCACAGATCATCTCTTTGCCGCACCAGTCTCTTCGGACGCCCGTGAGATCGTTGTTGAGGCCACTGACGCGGAGGAAAGGGTTTATCGCGGGTCCCCAACAAGGGGGTGGTAGAGGAGACAGGTATGAGCACCAGAAAACGCGTCAGTTCTCTCTACTGAATTCAGCCAGAACCCTCCCTATGCTGTCCTGTACCTTTCTGTAGCTCCGGGAGCTGGTGTGGTAGTTTTGCATGAGGATGGAAAATGCGAGCAGTTCGCCGTCGCGCGTCGTAACGTACCCTGAGAGAGCCGAGACACCGCTGAGCGTCCCCGTCTTTGCCCGAAGATTCCCCTCAGCCATGGTTCTCTTCATTCTGTACCCGATGGTGCCGTCCACGCCGGCAACGGGCAACGCGTGGTAGAAGGATGGGAAGTGGTCCTCGCTCCTGTGCATTGCGCGGAGGAGGTCGATTATTGCCGATGCGGAGCTGAGGTTGTACCGTGAGACTCCCGATCCGTCCGCGAGGATGATCTTTGTTGTGTCGATTCCGTTTTCCGAAAGGAACTGATGAACGACTGAGATACCGCTTTTGGCCGAGCCGGGTGGGCCGAACCGCTCGGCGCCCAGGACCTTGAGGAGGGCCTCTGCTGTCAGGTTGTCACTGATTTTGGTCATGAAGGTGACAGCCGAATCGAGTCGATGTGAGAAGCGGAGTAGTTCCGTGCCGCACAGCCGGGTAGTGTCCACGGTGACGCGCCCCACAGGGACACCCAATCGGTTCAGCCGTTCTGCCAGCACGGTTGCCGCGTAGCGATCAGGCTCCCAGATGCTCAGAGAGGCCTTCCGTCCGCGCAGCGAGTCGATGGTCTCACCGGTTACGGTTATGACGTTCAGCCGTTCCCGCCACTTTCGCGAAATGCGGAGTCGTTCGCGGACCGTGTCACGTACGGTCATCCCCCGGTTTTCGATAGAGATGTAGTTCGTGAGCGGATCGGTTTCAACGATAACGGTATCACCTGCACCGTCCCCGGGGCGAACGGAGACCTGGATCGTATTCCCGTTTAAAATGAGCGGAGTTATGTATGCCGCATAGGCGGCTGGCTCGGAATCCCATGTCCAGCCGCTTCCCCTGTGGAGGTCGTCGAAATAGGAGACGTCACAGACCAGCTCCCAGCTCTCCCGTGGGGGCAGAAGAGGCGTCAGGAGTCCGGCGATGGAATCCGCGTCTGCCGTTGAGAGTATCGGATCACCGTACGCCGTTACGCCAATGATGCCGGCGACAGAGTCAACCGTAAAGACGGTCGCCAGAGGGTGGTCCTCTCCGAGAACCGAGAGTGCGGCGGCCGCGGTAAACAGTTTTTCGTTGGATGCGGGGTTGAAGAGCATGTCTGAGTTCAGGTCATAGAGGGTCTCACCGCTGCGGAGAGAGACAACCTTTATCCCGACATTAGACGGGGGGAAGAGGGTGTCGGGAAGCAGTGTGTCTACGGCGGTTTTGATTGCGGGGTAGGGTGATTCGCTCAACAAGGTAGCGTACGTGCGTGGCGTGCTGGGCACCTTTGTCGGACGAGAGGCGCATCCGAAGAGAATGAAGACCAGCAGCAGAGCAAGGAAGAATCGTGTCATATCTGCCCGGGGGATACGGTGTTGATTGCAAAAGGGATTAGTGCTATATTAAGAAGATTTATCCAAGAAACAACGGTTGATGCCCGATGCTGGACGTTTTGAAGAAGCTTTTTGGCGGGAAGCATGAGCGGGACGTGAGGG
>JBATTW010000206.1:0-10722 GCA_049670805.1 Bacteroidota bacterium
AAGTGAAGGAAAACGTCAACACCGAGGAGCTCGGGGATCTGGGTCTGACTTCAAGGGAAATCGATGACATTGTCGCATTCCTCAAAACGCTGGACGACGGATACACACCGGGCAGCCAGGAGTAGACCGATGGCAAAGACCTCTACACAACAGCCGCGCTTGAGCCCAAAGACACTGAATCTTGCCCGAAAAGCAGCCAGGGATGAAAAAGTTCTGACGGGGCTCTTTAACGATATCCTGTCGAGCAAGGAAAAGGTGCGGTATGGCAGCTTCCAGGCGCTGGTCCACCTGAGCGAGACCCAGCCGAAGGCCCTTTATCCCACATGGGATTTCTTTGTCGGGCTCCTGACGGGTGATCATCCCAGCCGCAAGTACATCGCCATCCATATTCTGGCTCGCCTCACCGCTGTTGACGGGAAGCAAAGGTTTGAAAAGATCTTCAAGGAGTTCTACGGTCTCCTGGATGACCCGAGTGTCATTCCCGCGGCACATGTCGCGGGGCACTCTGGCATGATCGCGCTGGCGAAGCCTCATCTCCAGACGAAGATCACCAACGCACTTCTGAGCATCGAAGAGACCCATCATCCTCCGCACCGGAAGGAGCTGGTGAAGGCGTATGCCATGCGGTCCTTCAGCGAGTACATCGATCAGGCAAAGCGGAAGAAGCCGATCATCGAGTTTGCCCGAAAGCAGACAAAGAGCGAAAGCCCGAGTGCCCGGAAGGCAGCACTGAGGATTCTGGACCGCTGGGAGAAGTAGGTGTTCCCCGCCTCCTTATTCATTCTCCGAGAATCGAGACTGACACACATCCCGAGAGGTATGCTATGAGAGAAAGACCCCGCTCACTCGTTCTGCGGGCCGTACTGATGCTTCTTCTCCTACCGACGCTGATGGTCGCGTGGGCGCAGCAGTTACCGATGGAGAAGCTGGAGGCGTTGAAACCCCGTGCCATCGGACCCGCGGGGATGAGCGGCAGGGTGACAGCCATTGCGGTGGTCCCGGACAGACCAAACACATTTTACATCGGGACGGCCTCGGGTGGTCTCTGGAAAACGGAGAGTGGAGGCATCAGCTGGACGCCGGTTTTTGACACGCTGGCAGCCGCCTCCATCGGGGCTGTGGCGCTTGACCCGGGCAACCCGAGTGTGATCTGGGTTGGAACAGGTGAAGGGAACCCGCGGAACAGCCAGACCAACGGGAACGGAGTCTACCGGAGCCTGGACGGGGGCAACAGTTGGAAGCATCTGGGACTGGAGGGAACACGGAACATCCACCGCCTGATCGTCCACCCCGGGAATCCCGACATCGTCTACGTCGGCGCGATCGGGGCGGCCTGGGGAGACAGCCCCGACCGTGGAGTCTACAAGACCACCGACGGGGGGAAGAGCTGGAAGAAGATCCTCTGGGTCAACAACCGGACAGGGGTCGCCGACCTGGTGATGGATCCTACGAACCCGAACAAACTCATCGCGGCAATGTGGGAGTACCGACGGTGGCCATGGTTCTTTACATCCGGCGGGAAAGGCTCGGGCCTCCACGTCACGTTTGACGGCGGAAAGACATGGGAGAGAAGAACGGAAAAGGACGGTCTGCCAAAGGGGACTCTGGGGAGAATCGGGGTCGCCATCGCGCCCAGCCGTCCAAACGTTGTCTACGCGTTGATCGAGGCAAAGAAGAACGGCCTCTACAGATCCGATGACGGAGGATTCACCTGGGAGAAGAGGGCCGACAAGAACGTCGGCAGCCGGCCGTTCTATTACGCCGAAATCTATGTTGACCCCACAAACGAAAACCGGGTCTACAATATCTACACACAGGCATCCGTAAGCGAGGACGGCGGGAAGACATTCCGGGTCCTGGTCCGCGGCATCCATGTGGACCACCAGGCCTGGTACGTCCACCCGGATGATCCCGATTTCCTCATCGACGGGAACGACGGCGGACTTGCCATTTCGCGGGACCGGGGGAAGACATGGCGTTTCGTGGAGAACCTCCCGCTGGCGCAGTACTACCACATCCGCGTCGACATGGAGACGCCATACAACGTCTACGGGGGAATGCAGGACAACGGATCCTGGGCGGGCCCCGCGTATCTCTGGAGCGGGGGAGACATCTGGAGCAGCGAGTGGGAGCTTCTGTCTTTTGGTGACGGATTTGACGTCATCCCGGATCCGGGGGATTCCCGGTACGGGTATTCCATGTCACAGGGAGGGAATCTTTTCCAGTACGACCGTGTGGCCGGCGCCACGCGGCTCATCAGTCCTCTCCGGCAGGATGGTGTACGGCTCCGGTTCAACTGGAACGCCGGGATTGCCCAGGACCCGTTCGATGTATCCACGATCTACTACGGGAGCCAGTTCCTGCACAAAAGCACCGACAAAGGATTTACCTGGGAGACGATATCCCCCGATCTCACCACCAACGACTCCACCAAACAGAAGCAGCTCGAAAGCGGGGGCCTGACATACGATGTCACCACCGCCGAGAACTTCACGACGATAGTCACCATCGCCCCGAGTCCCCTGGATCCCGGGGTGATATGGGTGGGAACCGACGATGGGAACGTGCAGCTGACACGCAACGGTGGGAAGACATGGAGAAATGTCGTCGGCAACATCAACGGCGTTCCGGAGACCACATGGGTACCGCAGATCCACGCGTCGGTCTACAACCCCGCGGAAGCCTTTGTGGTTTTTGACAATCACCGCCGGAACGACTGGACCCCCTACCTCTACCGGACAACCGACCATGGTAACTCCTGGAAACGCCTGGTGGACGAAGAGAAGGTCTGGGGATTTGTCCTCTCGTTCGTCCAGGATCCCCTGGAGCCGAGGCTGATGTTCTGCGGGACGGAATTCGGGCTCTATGTCAGCATCGATGCCGGAAAGAGTTGGGCAAAATGGAAGCATGGCTATCCCACCGTCTCCACGATGGACATGGTGATTCATCCTCGGGAGGGTGATCTGGTCATCGGGACATTCGGTCGGGCGGCCTATGTCCTGGACGATCTTACCCCTCTCCGGTCTATTGCCCGTGAAGGGCTAGAGGTGCTGGATGAGCCCCTGAGGGTCTTTGATATCCCCGAGGCCGTGGAGGCCTTTGGTCGAAACACACCGGGAGAGATTGCTCCCGGAAGCACCGAGTTCAGGGGTCAAAACAGACCGTTCGGGGCACGCATCACGTTTGTAGCCAATCCTGACACGGCCAAGCCCAAAGAAGAAGACGGGGAGGAGAAGAATCCGGAAGCAAAGAAGAAAGATGCACCGGACAGGGTGATTATAGAGGTCCTGGACTCCGGGCGGAGGATCGTCAGAACGTTCAAGGAGACCGCGAAGCCGGGGATCAACAGAATCGGGTGGGGGCTCAACAGATGGGGACCCCGATTCCCGCACCAGGAAAAACCCCAACCCGACGCCCCCGAGCGGGGTGGTCCGCTTGTGTTGCCGGGGAAGTACCTGGTCCGTCTCACGATGGGCGAGCACCGTGATTCAGCCGAGGTGGATGCAAAGCTGGATCCCCGGCTGGAGATATCGGACGCGGATCTCCTGGCCTACTACATCTATCTGGACACGCTGATAGAGAGGATCGGAATTGCCACGGAGGCGGCCGACAGGCTTCGGGAGGCCAGAACGACGATCGGTCAGTTCAACGGGCTCCTGGCCGGGGTAGACGGGGATACGCTGAAAGAGCTCCAGAAGATGGGAAAGGTCCTGCAGGATTCCATCACGACGCTCATCGAGCTGATCAACGAAAAAGAGACCAAAGGCATTACAGACGCGCCCCACCTGCTCGGCTCCAAGATCCGGACGGCGTACAACCGCGTGAACTCCTCCTGGGGACCGGTCTCCGGGAACGACAGCATCGATGTGGCATTTGCGATGGAGGCGCTCAGGGAGGTGACAGCCAGAATCAACGGGTTCTTCCAGACCGAATGGCCAAAGTACACGGAGGCGGTGAAGGCAGCGGAGCCGATCTTCTTCAAGGAGTACGAGCCGCTGGAGGTGCCCGACTGAGCTACTTGCTCTCCAGAATGTAGAGCTGCCAGAGGTCGTGTGTGCTGGAGTGGAGGAAGGGCCGGAGCGCCAGGATCCCGGTCTTTCCGATGCTCTTGTCGAGATACCGGAGCTCCTCGAACTTCTCTTTGAGTTCGGGGTCTGTCTGTACCTCAAACCCCGCGTCCCGCATAAGGAGGACCCCTTTTGCCTGGATCGTCAGCTCCAGGTGGACCCTGAGGTAACAGAGCATGTCGGCAACGACGGCCGGGGGGAACTTCCGCTCCAGTGTCTGGAGGTACCGGCCGATCCGGGTCCCGGCAAGCTCCCCGCTCGTGATCATCTCCAGCAGCTCCTGGTCGGTGTCAAATCCCACCCCCAGCCAGACCCGTGTCGACTGCTCACTCCTGTTGAAGACGAAGATCACGGCAAGCGGAAAGACGATCAGGACCACCAGCGTCGAGAGACCGGGTGAGAGAAGGAAGTGATTGAAGACGCTGTGCAGGATGATGGCCGTGAAGAGCCCCGGGAATCCTGCGAGCAGGGGATGTGCTCCGGTCCGCTCCAGGAACGTTTTTGCCATGATCCCGATGATCGCGGTCGTCCCCCCGTGCATGATGGCCGTTCCCAGCCCCCTCACCACCCAGACGCCCGCCGCGGCATCCGGAAGAGCCTGCATATAATGGATGTTCTCTACGAGCGCAAACCCCGCCCCGATCGCGAAGCCCCGGATCGCGGCATCCACCATGAACCCGACTCTCCCCCGCACGATCAGGTAAAGGAGGAACGCGCCCTTCAGCTGTTCCTCTATGGCCGGTGCGACGTACCGGGAAACGACATCCCAGTCCAGCTCCAGCAGGGAGGTAAGACCCCTGTTCGCCAGAAACGACAGCCCTGCGGCGCAGGCACCGACGAAGAGGGTGATCAGCACATCCCGCAGCCTCACCAGCTTGAAGCTGTCCAGGTATCTCAACCCGACCAGAAAGAGGAGAACGGGTATGAGACCCAGCGTCAGTCCCAGGATCGGTAGGTCCATCAGAGTATCTTGAGCGAGACCATGAATTCCCTGGACAGGCGTCCCTCCTCCTGGATCGCGGCCGCGTATCCGAACGAGAGCGTTGAAGAGAGGTTGGTAAAGAGGACAAGCTTGAAATCAACCTGCGCCCCCAGGGAGACCCCCTTGTTCCTCAGATGATCATCGTCCAGCTGCGTCACCAGGCCGCTCCCAAAGAAGGCAAGCCGGGCCCAGTTGCAGTAGACCGTGGGAAACCCGAGGCTCCGAAAACGGAGAGCCGGGAGCGTCCACTCCACCATGATCTTCGCGAAATTCGTCCCCCCTGCTTCGTTCAGCTCCAGGCCCGGGAAGCTGTAGTAGTCCCGGTATCGCCGGACGGACTGATGGTCCACCCAGTTGTTCCCGAATCCGCCGAAGAAGAAGTAGGAGAGAGACTCATCCCTGTCACCGGGGGAGTAGCCGGCCGAACCCCGGAGGAATACCGAGCTGTGCTCCCACGGAAGCGGAATCCCGTAGGTGATCGTCCCGTAGAGCCTGGGATAGATCGTCGGTCGGGAAAGTGCCGCCGAGAAGTTCAGAGACCAGGCGAAGCCCCGCTCCACATCCACGGCACCCAGAGAGCGGAGCAGAAAGGAGTACCGGAGGCTCCCTGAGAACGAGTAAAAGTCCGTTATCGTCGCCGCGACATTCTGGTACTGGGGGAGCCGCTCCAGGTTCCAGAAGCCGTTGAGTGAGAGCGTATAGTCCAGCGTCTTTGGCCGGTCAAACAGAATGTAGTCCCCGTACTTCACCCCGAGCCAGTAACCCTTCCGGCTTACCTTTGTGGGGCCGAAGAGATCGTAGAAGTCGGCATAGTTGTAGGCGGCATTGAACTCCCACTCCCACACATTCAGCGTGGTAGCCAGGTGAAGGCGCTCTTCCTGAGGCAACCCTGACTGTGGTGAGTAGGAGGCGTTGAAATCAAGCGAGTGGAGACCCAGATAGTCCTGCACGTTCAGCTTCGCGCCAATGCTCGTGTAGACTTTGTACCCCTCGATGATCGGGTATGCCGAGGAGAGACTCATGTTGGCCCACTCGTTGTACTCGCCCCGTGTGACGGAGATCGAGTCCAGGTCGATCACCGAGGGAGGGTCCAGCTTCCAGTCCCGCACAATGGGATACTTCTCCACTATCTGCTGCCCCAGATACTGTGTCTCCTTGATATCTTCGGTTGGCTCGATGCCGATCGTGGCCGGCAGAAAACCCTTCCCGGTGTACCGGAAGACCATGAGGGAATCGTCTCCGAGGGGGAGTGGCCGGAAAAACCCGGTCTCCGTATTGGAGAGCCAGTCCACCTCTCCGGAGCTGGGCGTGAGCCGCACGACATTGGAGACACCCGTGTAGTAGGTGGTACCGAAGAGGCTGGCCCCGTCACCCGAGAAGACGAAGTTCATCGGGGAGTTCTTTTCGAATTCGTGCAGAACTTCGTAGGACGCGTCCCCGGTCAAGAGGGAGTCGATCTCGAACCGTATGAGCTGCTGGTCCCCGTTCACCTCTATGAACCCGGTGGTCAGGTAACGACCGTCCGGCGAGATGTCCAGGTCGAAGATGTCCTTTCCGTACTGTATCGGGAGAACGGGTTCCACCCCGCTCATCTCGTACGGAGCCGGAATCCGGACCAGGGTCGAGAACCCGTTGTTGTGCTGCACACCCCAGAGTGAATTGTCGGCCCGGTTGAAGGCAAGGTCTCCCGTCCGGGCCTGCCTCAGGAGGAGTTCTGTCTCGCGAGTATCCACGTTCAGCGCGTTGATGTTCCGCCACATGGAGCTGTTGTGAGTCGTGTAGAAGAGTGTTCCGGTCGAGTCATCGTACGCGGTTGAGCAGACGTAGTAGAGGGCGGGCGAGAGGACGTCGCAGAGCTTTTCAATCGTTCCGGTCGTCCGGTCGATCGCCACGATCCGCGGGGTCTGACCCGGTATGTTCATCGCCACGAATATCTTCCCCCGACCCTCGTCATAGAACGCGCGGGAGACCGAGCCAAGCGGTTCGGGGACCACCTTCCGATAGGGCGTGAGCGGGTATTCCCGGACAGACTCCAGGTTAGCCTGCTGCCACTCGTGCTCCCATGCGATCCATCGGGACCACTCTTCGGTAAGACTGGTTTCGTATATCCGTTCGAACTGGGAGGCAAAACTCCGGTCGCTATCCTCCGAGCGGTTGACCCATTTGAGGACCGACTCCGGGCCGTGCATGTAGGCCAGGTAGCTGATGAAGCGAGTTCCGTAGAGGTACGAGTTCGCGCCTATCTGGAAGTCAATGGTTGTTCCTTCGGACTCCAGTCCCACGTAATCATAAAAGTAGCTGCTGTCCCTCACCATTGTTCGGAAGACCATCTCGTCGTAGCCGCCCAGGGCACGCCCGATTCCTCCCGCCATCCAGGTTTCCATAAAGGTAGCGATCCCCTCGTGGTACCAGCGCGGACAGTACCACCGGGGGGTTGTCAGGTAGCTGTAAACCATGGAGAGAGGGTTGTCCGAGGTTGCAGGCACCTTCCCAAAAAAAATGCTGCGGAAGAAGCGATCCGTGCCGGCCGACTTCTCCGTCGCCAGCACGTGCACCAGCTCGTGGTTCATCACCCAGTTGAACCGCTCGTTTGTGGGAGAAGTCTCGTAGACATAGTCATACGGCTCGATGCCCACGCTAAGATGGTTCCAGGGGAGCGTGGACGTCCCACCGGTCCCGTAGTCGTTGAAGTCGTGGAGCAGGACTGTCACCTCTTCCGACGGGGTGTAGTCAAAGAGCTTGCGGTGGAACCGGAGAGAATTCTCGAAACAGCGTCCCACATGGGGCACGATGTATTCGTGCGCGGGGTCGATGTAGATGAGCCGGAGGTTTGGGGTGGAAAACGTATAGAGCTGAGCGTGGAGCGGAAGCGAGAGCGGAACCAGCGTCAAAAACGCGGCCAGGGCTGCCCGCAGCCGGATTCCGGACCGATGAGACGGACTACTTCCGCGGCAGTTGTCACAGGTAGTTCGATTGAGCGTCATCGAGGGGAGTATCTGGACTGTGGCATCTCGCTCGAGAGAAAATACTCATCCCTCCGCCCGTTCCCTGGAGGGTCAGAGGGGATCGGTGGAGGGATGAGCTTTCCGAATTCTCTTTAAGAGGTTCGCCGTATGCGGCGTTCCTGCTGGTTCAACGAACCTTACTGGTTCTCCGGACCTATCGGTCCTTGCCACCGGCCTTCGCGGCCTTCTCCAGCGTGGCACTTCTTTGCAGCGCCGCGGCCCGGTTCAGAGTGGAAGCGCGGGCATCCAGCGCCTGTGCGGTCGACCGGAGCTGCATCCCGCCGCGGGGATTGAATGGCTTGCTCAGGGATGCGGATGCTGTCTTCTCGAGCGCCTCAGACTTGGCCAGAAGGTCGGCAACAGCGGCCTTATCCAGCGCCATGGTCCGATTCAATTCTGCTGATTTCTGGAGCGTGGCAGCTGTCTTTCTCAGATCGTACGAAGCAGCCTTGTCCAGGCTCTGTGCCTTCTCGAGCGCGCGCGCGGTCGCTTCCAGATTCAACGCCGTGGCCTGCAGAGCCAGCGCCTGCGCGGACCTGGAAAGTTGGGAGGCAGCCGCCTTGTCCAGCGTCGCCGTGGCCTTCAGGTTCCGCTCGAAGGAGGAGACCCTGTTCAGCATGTTCGCAGAAGCAGCCTTCGCAAACGAGTGGCTCCCCGAAGCTGCGGCCGCTTTGCTCAGCGCGGCGGCGGCCCGGTTCAGCTCAAACGCCGCAGATTTTTCCAGCGCGAACTGCTTCTGAAACGCCCTGGCCGATTTGTCAAAGCTGGCGGCGCTTCGCTGCAGCTCTCCCACCATCTCGGCGTCCGCGATCTCCACATCAGCCGCCTCCGCCACAACCGTGGACTGTTCAGCAAGGATCACATCATTCTCGGTGATCTGTTCCGCGCGGTATTTCTTTGCGGCTCCGATTGCCCCCGTCGCATCTTCCGCCGGGGTCGGCGGGAAGAAGAAGACGAAGTAGACTACCACGAGAAGGGCCAGTGCTGCACCCCCCAGAACAACCCCCTTACGTGGCGTGCGTTTCGTGACGGGTCCCTGGTTTGTCATAACTATCTCCTTAGTATGGATTGGTAAGAAACTCAAGCTCTCTGGTTAATTGAAATACACTCTGCCTCTCCGCATGTTGACGCAGGTTTCACAGAAAATTCACGGAGGGCAACCGCCCGCTTTACCTCTGCAGGAAGATCTGGCCCCTGTAAACACGCCCGTCAGTTGATGCAATCGCGATCCCGACGGGGGCAACCGGCTCCTGGTTCGCCGTCAGGTACACTTCCACGCCGATCTGACCCTCGCCGCGCACCTCCAGCCCCGTATCGGTGTGAGTGACGTCCAGATTTGCTTTGCCAATCGGCTTTACCCCTTCCAGGAATAGGGCTTCCCGGTCATACGCGACGCGGATTTCGACCGGTGTTGCCGATGTCAGTTCCATCGTCAGTATCCTGAGTCGCCCCGAGTACTCGGCTCTGATCACCCCCTGCAGATCCTCGAGGGGGACCGTGACCACCTCTGATGTCCCCACGAGCATGGAGGGTTCTCCCGCCCCCAGGGTGCCGGCGACGTCATTCCGGTCCAGTCCACTCAGCCCGACCAGATTCCCCCCTGCCAGCAGCAGCGCAACTCCAGCCAGGACACCCGCGGAGAACGCATAGGCGATTTTCCGACCGGAGGTCAGCTGGTCGATTGCCTCCAGTATTCTCAGTTTTCTGGAAGGTGCGGTCGCCGGTGCCTGCCTCTGATCAATGGCGCGCGAAATAGCGGGTTTCAGTGTCACGGGAGGATCCACCTGCTCCACGCGGGAGAGAGTACTGGAGAGGGAGCAGAGCTCCTCGTAGGTCCGCTCCGCTTCCGGGCTCTCTGCGATCAGCCTCTGGAGTATCTTGCTCTCTTCCGGCGTATTGACACTGTCGATCTCCTGGTGCATCAGTTCAGTCAGCTTCTGTTCAGTCATCACCAAATCCCTGTCTTTTAAGATTCACTTTCAGAATGTTCCGGGCCGTGAAGAGTCTCGATTTCACCTTGGTTGGGGAGATCTCCAGGACCGTGGCGATTTCCTCATAGGAGAGACCCTGGAGGTGCTTCAGAATAACCACAACCCGATGATCCAGCTTCAATCCCATGAGAGCGTCCTGAATCCTGTCCGTCTGGTCCACCTCCACTGCCGGTGCTTCGGTGACCGCCTCTCCCTCTTCCAGCCTCTGGAAATGCTTCTTGTATCGGAGGACATTGAGTGACTCATTGACCGTTATTCGGTAGATCCAGCTGAAGAACCTGAACTGTGGCCTGTACGAATCAAGTTTTTCATATGCCTTTAGAAACGCAGACTGTGCAACATCCTCAGCCTCTTCCGGGTCACCCACGATCCGGAGAGCGGTGTTGAAGACTGTTTTCTGGTATCGGTCAACGAGCTCGGTGAACGCCTCGCGGTCACCACCACAGCATTTCTCAACGAGCTCCCGGTCCTCCGCATCTGACATAAGTACACCTGAGTGAGCGAAAAGTTGGTCTCATCCTCCCCCCTCCTCGATCTTGAAAATGACATCAAATCGGGCTATCCGAAATACGTCCCGTACAAGTTTTCTCATATTCGTCAAAATAAGTCCATTTCCGGCCGCACCAAGCCGTTTTTGCGTCTTTAGAAGGACCCCCAGGCCGGCACTGGAGATATAG
>JBATTW010000207.1:0-5598 GCA_049670805.1 Bacteroidota bacterium
GGTAGATGGAAAGGAGATGATCAACCTTGTATTGCCACCGCAACGGGATCTACTCAAAGGGATTCTGCGCGAGAAGAGCTTGAGCTTTCTGGCTGGTGAGGAGGGCAGTGGCAAGTCCCTGCTCGCAATGAACCTTGGTCTATGTATCGCTACAGGCGGCAGAAATTTCCTGAGCTGGGATGTACAACGGTCAGGGCGTGTCCTCTTTCTCAACTATGAGCTGTATTTCGAAGATTTCGTGTTCCGATTCAGGCAAATGGTGGAAAGGAAACCTGGCCCGGAAGGAATCGACAACTTTGCAATCCCAAAAGCCGTGCCCCCCGTAGTACAGATGCTCGACTTTCTCCGAGACTACTGCAAGTCTTACAGCCCGGCGCTGATCGTCCTCGATTGCCTCTATTACTCGCACAACGAGGATGAAAATGATCCCTCGAAAATGAAGGCCCTCTTGCGATTACTCCAGGCCATCCGTGATGATTTTGCTACGTGCGTCCTCGTTGTGCACCACTTCCGAAAGGGAGGTAGATTCGAGAAGATGAACAGCGAGCTGATGCGAGGTGCAGGCGTGTTCGGGCAAGCGGCGGATAGTGTACTCATGATGAGAAGAAGTCGAGACGACGAATCGAAACGAGTGCTGAAGCCCGCCAAGCTGCGACACTCTGGCGACCACCTGAGGGACGCCAGGCTTCTTTCATTGGACCCTCGTTACCTATGGTTTCGTGATGAAGGGGTAACTAAAGAAGAAGATCATCTTGAGTGTTCTGCCAGTAGCACCTCAGCGTGGATTCCGTGGTCGGAGGTGTTCCCCGAGGGCAAGGAGATGCAGTTCTCCGAAATACTCGCGGCCTGCAGGCCAATGGGTCATTCGGACAAAACAACCCAACGTGCGCTGGCGAAAGAGGTAAAAGAAGGGCGCATCGTAAAAACAAAACACGGGTGGTACACATTGCCCCACGCGCCTGGCGCAGGAGGGGGGCTTGTCCAATGTCCAAATGTCCAAGATTCGCCCCCCCAATTAGGACAGAGTGGACATTTGGACATTCTGAACACTATAGAGGGGGCTCGCCAGCCGGAGGGGCGAAATTAGCGGAACTGACCCGGGGGGTGAGACGTGAACTCAGAATTGAACATCAGGAAATTGGAGGATGCGCTGACGATCTTCCTTGAAGCAACGAATGAGCTGGCGTATGAGAGGTACACCCAGGGTGACATGAGCCTCCACCAACTTACAGAGCTATACCATTGGCTTCAGAACCTCTCCACGTCCGCCGCGGGGGCAATCAACTCACTGGAAGGAAGGGTCCCAGACGAAACAGACCCCCGCCTCACAGCGAATGGGGAATGAACAAGAGCAGCCACAGTTGGTACTGAATAAATCGGCACACCCCTGCTGATTACGAATCAGCAGGCGATTCAGAAAACCTCACATTCAGCCCGCTATCGCCCACATCACTCGCGCTGTTGATCGAAATCCAGAATATCTTTTCGACAGTTCTTTCAACAGCAGCATTCCGACTAAAGATGGAACGCCCCCCATGCTCATTCAGGTACTTCCCAGAACCTGGCAGGACACAGAGGGCATTCACAGAAACTTGTTTGCGGGAAGTTTGGAATGATTTGCCTGCACTCGTAAGATAATGTGCGGGACAAGCCTTGTCAAGAAAAATCCAGTCACCTCTAGATTGCATAGAAACGGCTGGACGCCCCTCCACTTGTCGTAGGTTGGTTGGCTATATTGCCTACCAGAGCTACACGAGTAGGAGCAACCCACTCAGACATCAGGGAAAGGAGTCCAGCCATGTTCCACGAGACTGTTGTCGGTTTAGATGTGCATGCCGATTCAATCACGGCAGCCATTCTTCCATCCCAGAGCAACGTCCCTGAGGTGGTGAAGCTCTCTGGCGATCTGATGCAAGTCCGTCGGCTCTTCCGTCGCCTTTCTGCCGAAGGGCCTGTTCGAAGTTGCTACGAGGCATCGGGAGCAGGCTTTGTTCTGCAACGTCTTCTCACCTACGACGGCTTCGCCTGCGAGGTGATTGCCCCGTCCCTCATCCCCAGAAAGCCTGGCGATCACCGCAAGACCGACCGCCTCGATGCCGTCATGCTAGCCCGGCTCTACAGGAGCGGCCATCTCACCAGCGTGCATGTCCCCGATGAGGATCACGAAGCACTCCGGCGCCTCCTCAGACTCCGGGAGACCTATCACGCCTACTGCACATCCACCATGCACCGGATCTCCGGCATCTTGCGCAACCACGGCCATGTCTTCACACAAGGCAAGAGCACCTGGACCAAGAAGCACCGCCAGTGGTTGGCCCACCTCCGTCAGAGCCTCCAAGGACCCCTCCAGACCACGCTGGCCGCTGAGCTCCAGCACCTCGAGTACCTTGAGACTCAGCAGGCGGCCTTCGACGCAGAGCTCGAGCGCTTTGCTGCTCTCCCATCCTATCGGAAGGCAGTGGAAGCCCTCTGCTGCCTCAGAGGCGTCAAGACCCTTACGGCTCTGACACTCCTGGTCGAGATCGGCGATGTCCGACGCTTCCGTTCCCCACGCTCCCTCATGGCCTATTTCGGTCTCGTCCCTTCGGAACACTCCTCCGGCAACCGAGAGTACCGCGGGTCCATCACCAAGGCCGGGAACGTCCACGTGCGCCGGCTCCTGGTCGAAGCAGCCTGGAACAACCGCCACAACGCCGGTGCTGCCCTCATCCTCAA
Source organism: Bacteroidota bacterium (assembly GCA_049670805.1). Lineage (GTDB taxonomy): Bacteria > Bacteroidota > Ignavibacteria > UBA10030 > UBA6906 > JBATTW01. The sequence goes on from JBATTW010000207.1 coordinate 2,716, forward strand.
ACGCCGACGTCAGGGACAACCGCCCGAGATCGTCGCCATTGCCATGAAGGCTCAGCTTCGTCTGGTCAACAAGTTCCTCCGCCTCGACAAGCGTAAACATCGTCATGTGGCCATCACGGCCGTCGCCAGAGAACTCTGTGGCTTCGTCTGGGCCATCCTTATGGCAGTGCCTGAACACTGATCCAGACTCACCCGAGAGGAGAGCATCGATAGGAGAATCCTCGTCTGAAGTATGCGGCCAACAACCCGCGTGTTTAGAAAGAGATCGCTCCGGACGAACATGCAAAGATGCGGTAGACCTCCAGCAGGCCCAACCCGCGCATACTAGTCTGATGATCGTCGAAGAACGCTCTTCTCTCGGGACTATGTTTTAAAGAACTTGACTCACAGCCGTTTCCATACTACTTCATCAACACCGCCTTCTTCGTCTGAACATAATCACCAGCCATCAGCCTGTAGAAGTACACACCACTTGGAAGTTCGCTTGCATCCCACGTCGCCTTGAACGTCCCTGCAGCATGGTCTCCCGCGATGAGCGTTGCCACTTCCTCTCCCAGCAAGTTGTAAACCTTGAGTGTAACAAAGCCTCCGTGTGGCACTGCAAACGCAATCGTCGTCGAGGGGTTGAACGGATTGGGGTAGTTCTGAAGAAGCATATACTCCTGTGGGAGTTGCTCCGCATCCTCTGCCCCAGTGATGATGCCACCATTTGTGGTGACAAGGACGGTGTTATCCCCAACTATGACGCCCATATCCTTGCTCAAGAATGACCCGCACCTAAGAGCGGCTCCGCCCGGCAGGGTCACCGCCTGAGAATACCACGTCCCGCCCATATCGTCACTCGCATTGATTTCCTTCGTACCTGACCAAATGCGCGTCCCTCCCGGTGAGCAACTGACAAAGTACGGTGACGGAGCCGATTTCACAAGCTGCCAGGTAGTGCCCCCATTGGTGGTCTTGTGTATCCCGGGCTGCTGGTACATTTCAGTGACAAAGCCTGTAGATTCGTCAACAAAGCATATCGAGTAGACTATCCCTGGGCGTTCAGGCAACTCAGTCCATGTGGTACCGCCGTCAGTGGTCTTGAAGATAGTTCTCCTGCGGCTCGACCCTCCCGGGTCATTGGGAACGTCTTGAAGGGTGTATCCGACTTCACGGCTGACAAAGTCACATGTTGGCCCCATCAACTGATAACAGCCTACTGGAAGGTCGTGGTTGATTGGGGTCCAGGTCCAGCCAGCATCTGTTGTCTTCAGAACAGCCGCTGGTGAGGACGCATCGGGAGCGTCACCAATCGCGAAGCCGTGTGTGTCATCCACCATCTTCATGTAGTTGAAAAAGGTCGTCACTCCGGCGTCCTCAAAAACCACGGTCCAGTTGACACCCCCATCCGTAGTTCTAAAGATCTTCCCCCTTTCAGTAGCCATTACCGCCTCCAGGTCGTCCCATGCTGCAATCGCACCGACTTCCCACCGCGGAAGACCTGTAGAATCCGGATACGGATTAGCGTCTATCCAGGTCTCCCCGAAATCTGTTGACCTGAAGACCAGAGTTTTATCTCCCAGTCCGCAAATCCAGACGGTATTTGCGTCAACCGCATCCGTCCAAATATAGCTGACACTCGTGGAGGGAATCCCCTCCGTTCGGAGTTCCCACCCCTCCGTCCCAAAGGTAGGCTTGGAGGCAAGCAAGAGTAGGACTCCTACAAGACAAAGCCGTAGCAAATGCCACATAGTTCCTCCATGAATGGTGATGAAGTGTTGTCGAATGCGGAGAGCATCAGGCACTCAGGAAGGCCTGGCTTGGAGGCTGGGTCGTCAGATGGGGACGGAGAAGCTGGCGGCTCAGTGGCTCCAGTCCAGAGCCACATCTTGGCCATTCTCTCACATTTACAATATACCCCCCCCGTCGTATTTGTCAATATTGAAAAATTCAACAGTTGGTGCAGGTCGACATCAGCGGGGTGCAAGCTTCTTCGGCGGTCTCAGACAGGCGAATATCGCTCTATTTCATCAGAATCATCATCTTCGACTGCACGAAAACCCCGGTTGTTAGCTGGTAGACATAGACGCCGCTCGCCATTCCCAACGCATCCCATACGACACGATGCTCCCCGGCATCCATCCCCCGTTCGACGAGAGACGCAACCTCCTCACCGAGCACATTGTAGACCCTGAGCGAAACGTGCGACGAGCGCGGAAGCGCGAAGTCTATCGTGGTGCTTGGATTGAATGGGTTGGGGTAGTTCTGTTGTAGCGCGAAGTCCTTCGGAACCTCCCCGTCAATTCTGGGGTCCTCCTCAATCCATGTCACTCCTCCGCTGGTCGTGCGAAGAATGGTGCCCAAACGTCCCACAGCGGTTCCCGTAATGGCATCGGTGAAGGAGACGCCCGAGAGCCAGTCGGTACCCCCACTGGATTGGCTCACCCACGTCGCCCCACCGTCAGTCGTGCGAAGAATGGTGCCCAAACCTCCCACCGCGATTCCCGTAATGGTATCGGTGAAGGAGACGTCGGACAGGTTCTCAGTAGTGCCGCTCGACTGGCTCTCCCATGTGCCCCCACCGTTGGTCGTGCGGAGGATGGTGCCTCCCTCACCCACCGCGGTTCCTGTGTTGGCATCGGTGAAGGAGATGCCATTGAGGATGTGGCTGGTCCCGCTCGACTGGCTCTCCCACGTTGCACCACCATCGGTCGTGCGAAGGATGGTGCCTACGTACCCCACAGCCGTTCCCGTGCTGTCATCGGAGAAGGAGACATCCCGGAGCCATGCGGTTGTTCCGCTCGACTGGTTCACCCACGTGGCCCCACCGTCAGTCGTGCGAAGAATGATGCCCAAACGTCCCACAGCGGTTCCCGTAATGGCATCGGTGAAGGAGACGCC
>JBATTW010000208.1:0-11811 GCA_049670805.1 Bacteroidota bacterium
CTCTGTGGGGAGTGCGGTGAGGAGATTTCGAGCTCTGATGCGGTCTGTCCGCGGTGCGGAACCGAGGTCGAGCTTCCCAAAACCTCCGGGGGGGCTGGACAAACTGCCTGTGAAGTGTGCGGGGAGCGGAACCGGCCGGGCACGCAGATCTGCGGGTCGTGCGGTGCCAAGCTGCCGGGTGCAGTCGGGCGGCGGGTCGAGGGGAGGAGTGGCCGACACCCGAAGAAAAGGACTGATTCCAAGGTGTCCGGAGATCGCGTCCGGGCCGGTCGGAGGTTTGAACCCTGGCAGATAGTCTCGGCTGTGGCTGTTCTCGTTCTGGCGGCCTACTTCGTCTATTCGGAGGTTTCACGGGACCTCCCGGTGGGGGAGAGCCGGCCGCTGCAGGGTGAAACGACTCCGGGTCAGATGTCTGTGGATGTCGCTGCTCTTGAGCTGGCCGTCGAGGAAAACCCCGGTGATCCTCAGGCTATGCTAAAGCTGGCCAATGCCCTGCAGGATACAAGGGATTTCCCTCGGGCAATTGAATACTATAAGAAATATCTGATGGTCGAGACCGACAACCCGGATGCCAGGGTGGATCTGGGCATCTGCTACTTTGAGCTGGCCCGTGCGGACACCATCCACGGGGGTGGTTTTTACGAGGCAGCCATTCAGGAGATGGAGACGGTCATTGAGCAGCACCCGCACCACCAGCACGCCGCGTTCAACCTGGGGATCGTGCATCTGAGCTTCGGCGATCTGGACGAATCCATCAGGTGGTTCCGCCGGGCCGTGGAGGTGGACGAGTCTTCTGACCTGGGTCTGCGGGCAAAACGATTACTCGAACAACATGCGATGACTGAATAGCCACTGGAGGAGGAACCATGCCGAGCGGTAAAAAGCGCAAGCGTCACAAGATGGCAACACACAAGCGGAAAAAGAGATTGAGAAAGATGCGTCACAAGAAGAAGATACGTTAACGAGACCCATCCCGCCGTGAACAGGCGGGATGTTTGTTTCTCGCGTTGGCCCAGAGGCGTTGTTTTGTTGATTTTTTGGAATGAAAACCATATCATGCACTGCATGTACAACGAGGGAGGCGGAGGTAGGTCATGGCAGAGAACAATGGAACGTTGAGGGGGTTCGTTGCCGGATTGTTCACCGGTGGTGTCATTGGTGCTTCGCTGGCGTTGCTCTACGCGCCCAAGAGCGGTAAGGAGCTCCGTGCCGATCTCAAAGAAAAGGCCGATCATCTCATCGATGACGCTGACGAGTATCTCCAGGCCGCACAGGCGAAGGCCGGGCAGATCGTCAGCGAGGCAAAGAAGCGTTCTGACCAGTTGATCACGGATGCCAAGAAGAAATCCGAATCGCTTCTCGTCGATGCCGAGAAGGTCATTACCGATGCAAAGCAGAAGGCCGGCACTGCCCTTGAAGAGGGGACACGTCTCAAAGGAGCCGTAAAGGCGGGCGTAGACACGTTCAAGGAAGAACGACGTCGCTCGTAACCCGGGCTCAATCTCCGACAGGAGGACAATGTGGACAGCATTCTGGTTGTCACCCAAATAGTCGCACTTATCTGTTTTTCTGTTCTCAGTATCATCTTTATCGTGGTGCTGTTGCGTCTTAGAGTGTTGCTGACGGCGTTGGATGAGACTCTGAGGGAATTCAGCGACAAGACCGTGCCGGTATTGGAGAACCTGGAGGCGATTACTTCGCGACTGAAGGCCATTTCGGAAAATGTTGAGGATCAGGTTACGGCCGTCCGGGACTCGTTTTCCGCAATCCGGAGCGTCGCGGATAATGTTCTTGACCTCGAACGACAAATTCAGGACCGTGTCGAGGGACCAATTCTGGAGACCCTGGCCTTTGTAGCAGCTGTGGTCAAAGGCTTGCGAACATTCTTCGCGCGCGTTCGCGAGTAAGCGTCGGGCTGGGCGGCTGCCACAGCACCCTATGCTGCAGTCGACCGGTGCCTGCCCGGTAGCACACCTCCGTTCGTCTCAACGTTTTCTGAACCAACCGATCGTCGCCTCAGCCAGCCCGGCTCTTTTATCACGCCGGCCATATCAAGAGAGGAAACCGTAAGGATATGAAGGAGCATTCACCTGACCAACTCCGTGATCTCAGCCTGATTGGTCATGGAGGGGCGGGAAAGACGTCGCTGACCGAAGCCATACTCTTTTCCGCTGGAAGTACAACACGCCTCGGCAAAGTGGAAGAGGGGAACACGCTCTCCGACTATCATCCCGATGAAGTGGAACGCCAGATTTCCATCAACTCATCACTGCTCTTCTGTGAATGGAAATCGCACAAGCTCAATCTTATCGACACCCCAGGCTATGCCGATTTCACGGGGGAGGTGAAATCCTCGCTCCGCGTTACGGACACGGCTCTCCTGGTGTTGCGCGCGGTCGAAGGCGTTGAGGTCGGATCAGAGATTGTCTCGAGGTACACCGAGGAGTACCGGAACGCGCTCGTGATTGTCGTCAACAAACTGGATCACGAGAATGCCGACTTCGACAGGGTTGTGAAGGACGCACAGGAGATCATCGGCCACGACGTTATCCCCGTGCAGTTTCCGCTTGCCCAGGGACTCGGGGTTGATAGCATCGTCGACGTTGTGCGGATGAAGCTTCTGAAGTTCACGCCCGGCGGGGAAGGGAAATACACCGAGCAGGATATCCCCGCGGAAGTTCAGGCGAGGGCGGAAGAGTCGCGGCAGCAGCTGCTCGAGCTCATTGCCGAGACAGACGAGGATCTCCTCAACCGATACCTGGAGCAGGGCGGTCTGTCTGAAGAGGAGGTGCGGGAGGGGCTGCGCCGGGGGATCCGCGAACGCGGCATCTTCCCTCTGCTCTGTGCCTCCGCGACGCAAAACGTCGGTGTATCCAGTCTGATGGATTTTCTGGTCGAATTCACTCCCGCGCCCAACGACATGGGAGACCTTGTGGCTTCTGACCCCAAGGCGGCGGAGGGGAGTGGAGGGGAGATGAAGGTGGCGCAGGACCCGAACGGTCCGCCCTCTCTCTTCGTCTTCAAGACGGTGTCCGAATCGCACGTCGGGGAGCTCTCATTTTTCCGTGTTGCGACCGGGACGGTGTCACCGGGTCTTGATATGGTGAACGACTCGGGCGGGAAACCTGAGCGTCTCGCCCAGCTGTACGTGATGAATGGAAAGGAGCGGAAGGAAGTCGCTCGACTGGCCGCTGGTGATATCGGGGCCGTGGTGAAGCTCAAAGACACGCACACGAACGACACTCTGAGCGGGAAGAATTTCCCTGTGATCTACCCGCGCATCGTCTTCCCCGAGCCTCTCTTTCATTCCGGAATCGTCCCCAAGGCGAAAGGGGACGAAGACAAGATCGCGACGGGCCTCCATACTCTTCATCAGGAGGACCCGACATTTCTCTTCCGTGTTGATTCGGAGCTGCATCAGACCGTCATCAGCGGCCAGGGAGAGCTGCACCTCAATATCGTGGTCAAGCGCCTCCAGCAGCGGTATCACGTCGAGGTTGACCTGGTCGAGCCGCGGGTTCCGTATCGCGAGACCATCAGGGCAGTTGTGAAGGACTCGGAGTACAAGCACAAAAAGCAGACTGGCGGGCACGGCCAATACGGTCATGTCCACCTCCGCCTGGAACCGGTGAAGCGGGGGGAGGGATTCGAGTTCCTGGATGAGATTGTTGGCGGTGTGGTGCCTGGCAAGTTCATACCCGCGGTCGAGAAAGGCATTGTGGAGGCCATGAGAGAAGGGGTGCTTGCCGGATATCCGGTGGTTGATGTTCGGGTCGCTCTCCACTATGGGTCCTACCATGACGTTGATTCCTCAGAGATGGCGTTCAAGGTTGCGGCGCTCCAGGCATTCAAAAAGGGATTTATGGGGGCGAAGCCTGTTCTCCTGGAGCCGATCTATGACATAGAAGTGAGGGTTCCCGAGGACACAATGGGGGATGTCATGGGGGATCTCTCCTCGCGGCGTGGAAAAATCTCGGGGATGGAAGGGCAGGGGAGATATCAGGCTGTTCGTGCACAGGTTCCGCAGGCGGAACTCTACAAGTATGCCACCGTCCTCCGATCCAAGACGGGTGGGCGCGGTGTGTTCACCGCGAGCATGTCCCACTACGAAGAGGTTCCGAGAGAACATACCGAGAAGGTTATCGCGGCGACGGAGAAGATGAAACAGAAGGAGCAGGAGGGGTAGGCCGGGAGACGTGTCGGTGTGGCCGGTTTGTCGGAGGATATCTGACATGCGGGCTCGGGTTTGATCAGGGTTGGGGACGCTGGCCGTTTCCAACCTTTTCATTTCCATCCGAGAGGAGGTACTATGCAGCGGATGTGGTCACCATGGCGCTCCCGCTACATTCAATCGTTTACAAAGCCTGCCGGGAAACGGAAGAAGGGTGAAAGCCTGTTCACAGCAGCGTTGAAGGGAAAGGACGATGAGAAAAACCTCATCGTCTGGAGAGGGGAATACTGCTTTGTGATCATGAACCGCTATCCTTACAACAACGGACACCTCATGATCGTCCCGAACCGGAAGATCTCCGATTTCAAGAAGCTCCGGAAAGAAGAGATGCTGGAGATCATGGAAACCACGCAGAGGGTACTCGCGGCGCTGGATGAGGTGATGAAGCCACACGGATACAACTTCGGTGCAAACATCGGCCGGGTGAGCGGGGCGGGGGTTCGTGATCACCTTCATTTCCATGTGGTACCTCGATGGAACGGGGACACGAATTTCATGCCTGTGCTCGCTGAAACAAAGGTAATCTCCGAGGATATCCAGACCACACTCAAGAAAATCCGCAAATTCTTCAAAAAAACGAAGAAATCGGGTTAAACTGCGTGCGCCCTGCAGGTGTCTAACATATGGAATCGATCCCGGATGTCGAGCTGGTCCAGGAGGTCCGAGATGGCAACCGGCAGGCGTTTACCGAGCTGATGCGCCGGTACCAGCAGCGTGTCTACTGGACGGCCCGGAGGATCGTCGGGACGCACGAAGACGCCGATGATGTGGCGCAGGAGACGTTTATCAAGGCATATCTGGGGCTGGGTGATTTTCGGGGGGACTCCAGCTTCTTCACGTGGTTGTACAAGATAGCCGTGAACCTCTCCCTGAACGCCCTTCGGAAGCGGCAGGTGGTCACCTACTTGCGGGAGAGCGAACTCATCAGCCGGTTTCTTCCACGCGCTGAGGACCCCTCGGAGGAAGTGGAATGGAAAGAGACGCAATCCCGTCTTGAGCGTGCGGTGGCGGTTCTTCCGGAAAAACAGAAAGCGGTCTTTGTCCTCCGCTTCTTTGACGGATTGAGCTACGATGAGATCGCGGATGTCATGAAGACATCAGTAGGGGGATTGAAGGCCAACTACCATCATGCGTTGAAAAAGATCAAACAGTCGATGAGCGATGAAGCTTCGCCTGACAACGCCCAGAGTGGATGAGGCTGCTGAGAGGGAACTCCAGGAGCGTATCCGGGAGATGAGTGATCGAGACGGTTCCCGTGGAGAAGATGTGCCCCATGGGTACTGGCAGAACCTCATGGTACGAACGAACCGCGAGATTGATGGGGTCTCCAGTGGCAAGGCCATCACCATAAGCTGGGCGGCCCGCGTGGCGATTCCCGGTGTCGTGGCGCTTCTCTCATTTCTTATCGGACTCTACTACTACACACCTGAGCTGATGGAGAGGGGCAATGCCCTCACGGACGTTGTTATGGCGCTCCCCGACGGGGCGGCCGATTCCCTCTTCGAGGACTATCCGCTGGATAGGTCGGTGGCTCTGGAGGTTGTGGAGGAAGGGATGCTGGATGTCTCCACCGATCAGATGCGTGACTACTTCATCGAAGAGGGTGGCATGACATCTGTTCTGGAGGCGCTGACCGATGAGCAGGTAAGCGAAGTGCTCACGATTCTGGAGTCCTCCGCGAACAGCTCTGGCGGATAAACCAGGACCCGTACATCTGAAGGAAACATTGATGAAAAACTACCTCATGAGCGCGATCCTGCTGTTGCTCACTGCTGCAGCGGCTACGGGACAGCCAATGCGGGAGTCTGGTTCACGTCCCTCTCAGCGTGTCGAACAGTGGAAGAAGCTCCGGATGATCGAAATGCTGGACCTGACCGAGGAGCAGTCTATCAGGTTCTTTGCCCGGCTCAACGAGCACGAGAAGCAGAAGAAGGAGCTAATGAAGAAGAAGGGTGACGCGCTTGACAAGATCGACCGGCTCATCAGGATTGAAGCTGCGGACGAGGAGTTCGGAGAGGTTTTTGCGGAGATAAGCAGTGTCAACGGAAATCTCGTTCAGATGCAGAACGGCTTCTTCGAGGGCCTTCAGGACATCCTGACGACGGAGCAGCGGGGGAAGCTTCTACTCTTCGAGCGTCATTTCGACCGGCAGCTTAGAAACGCTGTCCGGGAGCTTCATAATCGGCGGGAAAGGATGCGAGAGACGGAATCGCCCTGATTCCCCTCAGGAAGCCTCACGCAACCCCCCCCTCGGTTCCCATCGACACTGCGTCTCCCCAAATCTAGGAAACCCTCACACCGTTTCGCAAACTTGAGAATATCCACGACAAAATCGTTCAAATTCACCTATATTTCACGGGTATCCCTCGGGCACAATATTTGCTAGTATCAAATAAGACTACTACGAGAAGTTTCCTGTATGAACAACCCGGATAAATCGGATCTGGCCGAGAAGATGGCGGATCTGACATTCAGTCTGCTCGAACAGTGTCAGGTAAAGCAAGAGCGAATTGCCGAAACCCTGGGTCTTACCGTCTCAGAGTTCAAGCTCCTCCGTGCGTTGAAGCGGGACAAGGCTGTCCCTGCGGGAGAGCTTGCAAAGCGGGTTGAGCTTTCGAGCAGCCGGCTCACCAGGATTCTGGATGGGATGGTGAAGAAGGGGATCGTGACGCGCGTGGCTGCGGAAGATGATCGCCGCGTGATCGAGGTCTCTCTCACGGAGGGAGGACAGAGGATTCAGCAAACACTGAATGAGAAGTACGTCCAGACCCATCAGGACATTCTGGGTCTGCTTCCGCCGGGGGGCGGAGAATCGGTCATCGTCGCGCTGGAGAAGCTGGGTGAGGCAATGCAGGAGTGGGTGAAGCAAGAGCCGGAGATCGAGACATCCCACCATAATGAGTCTGTGGCGTAGGGCTGTGTGGTTGGTCAGGTTCATCTCTCTGAGAATTGATTCAAGCTGAAAAGGCGATCTGCACACGCCTACATCTACATCACTAATTCACTGGAGGAACAACGTATGACTTACAGGAGATTGCTACTGTTTCTCCTGGCGGTGGGGTTCTGTACGGGTTACGTTTTTGCGCAGGCAAACTGGAGCACCAGTCTTCACAAGAACCGCCAGGGTAAGGACTACTGGTACGGGAAAGCAAACGGTGGATTTGAAAACTGGACAAACGTCCCCATAGACAGCCTCGGCTGTGTCGAGTGCCACGGGCCGGCGGATGCAAACGGAGACGCCTATCCTGCTGACTACGAACCAGGGTGTGCTGACTGTCATCCGCTGGCGACCGCCGGAACCAATCCCGACTCCATAAAGGTTTCCCAGTGTTACGGCTGCCACAGTAGGCAGAAGACCGAGGCCATCAGCCTCGGGTACAGCGACGTTCACAGGGATGCCGGTAAGAGGTGCTGGGACTGCCACACGAACAACGATATGCACGGTCCGCCGGCGCCGATGCTGAATTCAATGCTGGAACCCCGGGGCATCGAAGCCGACTGTGAAGACTGCCATACGACTGCTGGCGGAACACTCCCCGATCACTCGCCGTATGATCCATCAGCGCATGGCGGGAAGATCCACTGCACGTCGTGCCACGCACAGACGGTGCTGGCCTGTTACAACTGCCACTTCGAGAGCCAGGTCGAGACGCATATCAAGCGTCACAAGCAGCCGATTCATGGTTTTGTGATCCTGGCGAACAGGGACAAGGACAACAAGGTCTATCCGATGAGCTTCCAGTCCCTCACGAACGCAGGCGACGCATTTGTCGCTTTCGGCCCCTTCACGTCTCACACGATCGAATCGGAAGGTCGAAGCTGTTCGGATTGCCACAACAACGCCAATATCCAGTCGTACAACTCCACTGGCGAGATGCGGTTTGCTACCTGGAACGAGAGCGACAGCACGCTGTCCTACTTGAAGGGTGTCGTCCCGATGCCAGCTGACTACCAGCGCTCCTGGAGGATGGACTTCCTGACGTACAACGGCAGCACGAGCAATCCGATGAGCGCAGCCGACAAGGACTGGTCAAAGATCGGCAAGGACACATGGGATGGGCACCAGATGTTCTTTGCCACGCCGCTGACAAAGGTTCAGATGGCGAAGCTGGGATTTGACACCACGAATGTAACAAGCGTGGAGGCTGATCCCGGCGCCACTGTCCCTGATGAGTACGCCCTGAGCCAGAACTACCCGAACCCCTTCAATCCCTCGACCAAGATCAGCTTCAAGCTTCCGGCGTCGACGGAGGTGACGTTGAAGGTCTACAATCTGCTTGGCGAAGAGGTGATAACCGAGATCGATGCCCAGGTGATGTCTGCAGGCAGCTACACCGTCTCGATCGACGCTTCCAGCCTCGCAAGCGGTGTCTACCTCTTCAAGCTGATTACACCCGGCTTCACGCAGGCCAGAAAAATGGTCCACCTGAAGTAGTTCTCAAACTTGTGCTGAACCGGGATCGGCAAAGCGGGTGCTGATTCAAGCGCCCGCCTTTCTTTGTCGGATTATTCAACGATTATTTCCGCATTCACTGTGTCAAATGGCACTTTTCAGAGTCTTCCTTCCCATATCTGCAAAAATGCAATATTGATTTTCGCAGCCATGGGAACAGATGCTTGCTGGTGTGAAATAATTGTTCCCTGACGAAAAGAAAATGGGGTTTTTGCCGGCTGGCTCGGCTTCCGACGCCGCAGGATGTGGCACATTCCTTGGCTACCTACTCGGAGGTGGATTGCACCAGGGGGGCGTCGCACCCTTTTTGAGTGATCTGCCGGATTCCGCTCTTTGTACGTCATGTTTGCTTTCTGTTCTCACCGCCAGATATCACGTGGCGAGCAAAATCACAATCTCCAATTAGGGTATTGAAAGGACGATCGATATGTCTGGGTCGGAGGTCTTTTCTCATTCCACACCATCACGAATAGCGGAAGGACAAGCTATGAAGAGCCTTGTTTCTCTCTCTGTATTGCTGATAGCGACGAGCCTGATATTCGGCTCGTTTTCTGAGGTGAATGCACAGGCCATCAAGGTCGATCGGATAGGGGTCTCGGCAAACCAGGCCAAGGTGCTCTATCCGGGGCAATCCTGGGTGTTGATCTCGAACGGCCTCCGTTCCGTAGGAAAGGGAACGAAAGCATGGTTTATGGTCGACACGACCGGTTCTGGTGCCACAGGGGCTCCAACCTGGACGTTGACCTCAGTACCGACCGGCTCCGCCGCTACGCTGGACAGCTCTGCGGGAAGCTTTGTCAATAGCTTTACAGCTGATTCAATGGGCTCCTACGTTGTGAGTGTCACAGTGGGGGCCTTGTCCGCATCGGACACGATCTTTGCCAGCACATACGTCGGGGTATCCTCTGCGGCCAATGCGGGTTGCGTCTGCCACGCCGCTGCAACTGACATAAAGGCCAAATGGCAGACGACAGGGCATTCCAAGATCTTCACGGAAGGAATCACCGGGGAGCTGGAAGTGGAGGAGGTCGTCGATGCGGGTCTCTATTCACCAGGCTGCATCAGGTGTCACACGACCGGCTGGCAGGGTGAGGTGGACAATGGCAACTTCGGCTATCTTGCCCACACGAATCCGGCACCGTCACCGAACTCCTGGGATTCGACCTGGTGGATCGGGCTTTCCACAAGCGCCGACGGGAGAGACCTCTTGATCCCGAGCGGAGACTCCACGATCCTGAATGCGATGCCGTCTGTGCTCGTTCCGACATCCTACATCGGCTGCGAGAGCTGCCATGGACCGGCGGGTGAGCACACCAACTTTTCGTCCGCCAGTCCTCGCAATATGACAATCGGCAAGTCGCTCAGTTCAGACGTATGCAACCAGTGTCATGACGGCTCCGGGCGTCACAGCATCGGGAGCATGGCGAGACCTTCCCTCCATGCGACAGTGCCCGAGTCCGTTCCTCCGGGGCATGCATACCGCACATCGTGCTATCCCTGCCACAGCGGAAGCGCATTCGTGAAGTGGGTTGAGGCGGGCAAGGATCCCGCCGCTGCCGGCTGGTCCCAGGCCGAAGATGCCGGCTCACCGATCAGCTGCGTGGTCTGCCATGATCCGCATGGCAAAGACGATCCGGCAAACCCCTGGAACCTCAGGACCCTCACGCTTGACAGCCTGAGGAATGGTTACGTTCCACCGGCTGGTGTGGGGGGATACGGAGTCCTCTGCTGGAACTGCCATAATGGACGGTACAGCGTGAAGGATCGGGTTCAGCCTGAGAATCCACCCTACTATGGCTTTGAGACCCGCCAGAGTCCACATCACAGCCCGCAGGCCGATATGTTACTGGGATCCAACGGGTATCAATATGGCGATCTGAGTTTCGAAGGCATCACAACTCACGCCGGGCTGGAGAACACCTGCGTCACATGCCACATGTCCGGTCGACCAAACCTCCCCAATCACGAGTGGTCCATGGATCCGGCGGACTATGTGGGAACCACGTTTAATCCTATGGATGCCTGCAAGGAGTGCCACGGTCCGATCAGCAGCTATGACGACATCCAGGCCTTCTATGACTTGGATGACGACGGGACAATCGAGGGTGTTCAGACCGAGATTGCCGGGCTTATGAGTCAGCTGAAGGCAAAGCTTCCGCTCGACACTGATCCGACTTCGGACCACTTCGGAGAGCCCGTGTATTATGATAAGGACTCGCTGAAGGTAAAGAACCGTCCGGAATATGTTGAAGGTATCTGGAACTACTACTACGTGAAATTCGACGCGAGTATGGGGATTCACAATGCGAAGTATGCCGCTGCACTCCTCCGGAAATCAGTGGGCCTCCCCATTATTGCCGATGTCAAAGTGGTCGACACGCAGGTTCCGAACGAGTACGCGCTCAACCAGAACTATCCCAACCCGTTCAACCCGACCACGAACATCTCCTTCTCGCTGCCGCAGCAGGAGCATGTCAAGATCGAGATCTACAACGTTCTTGGTGATCTTGTGAAGACACTTGCTGACCAGGTATTCGCTCCTGGGACGATTGCCATTACCTGGGACGGTATGGACGACAACGGCACAATGGTGGCAAGCGGAATGTACATTTACCGGCTGAGGGCGGGTTCCTTCTCAGCTGCAAAGAAGATGGCGATGCTGAAGTAGGATCAGCTTCAGCTTCAGTTGTTTCACTTGACGGGCACCTCAGAAGGGTGCCCGTTCTTTAATTCCCCCCTGTGAGAGTATCCTCCCGCCGAAACAGAAAGAACCAGAATGTGTTATATTGATTGAACCATGCAAAGGATATATCTGGACCATACCGCCACCACACCGGTTGATCCGCTTGTGGTCGAGGCAATGCGCCCTTATTGGGGTGACATCCATGGCAACCCATCCTCGATCCACTGGTTCGGACAGAGGGCGAAGGAGGCGCTGGAGAAGGCACGTGAAACCATTGCCGGTGCCATCGGGGCTGAGCCCGGGGAGCTCTTCTTCACGAGCGGCGGTACCGAATCAGACAATGCCGCACTCCGGGGCGCAGCATGCGCTGCAAGGGAAAGGGGGAGGAACCACCTGGTGACGTCAAAGGCGGAACACCATGCGGTTCTGGATACGATCCAAGAG
>JBATTW010000209.1:0-4322 GCA_049670805.1 Bacteroidota bacterium
GATCCAAGGAGCACTGGATAAACGAAAAACGTTCCAACCCCCATGGGCGGAACGTTTCAGACAGAAGGTGGCCCCGATGGCGATACTAGGTCGCCTTCGTACCAACCGTTTTCTTTGCGTATTTCCTGTTGTAGCGCTCCACCCTTCCCGCTGAATCCACCAGCTTCTGGCGACCCGTGAAAAACGGGTGGCAGCTGGAACAGATTTCGATCTTGAGGTTCCCTATGGTGGAGCGGGTCTCGAACGAATTGCCGCAGATACAGGTCACGGCCGATTTCTTGTATTCCGGATGAATCCCTGCTTTCATGAAGACCTTTCCCTTTCCCTCGGCACATCAATGTGGTGGTAACGCCGGACACAATATAGTTCTTTCCGGAGAGAGAATCAACCCGCGCGATCGGCGCGGACAGGGTTTCCTTGATATTCGGTCCCCCTTTTGGTAGATTCACTTGGAACGAGGATAGGTGGAGAGGAGCGCATGACCGTGAGGTTTACGAGGGGGGTTTCCCTCTTGTTGTGTATGGGTGTCACGATGGCCTGGACCTGTGAAGCGGGACCAAACACTATTTTCAACTTCCTCCGCAATGATGTGGGGGCCCGGGCTGCCGCGCTGGCAGGCAGCTTCGTTACTGTCACCGATGATCCGACAGCCGTCTTCTACAACCCTGCTTCCGGAGGAACGCTCGACACACCCAGGGGGTCTCTCGGCTTTCTCAAACAAATCCTGGACATCAACTCGGGACACGTCGTCTACGGGCAGGATGTCGAGGATTTTGGATCGATCACCGGGGGGATCCTCTTCACGCACTACGGTTCCTTTACGGAAACGGACGAGACGGGGACGGAACTGGGTTCATTTAGTGCAGCCGATATTGCCGTCTCGTTGACCTACTCGAACACCTTTAGCGAACATCTCTACTACGGCGCGACAGCGAAATTCATCTACTCTGCGATTGCCGACTATAGCTCCACCGGTCTCGCTGCCGATATCGGTCTCCTCTACAGAATTCCCGACAGTCGCGCCAGCGTGGGTGCAAGCCTCCGCAACATGGGCGTCCAGACGAGCACGTATCGGGGAACAAACGAAGACCTCCCGCTGGACCTCTCGATCGGCGGGTCCGTCGTGCCCCGGGGTATACCGCTCCTGCTGAACCTCAACTTTCATCGGCTAAACGAATCGGCCGGCAGCTTCGGTGACCGGTTCAGATGGTTTACCGTCGGCGCCGAGTTCACCCTGAGCTCCGCGCTCCAGCTCCGATTCGGGTACGACAATGCCAGACGGAAGGATCTCAAGATTGGGACGAGCGCGGGGCTGGCAGGCTTCACCGCGGGCCTGGGCCTCACGGTAAGCGACTACAGAATCGACTACGGCATCAATCTGCTTGGTGAGATCGGGGCGCTGCACCAGATCTCCATCGCGGCAAGCTTCTGATCCCGCCGCTCGCCGCGACCATCTTCCTTCCCAACGTCAATGAGTCCCGGACATGGTGAGCTGGAGAACCATCCTCCCGGCATAGAAGAGCAGTATCCCGCCGAAGACAACAAGGGGCACGATCCGATTTTTCGAGGCATTAACCTCCGGAATGAGATCACTCGCCCCGACATATGTCGCAACCCCGGCGGAAAACGCAAACGCCATCCCGACCACGCCCTCGTCAACGGAGGCGATGAGGAAGACGCTGGCAACACCCAGAAGTGTGGCGACCCCGATGGCGACGGAAGCAAGCAGGGCCGTCCGGCGACCTTGCTCGGCGGCAAGCATCACCGACGCGATCGTGAGCCCCTCCGGGATCTTGTGCAGCAGGACGGCAAAGAAGACAAGAAGACCCACGGAGAAGTCAAACTGCATTCCCGCGCTGATAACAAAGCCGTCGAAGAATGCGTGAATAAAGAGGCCCCCGAATGTCGTGAGGCTCGCGAGCTTTGACACCATGACCTCATGGTGGGTTTCCTCGCCGAAGTGCAGGTGCCCCACGATCGTGTGCTCGAAGAAGTGGAGCACGGCGTAGCCGGCGAGCATGAAGAGCGGCGCTTCCGGACCCAGTGTGCGAAAGCTCTCCGGGACCAGTTCCAGGAATACCAGCGCCAGAAGAAATCCGGCACTCAGGGCCAGAAGATACTCCTGAACACGCCGAGGCCACTCCCTTCTGAGGACCACAAGACTTCCGCCAAGAACCTCGGCGCAGGCAGCAATGAGCCCGTAGACAAGAACCGTCAGCATAGACCTTCTTCAGTTCGCAAATGGTGATTCCAGATACCGCTCAGCTTCCTCGTGGGAATCTCTGAACTCCTCCATCTCCAGGACTCTCTCGTACTGATCGATCGCCAGGTCGCGCTTGGAAAGTTTGTCGTAGATCATCCCCATCTTGAGGTTCGCCATGACCATAAAGCCCGACGCTCGCCTTCGGTCCAGCCCGCGAGAAAGCTCATCGCACCGGTAGAACTGCTCCAGCGCTTTCCCGTAGCTTCTCCGGTTCATCTCGTACATGCCGAGATAGTAGGTTGCCTCCCGTTCAGAAATTTCCCTGTACCCGCGGTCGCCTTTCCTGGCACGGTCCGCGATCTCCGCAAACACCTCCCGCCCCCTCTCCCAGTTGTTCAGAGAAATGAAGCACCGGCCCAGATATCTCTGGAAGAGCATGTTATTCGGAAAGCGGGCCGTGAGCCGAAGCGCGATCGCCAACGCCTTGGCATATTCGTGTTCGTAGAAGTAGTACGCCTGCATCAGAAAATACGAAGATTCAACTGACGCGTACTTCCCCTTCTCGGCGGCCAGGGCTAGCTGCTCCAGACCCTTTTTCCGGTCGCCGGGCGGCACGAACAGTAACAGCGGTTTCAAATACGGATACTGGTCGGGGACAACCTCCGCATAGTAATTGTAGATCCCCGCTCCCAGAAGGATATCGTGGTTCTCCGGATCCAGCGAAGACGCGATCTGAACGAGCGGGAGAGCCCGCCGTCCGGCATCAGCCGCGGAAAAGTAGTTGTTCCTGTGGAACTGCAGCCTCCCCTGAAACCCTATCGCGCCACCTTTGAAGAATATCGCCGTCACGTCGCCCTCATCGATATCCAGGAGAGAATCGCACATGGCGATCACCCTGTCCAGAGCCTCCATGAATTCGTCGTCGTGCTGCTCGTCCTCGATATCAATGAGAATGCGCCACCAGAGACCCATTGCGGAAAAGAAGTATCCTGCCGGATGACGCGGTTCGAGCGAGACGAGTTTGGCAAATTCGACGTCAGCCGCCTCGAATTCCAGATTGTACACATAATCGATCCCCCGCCCGGCAATCGAATCGAACTTCGCGTCAACGCCTCCACGCGCAAGGGAAAGAGCCGGTACGAGGAGACCGAGACCCAGAAGTGCGGTAAGGCGCATCACTCCCCCCCCTCCGGTGGACGGTGTTCCTCCGTCGCGAGGTCTTCCAGCGAATCCAGAGTGATGATTCCCTCCGGTGTGGCGTAGAGTTTTGACTTGAGAATATGCCATGTGCAGAGGACCAGCGCGATGGTGGCAAGCACGCCCGCTTCGGGTCCGAACGCACCGCCGGTGACCCACTCGGGCCCACTCTGCTCGAGCAGAAACAGCTGCTGGTCAGGGTGGGTCAGCCCGCTCGTCGGAAAGGAGAAAACCGTCGTCATGGAGAAATTCCAGCCCCAGTGGAGCCCGAATGGCAACCAGAGGCTCCTTGTCTTCATATAGGCGAAGGAGAGCCACACTCCGGCCACGGCAATATTGACGATACCTCCTGCGGAGACGTTCGGGTTGCCCCAGTGAGCCAGTGCGAAGAGCGTGGAAAAGAGTATCATCGCAGGCAGGAAGGTGATCGCCTGGATCGTTGTCTGAAAAATGTAGCCCCGAAAGAGTGCCTCTTCCGCAAACGCCACCACCGCAAACAGCGCAAGCGAACTTCCGACCGCGAGAACGGCATCCCCCAGAACAAGCTCACGGCGTGCAATCTCCACGTACCCCAGCCCGTACTCGACGAGGAAGATCCCTGCCACCATCAAGAAGCCGAGAAGAAAACCGATCCCGATCTCCTTTATCGTCCTCTCCTGAAGAAAGAGCCCCACCGCTCCAAAAGGCTTCTTGTTCACAAACCTCGTCATGACGTACGTGGCCGCGAGTATTCCCACGAGGACCAGCACCCGGCCCAGGAACATGCCGGCTATACCGAGAGCGGCCAGGACGGAGAAGAGAACGGCGATGACACCGACCATGATCAGGAGAAAAAGAACAATTCTCCACCCCGAGCGGAGCTCGGAATGTGTGTTCACAAAGACTGCTTGGAGGTAGTTCATCAGTAGTGTCTGTGTGGAAA
>JBATTW010000210.1:0-2386 GCA_049670805.1 Bacteroidota bacterium
AGATCAAGGGGGATGGAGAAGCCCACCCATTCCTTTCACCTGACGATGAATTCGCTGACTACGAAACCTGGGACAAAGGGAATCTGAACCTGAGTCAGGCAAAAACCAACGATATGCTTCAGCATGAGTACGGCCGTTCAGCACTCAAGCTTGGTCTGCTCCTGGAGCAGCAAACGGGAGTAAATCCTTTTAAGATTGGTTTGATCGGTTCAACGGATTCGCATACTTCACTTGCTGCGGTTGAAGAGGAAAATTTCTTCGGTAAACATTCGGGTACAGAGCCGACCCCCGAGAGGGCTATGCATCTGGCTATCGCCGCCGCCGATGGGAGTGTCAAGTTCATGGGCTGGGAAATGGCTTCCTCCGGCTATGCTGCTGTCTGGGCCCCCGAGAATACCCGTGAGGCCATCTGGGACGCAATGAAGCGCAAGGAAACATACGCCACAACCGGTACTCGCTTGCTCGTCCGCTTTTTTGGCGGTTGGGATTTTGACAGCAAGGATGCTTTGAACCGTCTCCCGGCTGGAGTCGGTTATGCCAAGGGCGTACCGATGGGCGGTGATCTACACCAGGCACCCAATGGCAAAGTACCAACGTTCCTGGTAGGCGCCCTGAAAGATCCCCTCAGCGGCAACCTGGATCGTATACAGGTTATCAAGGGCTGGCTTGGATCGGATGGCAAGCTCTATGAGAGGATATACGACGTGGCCGTTTCAGACGGGCGGAAAATTGGAAGTGATGGCCTCTGCAAGACCGGTGTCGGCAACACGGTGGATGTGGCCAACGCAACATGGAGCAACACGATCGGTGACCCCGAGCTCCTCACGGTCTGGGAGGACCCCGATTTCGATCCGAATCTGAAGGCCTTCTACTATGCCAGGGTTATTGAAATCCCCACACCCCGGTGGACGGCCTACGACGCCAAGCGATTTGGCGTCCAGATGGACAAAGAAGCGCCCATGACCACGCAGGAGAGAGCGTACACATCCCCAATCTGGTATACACCGGACAAGTAGCGCGGGGTGTAGGTATCGTCTGGAAGGGGTGGCTTCGGCCTTACCAGGATCAGCCCGGGCAGCGATGCCCGGGCTGATCAGTTTCTGGCCCTGGGTAGTTGGTGTCGTGTGAGCAATTTGCAGATGAGGGTGTGGTTCATTATTGTACCACTACCACGAGGAGGAAGGTATGATACGCAATACAGTCTTTGCTCTCGTCGCTCTATTCCTGAGCGCACCCTCACTGGCCGACGTTCGCGTCAAGGAGGCTACTTATTCCAACAAGGTCTCGTGGGGAAGTGAAGGAGAATCAAAGCTCCTGACATCCAACACGATCTGGGTGGGAGACAACAAGATCGTCTTCAAGGAGACGAAAAGGACGCTCATTCTTGACAGGGAGAAGGGTGTCTTTGTCTACGTCATTCCCCGTACGCGGACGTACGTAGAGACACCGATTCCCCTGGATGTCTCAATGATCTTCCCGGCCGAGCAGATCCGGAAACGGAAGCATCAGGGCTCGAGCGGCGAGGTTGAACCGACGGGAGATTCAAAGAAATTCCTTGAGAGAGAATCGCAGGAGTTTGAAATCACTTCGTGGTACTACGACGGGGATATCCGGAAGGGTGAGCGGGAATTTCGTGTATGGGCGACAACTGACGTTCCATTTGACGTTGAACTGTACCACGACATGCTGGAAATTCTGCGGGAGATTCATAACCGGGACGAGGCATACCGTACAGAGCTCACGAAAATGAAGGGTCTCCAGATGTATCTGGAGTTGAGCGAGGGAAACTGGTTTTCCGGGCAGAAGGTCATCACTGAGATCCTCGAAATCAAGGAAATGACGCCACCGGAAGCGATCTACGAGGTGCCGGAGGGATACACCCGAAAGGCAGAGCTCGCCGAAGAAGATTTGCAGTGATCGTTGAAATCATCAGAGGAGCGAACTGATACCGGCTCGATGATCGCCAAGAAATGAAACAGCCCGGGCAACGATGCCCGGGCTGTTCGGTTCTGGGGGCGCGGCAGTAGTTATTCTGTAAGCGCCACTACAACTTTGTCCAACTCTCCAGTGTAGGGGTAATGATTCGTAATCCTGTACTTGTTGCTAACAGGAGTTCCTGCATCTATCCCAACATCAAACGTTTCCGAGAGTGAGAAGGTTGACACGTGCATTTCTGGCATATCAACTTCATCCACTTTTTCTCCATTGATGTAGAGTTCACCTTTGCCACCTGGAATTCCTTCTGTTCTTCCTCCCGTTTCAGCAAATCTGAATGTGATATCAACATTTCCTTTTGGCAACGGAGGTGATTCCAAGCTGTAATATAGACCGTGGTAGTAGTTATAATCGTAATACACTTTGTTATTCTTGATAAACAGAGTATATC
>JBATTW010000211.1:0-6000 GCA_049670805.1 Bacteroidota bacterium
GTGGATTCCGTCCCCCGACACGAACCCCACAAGCCCTGTCTTCGCGTCCCCGGCAAGCGCCTTAAGGCGCTCCTCTGCAGGGACTCCAGGCTTCCTGTCGATGAAGGGGGTGAAGTTGCTCGCAAAGGGTGGATCATTGGCCAGAACGACGTTGTTCTCCCGTGTCCCATGCACCTCATAGATGCCCAGGTTCGGTTTTCTCCAGAGGACACCATCCTTTGATTCCGCGTAGCAGACAACCGCCGGGGAGTGCTCCTCTGTGCTCACCTCCGGCAAGCCCCTGTAGTACATCCGGCAGAGCTCACCGTCCTTCATGACGGCGACCACACCGGAGAAGACCCCCTCCCATGGTTTGTCAAACTTCAGGGCAATCCCCTCCCTGTGGGGGCGGTGAAGCCTGAGCTGAGCGTTGATGAGTGTGTCGATCATGTATCGATCAACAAAGAGCTCCCGTCTCTCTCCCAGGGCGATCGGGTCCTGCGCGTGGAGGGCCTTCAAAAACGGGCCGCACACAGCGAGGAGGGCCACTGAGAGAAGGACGGTTTTCATGGGCGAGTCATTTTAGCGTGGCGGGACTTTCCAGATGGTCCCCAGGATCCCCGGTTTTGTCCGCTCCGGATCGGGCGGATCCATCTCCTGATACGTCCCCTCCGGGACATTCGGCTGATAGTAGATGCTCAGAACAAGGCCCGGCTCCAGCTCGATGGAGACCGGGTACCCCAGGTCCTTGTTGGGCGCGTCATCCCTCAGGACGATTTCGTTCTCCACATTCCAGGTGACCCCATCCTGGCTGATACAGGCCCGCTGCCCGAACGGGGGCCGGCGATGGCCGTAGGAGACCAAGACCCGCCCGTCGGACAACTGCATCAGATGCGGCGGGTAGCCCCAGAGAGGTGTCTCGTACGGCTCCGCCCAGGTCTTCCCGTTGTCGTCCGAGTAGGTCCCCCACATGTAACACCTGGAATCCCCGTCGTTGTACGGCTTTGTAGTGGCGCGCATCATCATCAAAACACGGCCGGACTCCATCTGCAAGAGGTGCGGTTCCCCGAACCGCAGACTGTCCGGGCTGGGAGGGGCCACAGTCGCGATCGTCTCCCAGGTCGAGATCGGCTCATCCGCAATGTTCACCGCCACGCTGTCCCGCGTATCCCGATAGGATCCAATCAGGATTCTGCCGTCCTGAAGCTGAACCCCACCATGATTGGAGTCCTTACCCGGAACCGGCCTGGACCAGGTCTTCCCCCCGTCGGTTGAGAGTGAACACCACCCTCCCTCTATCCTCTCCGCGCTCTTGTATTCGGGTGTCACCGTAAAACGCTTCCACCACTCCAGAACGTCTTTCTCGTACGCAAGAGGACGAAGGGCGTCGTACTTCTCAGGCGTGTGGAATGTGGACCAGTAGTGCATGAGGAGACGACCATCCTTCAGCGTAGTAATGCCTGATTCGCGATCATCAATGGGGGTATCATAGATCACAACGGGATCCAGCCAGGTTTTCGCGTTATCTGTGGAGCGGCTGAGCAGTATCGCCCCGTCAGGCCCCAGGTGTTCCTCCGACTTGCAGTAGAGAACAACGATGTCCCCTTCCGCAGTACGTGCCACGCTGGGCCAGGCGAGGTACTCTCCCGGAGCCTCGAATATGCTCAGATGCCGCACGATAAGACCGTCCGAATCCCCTGTTTCGGGCGCACAGGAGATAAGAAATGTGGAAGCAAGAGCCAGCCACTTCAATTGCGCAAACTTCATTCTGGCGTTCCTTTCTTTCTGTTTGTCAGCTCCGTCTGTATCCTCCGGAGAAGCTCATCATCGATCGGGTAGAACCTGAGGGCAACAATCCCCAGAGCCGCAATCACCGCCGGCACAACACTGATCAGCAGCTTGATCCCTTCGAGGGCTTCGGCACTCTGTTCAACGTTCGGCTGGTATCCAAAGACATTCAAGAGCCAGCCTGTCAACGCACCGGCGATCCCTCCTCCGAACTTTATGGCCAGTGTACCGGCAGAATAGACCAGTCCCGTTGCCCGGCGATGGTTGGTCCATTCAGAGTAGTCTGCGGCATCTCCCAGCATCGCGAAGAAGAGTGCCACGATAGGTCCGGTGCAGAACTCCATCAGGAGACCCAGGATGTAGATCATGGCAATATCATCGGGACCCGCGAAATAGAGAAGCGCGCTGCTCACCACCCCCAGGAGAAAACTGTACGTAAAGAGCCGCCGTTTCCCGAACCAGACCGACATCCGACGGGTGAGTGCTGCGGAGATCATGGCCGTCGCGGTACCGATCACCATGAACGAAGCCGCGAGCGCCACATCGCCGACGAAGTATTTGAAATAGTAAAGCGTGACCCCCTGCTTCAGCGTCGTGAAGGTCACAAAGATCACTCCGATGAAGAAGAGAACCACCCAAGCCTTGTTCGTGAATAGATCTTTGAAATCCTGCTTCATAGAAGTCACCTGCCTCGGAGGCGGCTTCACACGTTCTGTCGTGGAGAGGAAGGTGACGACGAAGAGAATCACCGCCAGCCCGGCGAAGAACATCATCGTATATTTGTATCCCTCGACGTCATCCCCCTGCCCGAAGAAGGCAACCAGATAGATATTCAGCCCCTGGACAAGAACACCCCCCAGAAAGGCGAAGAAGAAGCGGTACGAGGAGACGCTTGTCCGCTCAACCGGGTCACCGCTCAGCACGCCGGTCAGAGCGGAATAGGGGACGTTGCTTGCCGTGAAAACCAGAATCAGACCGATGTAGGTCGAATACGCGTAGACGAGCTTGGCAGTGTAACTCAGATCGAATGTCGTGAATGTAAGGACGGTCATGATCCCGAACGGGAGCGCCATCCAGAGAACCCATGGGCGGAACTTCCCCCAGCGGGTGTTGGTGCGATCGGCAATCAGCCCCATGCCGAAATCTGTCACGCCGTCCAGAATCCGGACGACCAGCAGGAGCGTTCCGACGGCAGCGGCCGTGATCCCAAAGACGTCTGTATAGAAAATGGGCAGGAAGACCATCAATGTTCGCCACACCAGGTTCGTGGCGGTGTCTCCCAGCCCGTAACCGACTTTTTCACCAAATGAGAGTTCTTGATTTGGATCAGTCACGTGTTTCCTTCCTGTTTTCAGCATGCGCTGATTCGATCCGATTCAATGCCGAAGAGACTAGAGTCCGTTCCTCTTTGCCAGCTCCCCGTACCACCTGGCCGAGGCCTTGGGGATCCGCTTCCCCGTGGCAAAGTCAGTGTAATGGATGCCGAACCTTCTGGTGAACCCCGA
Source organism: Bacteroidota bacterium (assembly GCA_049670805.1). Taxonomy (GTDB): domain Bacteria; phylum Bacteroidota; class Ignavibacteria; order UBA10030; family UBA6906; genus JBATTW01. Next base: position 3,273 of record JBATTW010000211.1, read on the forward strand.
GGCCCACTCGAAATTATCCAGGAACGTCCAGAGGAAGTAGCCCTTCAGTTTCACACCCTCCTGGATGGCGGCATGGCACTCGTTGAGGTAGCCCTCCACAAAATCTATCCTCTTCTGGTCATTTATGACACCGTCCACAACCCTGTCATCCAGCGCGCACCCGTTCTCTGTGATGACGATATCCGGTTGCCCGTAGCGCTTATCGATCCAGTGGAGGAGCTTGCGGGTCCCCCAGGGCACGATCGCCCAGCCCATGGTTGTCTTCTCCCAGGACTCGTCTGTGGTGAGATTCACGTCCTGATCTTCGGAAATCCCCCCGTTTCCATAGGGGGTGACCTTCAGGAGCTCACCCGGCTCTGCATGAGAAGCGTACATCGTTGTGTATGTGTTCAGGCCGAAGAAATCGTTCGAGCCCTTTATCCGGGAGACGTCCTCAGGTGCAAACCTGGGGAGCCGATCCGCCACACGCTCCCGCATCACTTCCGGGTAGTCGCCGAAGTAGATCGGGTCCGCGAACCATCCCAGATAGAACTCCAGCGCCCGCTGGGCGGCCTCTTTGTCCTTATCGGAGTCTGTCAGCGGCTCGCGGTAGTCGCAGTTGTTGGTGATCCCGATAACCCCCTTCTGATCCGCCTGGAACTTCTGGCGATAGGTGTCCACCGCCATCCCGTGCGCGCGAATGAGATTGTGCGCGGCCAGGTAGGGCTCCGCGGTCGAAATCCGGCCCGGGGCAAACACCCCCTGCCCGTAGCCCAGGATGGAGACAACCCAGGCCTCGTTGAAGGTTATCCAGTTCTTGACCCGGTCCCCGAAGTGTTCAAAGCAGATCTCCGCATAGGCACGAAAATGCTCCGCAATCTCAGGATTGAGCCAGCCATCCAGCTCCAGCTGGAGCGCCAGCGGGAGGTCCCAGTGGTAAAGCGTCACCCAGGGGACGATATCGTGTTCCAGCAGGCTGTCTATCAGGTCTGAGTAGAACTTGATCCCCTCCGGATTGGGCTTCCCTCGTCCCGTAGGCTGAATGCGGGGCCATGCAATTGACAGCCGGTAGGCTTTCAGCCCCATTCGGGACATCAGGGCGGCGTCCTCTCTATACCTGTGGTAGTGATCGCATGTAACGTCGCCCGTGTTCCCATCGGCGATCTTGCCCGGCGTGTGTGTAAAGGCATCCCAGATGGAGAGCCCCTTGCCCCCCTCCTGCCATCCCCCTTCTATCTGGTAGCTTGCGGTTGCGGTACCCCACGTGAAATCGTCAGGAAATTTCTTCATAGCGTCTGTTCCCTGTTAGGGTTAATCTCATTCTCGCCGACAGCGGACAACGCTCCCGTCCGTACGCACCTCCTCGAAGCCTGCCAGCTCTCCATTCTCTCTAAAGAACTTGACTCTGAACCAATCATACCCCTCCACCACAAAATACTCTTTCGAAACGGCCAGCATCCTTCGCTTCGGTCTATCCTTGTACTGGTAGTAGAGTTCGTCACCCACCAGGTATACCGTCCTGTTTCCATACTGCCCGGCATACCCCTGCCGGAGTTCTTCTTCGATGATCATCGGAGTGTCGCTGGCCTTTACGCCATCCATCGCCCATCGGTATTTCCCTCGCTCAGCATCGTCTGCTGCTCTTTCTTTGAGCAGATTCAGTGCCTTCCAGTGTGCAACCGTCAGGGCGCTGTCAGCCGCAACCTTTACATCCGGCTCAACTCCCACCCCCTCCCAGCCCGACTTGGCGCTGGAGAAGATCTTCTTCCATCCGGGCACCCAGAGGATGTACTCGTCCTGAATGATAACAGTCTCCAGCGGGTTCTCCGCACCGGCTGTTGTTTCGCCCACGAGTGTTGCATCCTTCCTCATGTTTTTCATGATGCTTGCAAAGGCCTCCGCCGCCGACGCTGTCCCACCCGAGACAAGGATGTAGAGGGGGATGTCGGCCAGCAGCTTCCCCGGGACATAGGCTGATGTCACGGAGGGATAAAATGAGCTGTCCTTTGTTGACATGCCTACACCAAAGACGATCCCGGCATCGGTGTCGAAGAAATAACTGGCCAGGAATGTAACCATGTCATCCCACCCACCGCCATTCCGCCGGAGATCAATGATCAGTGCGTTGCAGTTGGCAAAATATCCCATCGCAGCCACGGCTGTCTCACCGGCATACTTCAGAGCAAAGAAGGTCCTCAGGTCCAGGTATCCGACGTTTCCTTCGAGTATCCGCAACTCCTTGAACCCGAAGTTTTTCCAGCGTTCCGTCTCCATTGTTGAGGCCGCGTAGGGGTTCTCCAGACCCTCCTCCTCACTCGCTTTCATCTCGGCTGCCCTTGCAGGGTTGTAGGTGAGCCCCATATGGGAATCACTGCTAAGCTCTCCCAGGTCAGCGCTGACCCGTTGAGCAAATTCCGCCGGGTTCGTGTATTTCGCATACTTCCCGTCTCTGAGATGGCCTGTCACACCGACGACCATCCTCTGCGCAATCTCCGGAAACGGATAGATCTTCTCTATCTGCGCGACGATCTCTTTGATCAGCTCTTCCTGATCCTCACCGGAGAGCATGTCCGTCTGCTGCGCCGATGTCAGAGAAAACGCGCAGGTGACAAACACAAGCAGCACCATCAGGGGGAACAGACGGACAGGGTCCCGGTACCTGACGGGTCCTCTACTCCTACTCTTTCTATTCATGGCAGTTCCTGCTCCTCCCTGAGATTGACTCCGAAAACGCCGGCCGGCCGACGCG
>JBATTW010000212.1:0-3832 GCA_049670805.1 Bacteroidota bacterium
CGTCGGGAGAGCGTGTAGGGAACGGCCAGCCCCAGCTCAAAATCAAAGATTTGCGTTAGACGACGCATCCAAGGAGGATCATACAATGTCCGGCCACTCAAAATGGTCAACGATCAAGCGCAAGAAGGGCGCAACCGACGCTGCCCGGGGCCGACTCTTCAACCGTCTGATCAGGGAAATCAGCGTGGCGGCCCGCAACGGCGGCGGGAACCCGGAGGGCAATCCTCGCCTGCGGATTGCTGTCCAGAACGCTAGACAGGCCAATATGCCCGCGGATAATATCAAGCGGGCCATCCAGAAAGGAACCGGCGAATTGCCCGGGACCTCGTTTGAGGAAATCACCTACGAGGGTTACGCCGCTGGAGGCGTCGCCGTGCTTGTCGAGGTCATGACCGACAACAGCAACCGGGCCGTCTCCGAGATGCGACACACCTTCTCTCGCTACCATGGCAACCTCGGACAGTCGGGAAGTGTGGCCTGGATGTTCGACAGGAAAGGGACCCTCACCGTACCCGCGGGCGGAGAAAACAGTGCGCTCAGCGAGGACGATCTTCTCGGCGTCATCGTGGAAGCCGGGGCCGATGACATGCGAACCGAGCACGAGATCCACACGATAACAACATCACCGCACGCGTTCGAAGACGTCAAAAAGGCTCTCGAGGAGAAGGGGGTTGCCATTGAGAACGCTTCACTCCAGATGATACCTCAGAATCTCGTCAAGGTGACGGGCAAGGAAGCTGAACAGGTCCTGAAACTGATGGAGTCGCTGGAAGAACACGATGACGTGCAGAATGTCTACGGGAACTTTGATATCGATGAGAAGGAACTCGAATCGTTCGGCAGCTGAACCTGATGCACCAACCGGCTCCGGCGCTCCCATTGTCCTTGGCGTGGACCCCGGGACGCTCTCCACGGGATTCGGTGTGGTGGCCCGCAGCGGAAAGGCGATCAGGCTTCTCGGGTGCGGTACCATCCGCAACCACTCATCCCTCTCGATGCCCCTGAGGCTCAAGAAGATATACGATGAGCTACAGAACGTCATCGATCGATTTCAACCCACAGAATGCGCGATCGAGAGCGCTTTCTACGGGAAGAACGCACAATCGGCTCTGAAACTGGGTCACGCGCGTGGCGTGTCAATCGTTGCGGCCGTTCAGAAGGGTGTTCCGACAACTGAGTACTCCCCCCGTGAAGTGAAGAAAGCTGTGGTGGGAAGGGGAAACGCATCAAAGGAACAGGTGCAGTTCATGGTAAAAGCGCTCCTCAGCATACATGAAGAGGTGATGCTCCACGACACCTCTGATGCTCTGGCCATCGCGCTCTGCCACTTTCAGCGCTACGCAAGTCCGGCCATAAAGTTCAAGGACTGGAAATCCTATGCTGCTGCTTATCCGGGTCGGGTGAAGAGATGATCTCCACTCTTCAAGGCACTCTTCTGAGTAAGTCACCCACTGAAATGGTCATCGACGTGGGTGGGATCGGGTACGGCGTGCATATCCCGCTCTCGACCTATGAAGCAACCGGTGATGTAGGTTCCAACGTGAAGCTCTACACACACCTCCATGTCCGGGAAGATGCTCTTCAGCTCTACGGCTTTGCATCGGAGCGGGAGCGCGCCGTCTTCAGGCTGCTCGTCTCCGTGAACGGGGTCGGACCGCGCATGGCGCAGGGAATCCTTTCGGGGAGCTCTGTAAGTGAGCTCACGAACCACATTGTGCAGGGAAATCTCTCGGCTCTCACGGCTATCCCCGGCGTGGGAAGGAAAATGGCCGAACGCCTCGTCGTCGAGCTGCGTGAAAAAGTGGTACGGGCGGAGCCCGCACTCCCTGTTCCGGACGGGACGGCAGATCCCCAGTCGCAGATCCGGTCTGAGGCGCTCCTCGCTCTTATTTCCCTTGGCTATACGCGGTCGGTCGCCGAGCGAGCCCTCCGTGCGGCAATCCAGGAGTCCGGAAACTCCAGCGTGGAAGCGCTCATCAAAACAGCCCTTCGCAACGCGGCAAAGTGACAGATTGTGAAAAGACAGCACGACACAACAAGCCCCGAAAGGCTCGAAAACGAAGCTGAATTCGACCGGGCCCTAAGACCCTTGTCTTTTGCCGATTTTCAGGGGCAGGAAAAGATCACCCAGAATCTCACGGTGTTCATCACCGCGGCAAGACAACGTCGCGAACCTCTGGATCATGTCCTTCTGACGGGCCCGCCAGGACTGGGAAAGACCACACTTGCACACATCATCGCCAACGAAATGGGGAGCGCCATCAAGGCGACGTCCGGGCCCGTTCTGGACAGGCCTGCGGACCTGGCAGGAGTCCTCACGAACCTCCAGGAGGGGGACGTGCTCTTCATCGACGAGATCCATCGGCTCAATCCTGCGGTGGAGGAATACCTCTACTCGGCAATGGAAGACTTCCGGCTCGACATCATGATCGATTCCGGACCGAGCGCGAGGAGTATCCAGCTCTCCCTCCCCCAATTCACGTTGATCGGAGCGACAACGAGAGCGGGTTTGCTCACCGCGCCCCTCCGCGCACGATTTGGTGTCAGCAACAGACTCGACTACTACGCCAGCACAATTCTTTTCAAAATCCTCCTCCGCTCAGCAGGAATTCTGAAGGTCGGGATCGATGAGGCCGGAGCGCGCGAAATGGCGCGCCGCTCACGAGGAACGCCACGCATAGCGAATCGACTTCTCCGTCGATGCCGGGATTTCGCACAGGCGGACGACAAGCTTGCTCGTTTCAAGGGGGTCATCACGCAGGCGGTGGCTGACCACGCTCTTGGAGCACTCGAGGTGGATGAGCATGGCTTGGATGAGATGGACAAGAGAATCCTGATGTGCATAATTCAGAAATACGCCGGTGGTCCGGTGGGCATCAATACCCTCGCCGTTGCGGTCGGAGAGGAGCCCGGCACCATCGAGGAGGTGTACGAGCCGTATTTGATCCAGGAGGGCTTCATCCAGCGGACTCCGCGCGGGCGGGAAGCAACCAAACTCGCGTACGACCACTTCAAACTCCCCCCCCCACACCCCGGCCAGCCTTCGCTCTTCTCCTCATGAACTCCCCCTGGCGCTTCCGGAACAAGCTCCCTCGCGAGTTCTACCTACGAGGTACCCTGACAGTGGCCAGAGAGCTGCTGGGAAAGTATCTGGTGAGACGACTCAACAATGAGCAGATCTCAGGAATTATCGTTGAGGCGGAAGGGTACCTCGGAGAGCGAGATCCCGCAAGTCACGCATACCGGGGGAGGACGCGCCGCAACGAAGTCATGTTCTGGGCGGGTGGTCATCTCTATGTCTACTTCACGTACGGGATGCACTTCTGTAGCAACGTCGTGACGGGGGCCGAGGGAAAGGGACACGCCGTGCTCATCAGAGCGCTCGAGCCGCGACGCGGCGTTGGGATAATGCGTCGGAATCGGAGAATGAAGAACGAAGAGCAGACACAGTTGCTCAACGGCCCCGCAAAAATTTGCCAGGCACTCCAGATCGGGCGAGGAGAAAATGGGACTGACCTCTGCGGCGGGGAAATCTGGATAGCCGAAAACCCGGATGAACGGGTTCCCCGACGCATTGCACGATCAACGCGCGTTGGGGTCTCAAAAGGACGCGAGCACCGCTGGAGATTCTTCCTCCCCGGAAACCCCTACGTCTCTCCCGGCAGGCCCGCCTGAGGTACCTCGCCCCGAGAGAGCGGGTCACCCCCCCGGCGATGCCACCCGGTGCTATCGGATCAGAAGCATCATTCTGGATTCAACAAACCCCCCCGTCTGGAGGCGGTAGAAATACGGACCGCTCGCAAGTCCCTCCGCCTCCCAGTCCACAACGTGC
>JBATTW010000213.1:0-4697 GCA_049670805.1 Bacteroidota bacterium
CCATAGCGACATTCCTCTACCGGGGAACTCCCACAAGCGCAAACGTCCCGGGGGATTTCAATGGATGGAACCCGTCCTCCCACCCGATGTCCACCGTGGAGGGGAGCAACCTCTGGTACCGCTGGGACCGCTTCGAATCGGACGCACGTCTTGACTACAAGTTCGTCCTGAACGGATCAGAGTGGATCCTGGATCCGATGAACCCCAACACCTGGCCGGGAGGGTATGGCCTCAACTCGTTCCTGGGGATGCCGATGTGGGAGAGACCCTGGGAGGTGGATGATCGTCCGGGCCTCCCGCACGGCCAGCTGGAGAGAATTGCAGTGCCGATCGCGGGCCAGGGTGTTAACTATATAGTGGACGTCTACCTCCCGCCCGACTACGACAACACGCGAAGGAATTATCCAGTAGCCTACTTCCAGGACGGGGGTGACTACATCAACTTCGGGGCGACGATCAACGTCCTGAACAATCTGATAGACAGCATGTTGATCGAGCCGATCATCGCCGTCTTTGTCACACCCAGAAACCGGGACGAAGAATACGCATTCAGTTTTCGGGACAACTATCGTCTCTGGTTTGTAAACGAGCTCGTCCCTCATATCGACAGCCTTTACCGGACCTGGCGCTCCAGGGAAGGACGCGCGGTAATGGGACCCTCGTTCGGAGGAAACATATCGGCCCTGATAACCCACTACCATCCGGATGTTTTTTCAAAATGCGGCCTTCAGTCGTCCACGTTCTGGCCCAACAACTACGAGTCGTACGTCCTTACTGTGAACAACCCTGACACTTCGATTCAGTACAACCTGGCGTGGGGAAGCTACGAGGGATCGCTTTCAGCCTACAACCGGGATTTCAGCCAGGTGATGCTGGGGGCGGGGAGCGATCTGGAATGGGACGAGCGGCCCGAAGGACACAGCTGGGGACTCTGGGCAGGAACCACCGACCAGATGCTGACCCACTTCTTCCCGGGGATCGCCACAAGCGTTGAGGCCGAAGAAACGGTACCGGCCACATACGCTCTGAGTCAGAACTACCCGAATCCATTCAACCCGTCCACTCAGATCCAGTACGAGCTACCTGCCGCAAACCATGTGTCGCTGCGAGTGTATGACATACTGGGCCGCGAGGTGGCTGAGCTGGTGAATGGCCGGCAATCCGCCGGACGCCACACCGTGACGTTTGACGCGCAACAGACGGGCAGAGGTGGCATGAGCCTGAGCAGCGGGGTCTACATTTTCCGTCTCAAAGCGGGTGATTATCTGGCCACACGCAAAATGATGCTGGTAAAGTAGTGACAGACACTACAGGCACACTCGCCCCCGTCTCCGCCTCAGAGAGGATCTACTCCCTGGACGTCCTCCGCGGCGTCGCGCTCCTTGGCATTCTGATCATGAACATACAGGGCTTCGCCATGATACAGGCGGCCTACTTCAACCCGACCGCCTATGGAGACTTGACAGGCATAAACTGGTGGGTCTGGCTCCTGAGCCACATATTCGGGGACCAGAAGTTCATGACCATCTTTTCTATTATGTTCGGGGCGGGGATCCTTTTGATGGCGGACCGAGCGGAAGCAAAGGGCGGGAGCGCCGCGTCGATTCACTACCGCCGAACGTTCTGGCTGTTGATGATCGGCCTCATTCACTCCTACCTCCTCTGGCACGGGGACATACTGGTCCCCTACGTCTTTTGTGCCGTGATCGTATTTCTCTTCCGGAAGCGGAAACCCCGAACACTCCTGATACTCGGTCTGCTCAGCCTTTCTGTCTCTTCGGTCATCTATACGCTCATGGGCTGGTCCCTCCCGTACTGGCCTCCTGAGGCTGTCGAGGGCATATCACGATACTGGGAGCCTACGGCCGAGTTGGTGGAGAAAGAGATTGCGGCATTTCGGGGGAGCTGGTCCGATCAGTTGTCACAGCGTGTGCCGGCCTCATTCGGCTTTCAGACCATGGTATTCTTCATGTGGGGAGGATGGCGTGCCGGCGGTCTTATGCTGGTGGGGATGGCACTCTACAAATGGGGGGTCTTGACAGCCGAACGGTCAAACGGGTTCTACCTGAAGGGCGTGATTATCGGGCTCCTGGTCGGCCTCGCCCTGGTGATCTTTGGGGTGACACAGCATGTCTCCCATGGGTGGACGATGGAGTATTCCTTCTTCCTGGGCATGCAGTACAACTACTGGGGGAGCCTGGGTGTTTCCTTTGCTTTCATCAGCATTGTGATGCTGATTTGCAAATCGGGTGCTCTGAAGACACTCTCGAGGGCTTTCTCCGCTGTCGGGCGGACAGCTCTCTCCAACTACCTGCTCCAAACACTGATCGGTATAACGATCTTCTACGGCCCCGGTTTCGGGCTCTTCGGCCATGTCGAGCGGTACGGGCAGATACTGATTGTCATCGCGATCTGGATCTTGCAGCTGATCATCTCCCCGCTCTGGCTCCGGTACTTTCGGTTCGGCCCGGCGGAGTGGCTCTGGCGTTCGCTCACCTACTGGAAGAGGCAGCCGATGCGCGTCTGACACAGAGCCCTGCCGCCGGGTTCTGCGTCACGACGGGATGAAGAACGCAATTCCCATAAAGACATTGTGGAATTGGGTTGTTCTCTTCGCACTGTATGATCCGCTCGAATCCTCCTGGTTGTACTGCTGGAATCGGTACTCCAGCCTGAACGCAACATGATCGGTGAAGAAGAACTTCACCCCCGCACCGGCATTCAGCACGGTAATGTCCATCTCATCAGAGCCGCGGACGTAGACTCGCTGGAAGACCGGAATCGCATTCCCCACCCCATACCCGACAAGGATAAACGGGGCGACATTTGATTCTTTGAGATGGAAGTTGTAGGCGAGATTCCCACTTAGGGAAAAGCTTGGCGGGACTCCTTCTATCGCTGTCCAGAGGAATTCAGGCTCAAACGCCAGCCCGTCCACGAGGTAGTAGCCTGGCCGGACGGCAAGCGCGAGGAACCCCTCAGATTCCCCTTCAATCTCACCATTCATATACGGGCTGCTGTATTCCGTACTCTGTGAGGTGAGTCCGAAGTTGGAAGATAGGGAGAATTCCCACGAGCCCGCCCCTGTTTGCGCCCTGGCTACAAATCCGGCAGCCAGGAGAAGCACTGCGACAACCGCTGTCCGTAACATAGTCCCTCCATGTTGCAGGTTGTTGGACATGAGACCACTCTCTGGTCTATAGTCAACAATAGATCATGCAACACAAAGTCCTGTCACGAGAATGTCAAAGATTCGTCAATAGTCCTCACTGCCCCTCGATGATCACTCCGTTGTGGATCACCATCTGAACGTTCAACAGGTTCCCGAGGTCCTCCAGAGGATTGCCATCCACAACGAGCAGATCAGCAATCTTCCCCGCTTCAACCGTTCCCAGGTCGATCTCCCGATTGCAGACATGGGCTGCATGCTTCGTCCCTGCCATGATGATCTGCATGGGAGTCATCCCGGCCTCCTGCATGAGGCGCATCTCGTGAATCGGCATACCCAGCTCAAACGGAGTTGTGTAACCGTCGTAGTCGGTGCCCAGCGCGACCTTCCCCCCTGCCTGGACGAACCGCCCCAGATTGCTCTTTGCGATGACATCCCAGTTCACGCTGTGCAGGTCGCTCACACCATCCCAGAGCTCCATTGTGGGTACCCAGTAGATGTCGTTCTGGACCGTGGCAGCAATGAGTGAGTCAGGCAAAGTGTCAACAGCCATGTGTGCCAGATCGTCCACGTCCCCCTGGATGGCCATGGCCAGGTGCCTGGATCGGCTGATGTGCGCGGAGACCCGTCTGCTTCTAGCGTGCGCACTCTGAACGATCATCTGGATCTCATTCATCGAGAGCATGGGCCATCTTCTCCCCTGCAGATCATCCTCGATTGCGATTTTGATCAGGTCAGCTCCCGCGTCGATGAGCCCGTTTACCTTCAGTCCGGCGTCCACCGGCGAGGAGACCCGGTAGTTCCCGTAACCACCGACGGTGGTCACCAGCGGTCCGGCCGCCACCAGGCGAGCGTTCCGGTTGTCTTTGAGGAGTTCATCTCTGATTGAGTACGATTCCGATGGCGAGTGTTGAAAGTCACCCAGATCCCTCACTGTCGTGACCCCTCGCCTGGCCCATTCCCGAAGGTTGGATAGAACGTAGCCGCTGTGCACGTGGGTGTTCATGAAGCCGGGCAGGAGGTACCATCCCTGGAGGTCAATAGTATCGACCCCGCCGGGTACAGCCAGGGTCGAGTCAGTCCCGACAGAACTGATATATCCTGCCTCAACCAGCACAACGGCACCAGAAACCGGCGACGCGCCTGTACCGTCAATGAGGATACAGTTTGTCAGCGCGAACCGCGGGGCAGCCTCTCCGTTCGCCGAGGCAGGGTCTTCTGACTTGTTGCAGGATATTAGGGAAGATGAAATCGGAAAGAGAAGCAGAAGCGATAGAGCATACCTTTTCATGACAGCTTCCGTGATCTCTCCTGTTACGAGGTCCGCGAAAAACTCCGCCGTTCCCTCCTGAATGGGTGTCAGGAAAGATGGGGATTGGTGTGCCCAATCTGATACGTGAGGGTCAAAGGCATGGTTACGCGCCACCCAGTTCTTTCTTGACTCTCTCCCCGGAATTCGGGGATGTCAGATATTTTGTGTGTGAGCATGATTTAGGCTTTAGGCGTTGATAACAAATCTGTTCTCGAA
>JBATTW010000214.1:0-7771 GCA_049670805.1 Bacteroidota bacterium
CCTGGAGGGCGCGAACGGAAAGCCTTACTGGCTTCCAGGTGGCTGGCGGCAGTTCGTGTGAGGAGATTCGCATACCGGGGAGTCGTTGCGCAATAACAGAATTTAAGAAATCTCTCTCTCTTGCGCAAACTTCTCGGCTACGCCCCCAACCCGGACGACCATCATCGTCAGGTCATCCGACTGTGGAGCGCCCGAAGTGTAGCTCAAAACATCCTGATAGACACGCTCAATAATGGCATGTGCTTCCTGGTTCTGGGTGTCACGCAGAACCGCTTCCAGCCTCTCTTCGCCGTACTCCACCCCCTCATTGTTCATCGCCTCGGTAACGCCGTCAGTGAACAGGACAAGCGTGTCTCCCTCCCGGAGACCGACCACCTCGTGCTCGTACGGAATGGTAGTTTTCAGGACCCCCAGAATCATCCCTCCCCTCTGAAGCCGTTCAAAGGCGCCATCCCTGCGCATGAGGTACGGGTAGTTGTGGCCCGCGTTTACGTAATTGAAAGAGCGCGTGAGATGGTCGACGACACCCCAGAAAAACGTGACAAATTTGCTACCTCCCGTGTTTTCACACATAAGGTCGTTCACCCTGGCGGTCAATTCCTCAATGGGCAACTGGAGGGGCACCAGTGCCCGTATTGTGGCCTGGAGGTTTGCCATCAAGAGCGCCGCCGGGGACCCCTTCCCTGAGACGTCGCCGATCGCCAGAAAGTATCTGGATCCGTCGCAGTGGATGACGTCGTAGTAGTCTCCCCCGACCTGCTTGGAAGAGATATTCGTCGCCGCAAGCTCGATACCCGGGATCTGGGGGAGAACGCTGGGGAGAAGACCCTTCTGAATTTCCCGGGCAATCATCAGCTCGTCCTCGAGGCGTTGTTTCTCGATAGCCTCGTTGAACAACCGCGCGTTCTCGAGCGAGATGATAGCCAGATTCCCCAGCGATGAGAGAAACTCCAGGTCGTCCTTTGTGAACGGCTCGCGACTTAGTTTCGGTCCGAGCAAGACCAGCCCCTTCGTCTCACCCTGCAGCTGCATGGGTACAAGTGCTGTCAGACCAATCTCCAGGAGAGGATCCCGCGGATCTGTTTTACCCCTCACCGGAATATCCTCGATCGACACCGGCGTTCGCTGCACTGTCAGACCCGAAAGCAGTTCTCCCTGCGGAACAGAACCGTTGACCCGAGACGCCAGGACCTTCATGTCCGGACCCTCCTTAAGGCAGATGAGGTAACGGTTAACCCCTATCTGACCCAGAAGAGAGAAGACCAGGAGCCTCACAAGCTTGTCCGGGTCAAGGAGTATCCCGAACTCTTTCCCCAGCTCGAACAGGGTATTGAGCTCCTGAATCTTTCGGTCGAGCCGTCGGTTTACCGCCTGGAGCTCGTCGATCATGTGCGTCTTCTCGATCGCCGCCGCCGAAAGATTCGCCAGTGAACGTAGATATGTTTCTTCCTTCTTGAGGAGTCGTTTCCTGGCGAGTCGGGGACCAAACGCCAGGACCCCAATGAGTTTCTCCCCCATAAAGAGCGGAAGCAGCAGGCTGACGCCGTGACGTCTGAAGAAGCCCACCCACGGAAACCGCGAATCGTCTATCTCGTCAACGTTGACGGCATCCTTATGCAACCCGATGATCTCGACAACCGCTCCGTTGACCGCGGACGGGAAACCCTTCACCATCTCGACGGTGTAGGAAGACTCACCCGTCTGCAGCACAGCCATCGCTTTTGACGAGAGGATCCTCCCCATGATCGTAAAAAGAGCATGGCTCAGGATGAAGTTGAGATCGAGAGAGGAGTTGATAACTCTACTGAATTCAAAAAGGGTAGTCTGCTCGAAGAGGCTTTTCTGGGCGGTGGAGGAGCTTTTACGGGGAGACCGGGCCTGTGCTGACATACTATCGGTGCAGGTACTTGGTCAGTCTCACTTCGTTTGGCATGCCAGGGTTGATCTCGTACTCGATCTTGTCCATCAACGACCTCATCAGATACACCCCCAGACCGCCGCGTCGATAGTGCGCAAAGTATTCCTCCATATCCGGCGAGGGAACGCCTGCGGGATCAAAATCCCTTCCGGAGTCACGGATGGCAATCTCGAACGTGCCGTTCCTCCCCTTGACGCTGACGCTGATATTCTTCGTGGGATCCGACTTGTAGGCATGTCTGATGATATTGGTGCACGCCTCATCCACAGCAAGGGCTATCTTGCTGACGTCTTCGTCGCTGAAACCGAACTTCCGCGCCGCGGTCGAAACGAACTCCCGCACTCTGATCAGCCGCTCTGTCCGGCTCTGTACTGTAATTGTCTGCTTTCTCACTGGGCCGCGGGTGCTAGTCAATCGTATCAACAAACTTTTTCACAGCGTCCTGCTCGTCGTTCAGGATTTCATACAGCAGCGGAAATCCCAGAAGATCGAAAACATTGTACACCTTGGGAGACATGTTGGTGAGCTTGATATCTCCCTTGTTATCGCGCACATCCTCAATGAAGGCCATAAACACCCCCAATCCCGCACTGCTGATGTACGAAAGATCTCGGCAGTTGACCACTATGTTGTATCGGCTGCTCCCGAGCAGATTCTGGAACGCCTCCTCGAGCTTTGGAGCTGTGTGCGCATCCAGGTATCCCTTGAGCTCGAGCACGTTCACGGCGTCTCGCTCTCGGAGCTCTATCTTGAAATCGCTCATTGTGCTTCCTCCACGTTCGAGATTTGGCTACTCTTTGTTGTTCCATTCCCGTGCCACTTCAGAACGACCACCGTCAGGTCGTCATGGGCAACCTGGTCTTCGACGAAACCCATTACAGATTCGATGATTTCCTTCTTGATGGCCGCTGCCGATTTGGAGCGAATGCGCTGGGTCAGCCCCTTCAGACGCTCATAGCCGAATTCATCGGTGCCGTGTCTGGCTTCAGTCAGGCCATCTGTGTAGAAAAGACAAACATCTCCTTCCCTCAGCTGGATGGACTCTTCCTCAATCGCAGTGTCGAAGAGCTCTCCCTGAGTCAGACCGAGGCCGATTCCGTTCGGTCGAACATACCGAACGCCGCCATCGAACACGTGTAGCATGGGACAGTGGCCCGCGCGGGAGAGGGTAAGCTTGCCGGTTGACGTATCCACCAGTGCATAGATAAGGCTCACAAAGGAACGCTTATCGATAGACGACGCAAGCGCCTCGTTCGCCTTCATCATGAACTCTCGAGGTGACGTGTATATTCTTCCCAGGGACTGAAATATCCCCTTCACTTCTGACATGTAGAACGCTGCCGAAACCCCCTTCCCCGAGACATCGCCCACTACGATCCCGATGGTCTCCGGGCCGACTTGCATGAAGTCGTAGTAGTCACCTCCCACTTCGAATGCGGGTGTCGATACAGCGTCCAGCTCCAGTGCCGGCGATGCCGGTACAGCCTGGGGGAGCAGCTTCTGCTGCATCTCCTGGGCGACCAGCATTTCTCTCAGCAGCCTTTCACGTTCAATGGACTTCTTGATGAGACGCGAATTTTCCAGCGCAACGGAGGCCTGATCTGCAAAAGCGGAAATCATTTCGAGGTCTTCTTTACCGAAACCGTAGGCCGTCTCCTTGGTCGCGTAGAGGATCCCGACCAATCCCACGTGCGAGAGGAGAGGGACGATCGCAATGGAGCCTCCGTGGCGACGGGCCTTCCCCTTCGCGGTAATCCGGGGATCCGCACCGATGTCGTCGACAAGAAGCAACGTGCGTTCCCGGAGGACCTCGTCCCGCAGGCTCTGGAGGCGCGTCGGTACAAGCTCGTCGATCTCCTCCTGTGTGATGTTCTTTGTCCCGGCAACCTGAACACCATACGACGGGTGTGAGGTCGTGCGGGTGACCTTTGCACCCGTCGGGCCGAGCGGGGACTCCTGATCCGAAGAGTAAATGATTTCGAGCCAGCAACTGCTCGCCTCACACACCTCCATTGTCATGGAAGTGACCGTATCCATCAGCTCGTTGAAGTCGAGGGCCTGCGTGACAAGCTTGCTCAGCGTAGAGAGCGACGTCACCTCGGAACGTTTCCGTTCGAAAGCATCGGCCGTGGGTAAATGGAACAGGGTGCTGATGAACGCCATTCCGAAATAGATGTTCGCCCCGATCGTTGTGAGCTGGACGAACTCCCGCAGCGGGAACGAATAGTAGATCAGGAAGCTCCCGATATTGGAGCCTTGCAGGAAGAGTACATCGATCCACGTGAAGCAGAGGAACAAAACGAAACTGTAGATGAGGGCAAAAACCTTCTCTCTCTTTGTGAGGTAGACGATCCAGGGGAGTCTGAACGCGTTGATGGTCGCCGCCAGTATCGCGAGCACGAACAAGACCGTATTGACCAGACCAGACTCAAGAGGCTTCATCATAAGTGTTGAGCCCGCCGCGGCGAACACCAGCCCCAGATAGATGTAGTAGTTTCGGCGGGCGCCTCGTTTGCGCGTTCGTGTGATGAGGTCCCGCAGAACCCGTATGACAACAGTGGCATAGAAACCAAGCACAACGCTGAGCAGCGAAGCAGAGAAAATCGTCATGTAGTCAAGTGGAAGAAGCGCGAAATCCTTCGTGTCAAACCCATCTGTGGGTACTGCGGAAATGGCCCCGGTCAGCAAAATGAGGACCACGGTGGCGACAAGGAGGAACCCGAGTTTCTTGACGGGACTCTGATCGCGGCGTGCGATGTCTGTCTCACTCGCAAGGAAGAGGAGCACGAACGCGCCGAGCGTCATGAACTCACGGACGAGGGTAAACCCAAGCCCGCCCAGTTCGATGTTCTTACCGATGACGTCAAGCGTAAACTTGACGAGTATCAGGAAGAAAGCCCCGGCGCCAAATATGATTCTTCGCAGTTTCACAGATCGTTACAGTTTCATCCCCACCCAATCACCTCTTCGGTACTTTGCGTAGATCAATCCGCTGTACGAGAGGATGTAGACCGGGAGTGCAAGCCAGGCCCCCACGATGCCTACCCCGGCGATCACTCCTAGAACATAACAAATCGGGAGAAAAATGACCCAGTGAGTCAGAACCTCTATAAACATGACATAAACCGTCGCCCCTGCAGCCTGGAGCGCGTGAGCCAAAACGATACCTGAAGCGTAGAAGATCTGGGCTGCACCCGCAATCCGGAGAATGGGTCGCGCAATCGAGGCGATCTCCTCGTTGTTTGTTATCAGGGCAATTACGAGATCCGGCAGCAAGATGAAGATAGCGCCCAGAACGATCGTAAAGTAGGTGGCCAGTTTGGCAGCCTCCAGACCGTACCGCTTCGCCAGGGAATGGTCACCTTTCCCCAGGCTCTGACCGACCAACGTCTGTGCCCCTATGCCAAACCCGAAACATGGCAGGAACGACATGAAGAGGGCGGTGATTACTACCTGACTGGCTGCCTGAGCGGCCGTTCCGATAACCCCCGTAATTGCCACAAAAAC
This sequence comes from Bacteroidota bacterium, assembly GCA_049670805.1. GTDB lineage: Bacteria > Bacteroidota > Ignavibacteria > UBA10030 > UBA6906 > JBATTW01. The sequence goes on from JBATTW010000214.1 coordinate 5,426, forward strand.
CAGGAACCCGAGAAGGATCAGGATATTCTGGAACGAGACGGGTGTGGATATCCTGACGATCTGATTGATAACCTGGCTCAGAATCCTCAACCGACGGTAGTACCTATATCTTGTTCGATATGCGGGTAGAAAAGTTACGGCAAAGAAGAAAACACAGCCAATCATGTGCGCGAATGCATTCGCCGCCCCTGCGCCAGTCAGACCAAGGCGGGGGAAGCCCAGAGCCCCGAAAATCAACAGATAATTGAGGACAATGTTGGAGGTATTTATGACAACAGCGGAGTACATAAACACCTTGGTGTGCCCTATCCCGTTGAAGAAACCCCTGTACGAGACAACGAAGAGGAAGAACAGGAGCCCGACAAACCGCCACTGCATATACCCTGTTCCTGCCAAGGCCACGGCGGGATCCGCCGAAAAGAAATCAATGATATAGTATGATGAGAGATATCCCGGAAGCCCAAAACAGACTCCGAGCAGGAGAGATAGGATAAGCGAATTGTTCAGGACATCGCCCGCACCCCGGTAGTCGTGTGCTCCGAATCTCCGGGCCGCAAGCACATGCGTACCCGTGGAGAGGCTCGAGAAAACACTGGTGATCGCCCATGTTGCCAGGAGGCCGAGACCCAATGCGGCCAGAACGACGGTCGTGTTCTCCAGACGGCCGACCATTGCCGTGTCCACAACGGAGACAACCATCTGTGAAGATAACCCGGCCACAGCAGGTGCGGAGATCTTCAGGACCCCCCTTGAGAGAGCTCTATCGGGTAAGAAACTCATTAAGTCGCGCAGTCGTGCCGTTGGACTGGGTGTGGACTTGGAGGGTACGGCGCTACACTGAAAGCTCGCTGATGAAACGATCGGCCTCTCGCCCAAATCGCGTCGTCGGGTGGTTCTTTTTCAAACGCAGATAGAGCTCGACGGCCTTTTCCTTCTCTCCCGACTCGGCGTAGTTTCGAGCTGCGTGATGGAGATTCTCGGCCACGTTTACCCCTTCGGCGTCAATCGATGCAGCTCTCTCGAAATACTCGGCCGCGGCCAGGTGGTTTCCCAACGCCTCGTGACACGCAGCGATACCCGAGTAGCGAGAATCCGCAAGGAACTGGTTCCCCGGCGAGAAATCCTCGAAACAGCCAAGCGCCAGCTCCGTGCTGTCCAGATTGTAATAAGCGTTGGCCAGATAGAACCTGGCGAGCTCTCCCCCATCGGACCCGCCGTAGTTGTCAACTATCGAACGAAGTCCTGCAATGTTGCGCTCCGGAGCGCCGTCAACGGCAATCTGATACTGCCCGTTGTCGAAGAACGCGTAAACGGCAGCCATCTGGGCCATCGCCCGTTCGTTGCTGTCAGCACGGTTTCTGAAGTATATCAGGGCGACTATGGCAACAACAACGATGGCGGTAATTCCGATACTGATTTGTCGTTTGTGCTTTTCGTAGAACGTCGTCACCTTCACATACGTACTGACGAGCGCGTCTTCCTTCAGCTGCCTCTTTGTGATCCTTTTCTTTGGTCGCAACATGGGGGGCCTGCATTCCTTTCAAATTGAACAAATTTTCCATGCCTCGTGCCAGAAGGGATGTTTCACGAAGCAGATATCCCGCACCGTGGCGGGACGTCTGACATCTTCTCCTTCTGGGTGGGGGATGCATCTTGCGTCTTGTACGCCCGTCGGGATTCGAACCCGAAACCTTTGGCTCCGGAGGCCAACACTCTATCCAGTTGAGCTACGGGCGCGTCTCACGCCGGCCGCGAAAACCGGCAAGGAAACTCGTACAAGATACGAATCCACAACAACTTAAGCAATATTCGCCCGGGGGAGCCAGGGTCAGAAGCTCAATGAGCGCCTGCTCCTTGAAAGGAGAGCATTGGAGAGCCAGATCAGGAAGAGAATGATAATAAGAAGAATCACGCAGTATGCAGCTGCTGAGCCGAAATGCAGGGATCGGAGCTGTGAGAGAATCTCCACAGAAATGGGACGGCTGGGGTATGCGTAGAGCAGAATGGACGAGACAAACTCGCCCAGCGCTGCAATCATAGCCAGGAGGCTGCCCGACACGATTCCCGGGAGCACGAGAGGGAGAACAATCTTCCTGAATATCCGCCAGGGTCCAGCGCCAGAGGACCTCCCTGCCTCGAGTAGTGAATCCTCGACCTGGTCAAATGCCGCAGCGGTTGAGCGAACAACCAGTGGATACGTCCTGAGAACGTAAGCAAGAGGGAGAAGCCAGAATGTCCCGACAAGAACGGCGTTCCCGGTGATGATAGACGGGGTATTGAACGCCAGAATAAGGCTGATAGCCACGACGGTGCCCGGGATCGCATACGGGAGGGTAAGGACAGTGT
>JBATTW010000215.1:0-1736 GCA_049670805.1 Bacteroidota bacterium
CGACGGCGGTCTCGGTGCCCTGCACCCGCACCATCCCCGGGGGCGCGCTCCCGACTTCGTCCAGGGTTCGCACGAGATTGTAACCAACTAAGAGATCGTCTGCGCCTCCCACGTTCCACGTGGAGGCCGCCGCCAGGACAGTCTCGTACCCTTCCTTCTCTAGTTTCCATCGGAAGATACCAATGGGCACCCGGATCTGCTCCAGGGGTGTGACGCCCAGGTAGAGCCATTCACCGTCGGGGTCGCCGTACTCCTTCATGGAAACCCTGGCACCGGGCGGCTCGGTCCTGACGCTGATGTCCAGGGCGCATTTTGAAAAGAGCTCCGCCAGCTCGGGGTCGTCCCCCAGGATGGTCTCCGCCTGCTCCGCCAGGCGGTAGGGCGGAACCAGGTTCCGCCAGACATCGTGCTCCGCGATCATCTGCTCGATCTCCGGGAGAGCCACCTCCCTTGCCCATTCTACCCTGGACCGGTGATTGAAGAACCAGACAGCAACAACGATGATGGCAAGAGCCCCGGCAATTGCCGGGATGGCGATTCGCGGGTTCTTGAGCGGACCGAAGAATGCTCGCAGGTCAAAACCGGCTTGTTCCGTTGTGCGCAGACCATCACGGTATTTCTTCAGGTCTTTCAGCGCCTCCGCTGCTGTTGAATACCGCTCGTCCGGTTCTTTCTCCAGCGCGCGATTGACAATCTGCACAAGCTCAGACGCGATGCCGGGAATACGTTTCTCTATGGGCTCCGGATCCTGGTTGTTGATCAGATAGACCAGTGCCTGCTCATGCTCTCCCTTGAACGGCAGCTGGCCCGTCAGCATCTCATAGATCACCACTCCCAGCGACCAGACATCCGTCCTCGCGTCAAGGTCTTCTCCCCTGGATTGTTCCGGAGACATATACGCGACTGTTCCCAGCGTCGAGCCAGCTTTCGTCAATTGAGTCTGACCTCCGGCAAGCTTTGCAAGCCCGAAATCCAGTATCTTCACCGCCCCATCGGTTGTCACAAATACGTTTGCCGGCTTGATGTCCCTGTGGACAATGCCTTTCTCGTGCGCCTTTGAGAGCCCGCCCGAAATCTGCATTGCGATGTCAAGGGCTTCTTCCAGCTTTATCGGTCCACGGGCGATTCTTTCCTTCAATAGCTCCCCTTCATAGCGATCCATCACGATGAAGAGTCGGCGCGCCCCTTCGTGGCCTTCATCAGTTTCATCGATGTCGTGGACGGTGCAGATGTTGTTGTGCTGGAGGCCGGAGGCGGCTTTGGCCTCAGTAACAAACCTGTGCTTGGCCTCAGGATCGTGGCTGAGTGAGTGAGGGAGGAACTTGAGGGCGACGGTGCGGTCGAGCTTGAGGTCCTGGGCCTCGTAGACGATGCCCATGCCCCCTTCGCCGAGTTTGTCGAGAATTTTGTAGTGAGAGATGGTCTGGCCGATCATGGGAGGCCTACACGGATGTGTATGATCCCAACGGCACGGAGAGTCAGCAACACGGCGGAAACTTAGGAAAGAGAAGGACGAGAATCAAGTAGCGGTCACACCTGACCACAGGCAAGAGTGATCTATTCCTGTGCCAGATCCAGAACTGCTTCATAGAGACCCCCCACCACCATGGCCATCCGTTCATAGTCCAGTCTCTCAGGCGTATCGGCGTCTGTGTGCCAGCTCAGGTTCCGCAAGAATGCAGTGTTGTTCACCATGACTGCGGGATAGCCTCTCTCCCAGTAGCTGAGGTGATCAG
>JBATTW010000216.1:0-17647 GCA_049670805.1 Bacteroidota bacterium
GAAAATACCCAAAAACACCGAAGATATCACCTGATACAAACTTAAAATAGGGGGGTAGCGGAGGCAGACCGTGTGGTTTGTGGTCGAGCCGATGGTGCCGTTCAGGAGTGTTGAAGTGACAACCGTAAGGGGAGAACGTAAGGTCTTGTTGCACGAATCGGACTGGGGAATCCCTGCAGAGGAACCTGTCCTGGGTCCGGGTGAAGTGCATATCTGGCGGATACGTCTGAACGTGCCGCAGGAGATGGCCATTGCTGCAGCCACGCTTCTCAACAAGGCTGAGCGGGCAAAGGCGGGAAGGTTTCGTCGTCTCGCCGATCGGAGGCGGTACATTGCCGCCCATGCAAAGGTGAGACAGATACTCGGTCTGTACGCCGGTTGTGAGCCCGAAGAGATAGGCTTTCAGTTCAATGACTTTGGAAAGCCTTCCCTCTCCAATAACGGTCAAGCACGGGAGATTCGGTTCAATCTGGCTCACTCGGGTGAGGTTGGTCTCATGTGTGTGTCGAGGGGTCGTGACGTGGGCGTGGACGTTGAACTTGTCCGACCGGAGTTTGCCGGCCTGGACGTTGCAAAGAAGTTCTTCTCAGCCTACGAGGTGGAGCAGCTCATGGCTCAGCCGGCTCCCTCACGCACTGCGGCCTTCTTCCGATGCTGGACATTCAAAGAGGCGTTTATCAAGGCAAAGGGGAGGGGACTATCGATTCCGCTTGACTCATTTGACGTTGCTCTCGCCCCCCGCTTTGGATCCGCACTGCTTTCCTCCCGTGATGATCCGGGGGACGTCCATCGCTGGCATATCCGCGAGCTTTCGGTCCAGGAGGGGTATGCCGCCGCCGTGGCGGTGGAGGGTTATCCGTGGACATTGATCTCCTGAAGCAGGCGCTGGCAGGGATGTGCGTTTGTCAGTAAGATCTATGAAGGCCACATGGATACCAATGAACGGACAGAAGACGTCTTCGAAGAGATCCAGGGCTACTCCAAACCACCTCTTCCCATTCCCCTGACCCGGATGACTTTTCCTCCCTGGAGGAGCTTGGCTCAGTCCCTGAGGGCTTTCCTCGCCTCCTTCTGAGATGCACGACATTTGTGACGGGTCTGCGTTCCTTTCAGAAAAGCCTTCCGGCCAACCTTGAAGGCCTCATGCGGAGATGCGACCGACGGGGTTCCTATCTCTTCGCCCCCGTGGTGTCGGCCACAATGGCACTGGAGGACGACCCCAGGAGGCTGAATTGGGAAGATCGTGCAGCGACACTTCTCTTTGGCGCCAAAGAATTCCACGATGATATTCGATCTGGCGCCCTTCCTCCTGATATGCACCAGGGTCAGGCCCTCGAGATGGGACAGTATCCGAATCTGTTTTCGACACGCCTCATCGTGGACGGGAAGAAAGCACGGATATTCAAGACCAAGAAGACTGATCATGTTGCTGTTGCTGTGGTGGGGCGCCTCCATTTGCTCGATGTCGGGAGGCTTGGTCCTGAAACCACAATCGAGTAACTCCGCGATTCACTCGTAGGGATGGCCGAAGACGCGTCCCGGAACAGACCGGGGAACGAGGAAGCCCTGCCGGGTCTGCTGACCTGTGCCAATCATGCCTCTCAACTGACGGCGTTCCGAGGGCTACAGAAGACCAGCCCGAACAGGGAATCTCTTGCTGCCCTCAGGCACAGCTTCCTGACGCTCTGTCTGGACAGGGAAGGCGCTCCCGCGTCAGACGCTGAGGCCGCGTTGCTTGCGCACAGCGGCAACTGCACGAATCGGCGGTTTTACGCTGGCCTTCAGATCGTCGTCTTCGGGAACGCAAAGGCGTGCGTGATATGCAACTTTAGCACCTACATCGACGGAAACAGTATGATTCGGGCAGCTGCGGAGCTCCAGCGCCGTGCTCTTCAATATACTGTGAGCGGGCGGACAGGTGGAAAGGCCCCAGGGCTGAGGCCCGTGCAAGAGCTCCGGTGGAATATCAACAGGTCTCTCCTCGAGCGGGCACGCAAAGATCTCCATTTGGTGCTGGACAACCAGCAGGCGACGTTCGAACTAGCAACGATCGGGAGGCGTTTTCTCTCTTCGTTCGAACGCGATCCGTTAGCCCTGTTTGTGATTGCACTCCAGATCGCCACGAAGAGATTAACTGGAAAGATGCCTACGATCTCCCAGTTCCTGACCATCTCAAAGTATCGCTGCGGGGACCTGACGACTGCCGATGTCACCACACCGGAGGTGGTGCGGTTTGTCGACTACATGGAAGGTGGTGCGCCGGATCCTGGACATGCGCGAGAACTGCTCAAGGAGGCAGTTGAATCCCACAAGAGATCGTGTCGGCAAGCGAGGAGTTTACTCTCGCTCCTGCATGTGTTCGGTCTCTATGTTCATTCCGTAACCGGGTTGCACCGTTTTTGGGCAGGGGGATGATGTGGCTCGTATTTTGGGTGCTGCGCCTCTTGGGGAAGACCCACGGGGAGCGGGAGATCGTCGTTTCACATCCGCAGGTATACCCGGAGGTCCCCGTGATAGGACGGCCGGGCATACGACTTCCGTACGTGAAGTACTACGCCCTTACCTATCAGATCATGGAGGAGAAAACCGTCGTCACACTGATGCCGTCATTAGACTGGAATGTTCCCAATGCCGAGCTGATTGCTGAGGTCCGCGATGCCGTCCATCGAATGCACTCAGCAGTCGGGGGTTGAAAGCTCGTATCAGCCCGACAAAAAGAAGTCCGCCTCTCGGCGGACTTCTTTTTACTTCACTGTGTGAAAGGGTCTACCAGACTCTTGCTCTTATTGACTCGTCCCGGCACATGGGATCGGTCTCCTTGACATCAAACCCCGCGTAGAATTCCGGCATGTTTGAGACGATGCCGACCACGCGATAGATGCTCGGCGAATGGGGATCCGTCAGGAGCCTCTCCCGAAGGGTTTCGTCCCGGTACTTCCGGGCCCAGACCTGGGCCCAGCCAAGGAAGAAACGCTGGTCGCCCGTGAAGCCGTCAATGACCGGTGCCTCTTCGCCATCGAGCGATTTTTTGTAGGCCAGGTACGAAATGGTCAATCCGCCAAGATCGGCAATGTTCTCGCCCAGCGTGAGCCGGCCGTTGACGTGAAACGTGTCGACCGGATTGTACTTGTTGAACTGCTCCACCAGTACCTCCGCACGCTTCTCAAATTCCGCAGCGTCCTCCTCGGTCCACCAGTCGGTCAGGTTTCCATCCCCGTCGGATTTGCGGCCCTGGTCGTCAAACCCGTGCGTCATCTCATGACCGATGGCCGCGCCAATTGCACCGTAGTTCACGGCGTCATCGGCCTCCATGTTGAAAAACGGGGTCTGGAGTATCGCTGCTGGGAAGATCACCTCGTTCATGTTCGGAACGTATCCCGCGTTGACGGTTTGTGGCGTCATCAACCATTCGTCCCGATCGACCGGTTTGCCGAGCTTGGCAAGTTCCCGTTCGTGTTCCATGATCCTGCTCCGCTTCAGGTTGCCCACAAGATCGTCCGCCTTGATCTCCAGCTTCGAGTAGTCCTTCCACTTGTCCGGATATCCGATCTTTGCTTTGAACTTGGAGAGTTTCTCAAGGGCCTTCTCTTTTGTCGCATCACCCATCCAGTCCAGTGTCTTGATCCGTTCGCCAAACGCCCCCTGGAGATTGTCCACAAGCGTCACCATCCGTTCCTTTGCCTCGGGCCTGAAGTGCCGCTCAACGTAGATCCTCCCCAGCACTTCTGCCAGAGTCCCCTCGACGGCACTCACACCACGCTTCCATCGAGGACGGTTCTCCTCAATGCCGCGAAGCGTCTGTCGGAAGAAAGCGAAGTCTTCATCCACCAGTTCGCTTTTCAGGTAGGGGGCCCAGCGGGTCAGGACCTTCCACGTGAGGTAGGTCTTCCATTCAGCCAGAGAAACGGATGCAAAGACATCGTTGAACGCTGTGAAGTATGATGGCTGATATACTCGCAGGCTGTCGATGGAGCCAAAACCGGATTCGGTCGCGAACACCTGCAGGTTGAAGGCCGGCATAGAGGCATCCAGATCGGCAAGAGCGAATTTGTTGTAGGTCTTGTTCCTGTCACGGTTCTCCACCCGCGTCCAGTGGTGTGTGGCGAGCTTCTCTTCGATGCTCATTATCTGCTTCGCCTTTCGGGCAGCGCCATCCATCCCGGCGAGCGTGAACATCGTTTCCATGTGCGTCAGATACTTGGAGCGGACCTCGCGGAGTTTGTCGTTGTCGAGTAGGTAGTAGTCCCTGTCGGGGAGGCCGAGGCCGCCCTGGTAGAAATTGACGATGTACTGCGTTGCGTCTTTTGAATCCTGTGCGATGAAAAGGATAAAGGTGTTCGGGACCCCCGCCTTTTCCATGGATGCCGCGAGCTTGACGAGTTCATCTTTGGACTGGACACGCTCTACGGCGGCAAGATCCTCCTGGATGGGGCTCATACCCAGTTCCTCCGCCCTGGTGCTGTCCATGAAGCTCAGGTACATATCACCGACCTTCTGGATATCGGATCTGGATCCCTTGTGCGGGGTACCTGCTGCCTCCTCGATGATGGCCAGGAGATCCTTTTCGGTCTCGTCGAATACCTTTGTGAAGGACCCGTAGTTTGATTTGTCCGCCGGGATTTCGAAGGTCTTGAGCCAGGTGCCGTTCATGTAGCTGTAGAAATCATCCTGGGGACGAACAGATGTGTCCATCATAGTCAGATCGATGCCGGATTCCATTGGTGCTTTCTGACAGGAGAGAAGGACCAGGGCGAAGGCAAAGATCCACAGATGCCTTGTCATTGTGAGCCTCGTGAGTGGTGAATGAGAAAGTAGCAGGTAAGGTGTTGCCGGCGTGGGGTACGCAAGCGATACACAAAGATCCTTCTACTCAATACGATAAGATGCGGTGTTTGTTTCAGAAGGGTCAGAAATTCCCCTCTGGTAGGACGGGTGTATCCCTGTTTCCGGTGCCGCAGAGAGGGGAGGAGAGGGGCCTGCCCTTGACTCCAGCAGGGATTGGACATATACTGCAACAGGGGCAAATCCTTTGATCCTGATGACCAGCCGAAGAGAATTCCTGAAGTCTGTGGCGGTCGGGGGAACCGCTGCCATTCTCCACCCCCTCAGGGGCTTCTCCAACCCTCGCGGCCTTTCACCCTCCTTTTTTGGTGTCCATCCCTTCATCGAGGACCATCCGGATTCAGTATTCATCATGCGGACCCGTGTGGCGAGCAAGACCGATGCGGCTGCCATTCGGCGGGCTGCGCTGGATTTTGGCAAGTCGGTCCTCGTGCCCATGGAGCAGGATGGGATACCGGTAACACACAAGGTGGTGATAAAGCCGAACCTCACCTGCCGCGGTCAGTGGCACAGCGCCTACACTGTCGAGAATTCGATGGGGATCCAGACTGACGCGAACTTCGTGGAAGGTGTCATCGATGCTCTGAAGGATCTGGGTCTTTCGGGGGACCAGTTCTATCTCCGCGAGGTGAACTGCCCCTCCGATTTCCAGGACGGCGGCTACTGGGATATGGCACAGCGGACGGGGGCTGATCTCCGTGACCTGAATGCTCCAATCAACGAGCTCTCTCCCGGGGACGTGCAATGGATCGAGGTGCCTGACGGTGTCTGGTTCAAGAGGATCCCGTTTCTCTGGCCTGTGAACGCCCCGCAGACCTTTCTCCTGAATATCGCGAAATTCAAGGCGCATTCGATGGGGCTCACGCTCTGCGCAAAGAACCTCCAGGGCGCAATTGCGCGCCACTATCAGGCCCACTGTGCCCCGTATGATGTCACAATGGAGATGTCGCAGGATGACATCAGCCCGAACGCACGATCGGTCATCATGGAGAACTATGATCACCACGTGGCCCGAAGCATACCAAGATGGGACAGGCCCGGCCGGTACGGCGGTCTCTGGCAGGAGACGTGGGCAACCCGGTGTCTTGACAACAACGCCGCTACGCCAGCAGGTCTCCACATCGTCGAAGGCGTGTACGGACGTGACGGGCACTTCATGGACGGGCCGAGTCCTGACGGGCTTGCCACCGACTACATGGCAAACATCATTATCTTCGGCAAGAATCCCTTCCACGTCGACTGCGTTGGCCACTGGCTCGGCGGTCATGAACCGGGCAACTTCGGTCTCTTCCATATGGCGATCGAGCGGGGGATGGCTTCGCTGGTTGATCCTCTTGCCATTCCGGTCTACAAGTGGAAGCCGGACGGGTCAGCAGTCCGCGTGCCTCTGACAAACTTCGAGCGAACTCCATTGAAGACGAACTATCTTCCCAGAGATTACGATGGTCAGTCCGAGCCGGAGTGGCATCTTGTTGATGAGCCCTACAACTATGAACCGACCAGCGTCCAATCACAAAAATCGGACCGGCCAGAGGCATTTGTCGTCTATCAGAACTACCCTAATCCCTTCAACGCTTCGACCTCGATCCAATTTGTGATCCCGCATGACGGCCACGTGCGTCTGGATATCTGGAACGCACTGGGGGAGGTGGTTGCCGTCCTGCAGGACGGATACTGTATCTCGGGGGGCCATATGGCGGTCTGGAGCGGCGGCGGTCAGGCGTCGGGGGTCTACTTCTATCGATTGAGGTTCGAGCGGTCCACCCTGACAGGCTCAATGCTCATGCTCAAATGATGCTCTTTCCTCCCCTCTCACCGGGAATCGAATATCAGGCTGCAGCAGGTGACCCCTCCCTCGGCCTTGGCCAGCTCCGATACATCGACGGTCCGCACAGTAAGGCCCTGCGCCTCCAGACGCCTGCGAGTTCCGGGAAAGGCCGCAGGGTAGAGTACGGTCCTGCCAACAAGGAGCGCGTTTGCCCCGTGGGGCTCGGAGGGGTCCACGTGTATGATCTTCTTTCCCCGGAAGGCTTCCGGATCGACCCACTCCGGGTTCATCAACAGAGTGTCTTCTGCCACCTCGGTCACAGAGGACTTCAGGTGAAGACACCCGGCAACCTCTACCGGATGGACCGTGTAATCGAACGGTGCCAGAAGGGCGCCAAGCTGATGAATGCCCTCCAGGTTCGTCCGGGTGGATAATCCGGCGAACACCGTCTTGCCGCTTGGCAGAATATCCCCGCCATCCATGGTCCCGGGCTGCCGGATGTGGTAGACCTTTCGGTGTGCCGCAAGGAGATCCGCGATGGGCTGTGTTTCAGGTCTCCGGCTCTCCGCACCCGGTCTCATGATCATCGCCAGCTCGTCCAGGACAACGGCTGTATCCTCCACGAAGACCGAGTCAGGTAGTTCTGGTTCAACAGGGAGTTGATGCAGGGCGCAACCGAGTTGAGCCAGTGACCGCGCGTAAAGTCGGTGTTGGGCTCGGGCCCTGTCCAGGTTGATTTTCTGGCGATGGAGGTGCGTCAGTTCGCAACGACCGATTGCCGGACCTATCTGGCGCGTTACTGCTACAACCATGCTTAAAGAAAATGAAAGCGATCCAGGAATACAACCCGGTGAAACGGTCTCAGGTGCCATGCCGGCCGTGATGGATTGTGACGAAATGCCGCAAATACCGGCTGTGATCCCGGACACTGCATGTTTGGAGACATTTTTGATACCCTTGTCTATTCTTGATTCTCTGAGGTCATGAATGTACTTTGGTACGGGGGTGACAGGAGTGATTTCTCCGTTGTTTGACGTAGAGTCGGTCAATCATCAATTTCCGCTGCAAGAAACCACAGGGTGAGGCGGGTATGGGACGACCGAGGGCAGATATCATAATCGGGAGCCAGCTATGATTCTTGCGCGTGTATCTATCTCGAACCCAGTCAGCGTCGCGTTTCTCTTGCTTGTGACGCTCTCAATGGTTGCTGTCGCAGCAGATGGTGGTCTGACGGGGGAGAATACTTCTTCGGCGGCAACCGAGTACCACTATGAACCTCTGCCGGGCAAGCTGGTTGGTGTGTGGCCGGACGCGTGGACGGTTGACCGGCTTACAGAATTGCGAACCCGCTATGGCTTCACGGGAGTTCTCGTCAAGTCGTCGGCAGATCAGTATCGAGCTGCGATTGAGGCAGGATTTCTGCCAGAGAACATCATGATCCAGCTCGTGGACAGCTATGTCCCGGAGGTGGACAATCTTGACGCGGGGTTCTACTTTATAGATGAACCGTCTGAGCATGACTGTTCGGGGAACCCGTCCGGGCTCCGTCTCTATTCAGTGGCAGAACTCTGGAATCGATTGACCTATATCCAGGAGCATCGTCCGGAGTCCAAATTCGTCCTCTCGGGCTACAAACGGTGCAGCCACAACAAGATCGCAAGTGCACATGCGCATGTCATGATGTACGCGTCGTATCACAACTGGAACAGCGCGTGGCTTCCGACCTGCGCCGCCAACATGGGATACGGTGCTGATCTGGAAGCAGGCTGGATCCGAGGGGACGGCGACCAGAGGGACAGCTGGTCGGATGCGAGAAATGCCTGGGGAGTGAAATTTTCCATGACCTGGATAGACGGAAGGGGAGACGAGTACGATGTTTTGATGGGGCACGCCCGAAACCTGGGTCTCAACGGGGTATGGATGTACAACTACGGTGCGATCGATCCGGGCAGGCTCGGGGAGTTCAGTTATGCCGCTTCGAGGCATGGTTGGCTGACACTCGTGGAGGGTGCCCCCCCCTCGGTGGTCTTCGGCGGCTTCCAAGCAGAAGTGATCGACGGGCCGAGGGTGCGTCTGGAATGGGAAACACTCTCGGAGACCAGGAGCTACGGCTTCACCATCCAGAGGCGCCACCAAAAGGAGAAGGAGTTCGAAGACCTTCCCGGCGGTTTCGTTCCAGGCAGTGGAACGACGGTGAGATCCCAGAAGTACGCGTTCATAGACAGCACCGTCAGCCGTTCGCGCTGGTGGTATCGGCTGAAGATGGCGGATCTGGACGGGAAGGTCGTCTACTCCGAGACGCGCTTTGTGAACACTTTCCGGGCGGCGGAAGCTACCGAATCGCGGGGCGAGTTCGGGTTCTTGCAGAACTACCCTAATCCCTTCAATCCGACCACCAATATCCAGTTTGAGCTCCCGCACCGTTCACGGGTCCGTCTCTCTGTCTACAACGTGCTGGGTGAGTCCATTGTGACGCTGGTCGATTCCGAGCTCCCCGGGGGGCGTCATTCGGTCCAGTTTGACGGATCAGACCTCGCGGGTGGCGTCTATTTCTACCGAATCCAGGTCCAGCCACTCGAGGGGGAGAGGACCGGCGCCTTCTCCGTCACGAGGAAGCTCATACTCACGCGATAGGCCATCAGAGGCCACGAATCGGAGGAAGATCCTCAGGCCTCCTGAAATGAGGGGTGGCGCGGTCTGATGGCCGGTTGATGCAACATTCTTGGTCCCGCTCCGTATGAGCCTCTAGAAACCCGGATGGCACATTTTCTGGCCATCCGGTCAATCGTCCCACCACCATAGTTCTCACACAATTCTCCCATCACGGCATCCATAGGTGGAAATACCAAGGAGGGAACTATGCGATCTCTGGTAGCAGCAACGGTTCTACTGTCGATCTGGTTTGCACATCCGGCGGTGGGGCAAACCCGGACAGAAGAAACGCGGAAAACGGTGGATCCGTCCACGGGGGATACGACGGTCACCGAGTCGATCATTGTCTCCAGATCGGAGGACATTACACGTCGAACCGGTGTCATTGTTGTCAACCCGCTCAAGTTTTTCCTCTTCTACAACTTATCATACTTCCACCGAGTGTCGCCCACTGTGGCGGTCGGTGGTGGGTTCCAGATACCAACGCCATCAGACGTCCACGGCTGGGGGGTCAACGCCGAGGTGAGGCTCTACCCTTCGGCCAAATCTCCCCGGGGATTCTACGTTGCACCAAACCTCTCCTACAATCAGCTGTCGAGCAGCGATGCGAAAACCGAACCGTTTTCGATAGGAGTACTCCTTGGCTGGCAGTGGTTCCCGGGTGATGAGTTTGCGATCGGGCTGGGTATTGGTGTGGATTACTACACTGGTGAGCTGATCGAAGAGAACGGAAGTTTCGAACGTTACAGCGGAGCCGTTCCCGCGCTCCGATTCGACATAGGCTACTCCTGGTAACCAGTCTCCGGGCTGGCTCCCTGTCTCTATCGCGAGCCAGCCCGGAAAGAGCGGTTACTGGGCCTCCTTGGGTGCCCCCTTGGTTCTTCCCATCCAGACCAGGTCTCTGGCCTTCCCAAAGTGCTCGGCGAAGATCCGGTAATACATCAGCTCTTCCTTCGTGTTGATGACCAGACCATCCGGGAGGGTGCGTTCACGGCTGAAGTCATCATCTGTGATTGTCTCTTCCGCACGAGCTGCCAGGAGATCTCCGACGCCGGCTCCCTCCCAGAATTTCGCCTTTGTTCGGTTCAGCACGCGCTGCGGGAGCGATCCGTCCATCGCACGCCGCAGGATCCACTTCTCGACCCCGTCGCGGAGTTTGTACTTCGCAGGAATGGTGATGGCGTATTGCACGACTTCGGGATCCGTAAAGGCCGTGTGGGCGACCGTTCCGTGCGCTGAGGCACTCCGGTCAACCCGTTGCAGAGCAGTGTTGTGGAGCCTGCCTGTTATGTCGATTAGTTCTTCCTGCAGTTTCGCGGGATCGAGATCCTTGAGATATGCATACCCGGCGAAAAGCTCGTCTCCTGCTTCGCCCGAGAACACATCGCTGACATAGTCCGAGGCGAGCTGGGCAACGAGGTAGTTTGTGATACTGGATCGGACGAGAAGCGCATCGAACGATTCGAGGTGGAAGATCACCCGGGGAAGCGCGGCCACCATCTCCTCCAGATTCACTATTGCTTCGTGGTGTTCTGACTTGATGAACTCCGCCACCTCGCGGGCGTGGTCCAGATCGGGTGCTCCCGGAATGCCCGCTGCAAACGTGTGGAGCGTCTTGACGTGGGGTCGGGCCAGGGCGGCAAGTGTGCTGGAGTCCAGTCCCCCCGAGAGCCAGGAGCCGATGATCTTTCCCGAGATCCGTTTCCTGACGGAAGTCTCCAGCCGGGCACGCAGCTGCGCTACGACCTGTTCAAGCGGATCTGAGGTTTCCGGCAGTGTCTGTAGCCTGAAATAGCTCTCCAGGGTGGTTCCATCGTAGTGGTGTCCGGGTGGAAGCTCATTGGCGTCGGAGGTTACCTTCAGAAGAGCCTTGACCTCGGAGGCAAAACAGAGTGTTCCATCTTCGGTCCGGCCGTAGTAGAGGGGCGCAACGCCCAGAGGATCGCGCGTGAGGAGAAGCTTCCCATCGGTTGCCCGGACACTTGCTCTGTGACCGTCGCCGGCATCGTCCGCGGCGGTCTGGTTGTTGCGCAGAACATCCGCTGCCCCCGCCTGGGAAGGGGTCCAGGCGACGCCCAGTGTTCCCGCAGCGGTGTCGACGATCTCACGCCCCGCCCTTCCACGGTGGCCAATCGAGTCGAGCATTTGCGCAACCAGGGTCTTCTCTCCGGGACGTGCGATTCCGGCTATAGCGGACATAGTGTCTTCCTCTTATTTCGGGTTGTTCTGGGTGGCAAGGCCCACAGGTGTCAGGGCATTGGAGACGAGCTGCGTGAGAAGCGTGATGACCGCAGCATGGGTGGTTGCGGGAATCCCGTCGGCTCCCGGGTCAACATAGCCTGTGTTGCCATCAATGAGTCCGGCATCGGCTGCTTCCCGAAGTGTCCACAATTCCATCTGTTCGTTGTGGAGCGCATGAGGCTGGCTTTTGAGTACTGCCAGACACGCGGCAATTCCGTATGCGCCCCAGTTGGAGACGCTCGCTGTTACCAGCACATCCGTTGCCTCCAGGGGAGCGATTCCCCCGCCGCAGGGGCACGCACACCGGTCGCCAAACCGAACCTGCTGTCGGATGGCATCAGCGATCATCCCCATGCCGATTTCGTTTCCGCCGTCCCCGACTCCGATCGAAGTGATGCCGGCCCTCCGCGCCTCTCTCACCAGTTCGTCCACCTTTGCCATTGACTCCGTGGTATCCTGCCCGCGGGCGTTGTGAATGATGCCCTTGCGGTTGGCGCTCCCCTTTTCGATGGCGATGATGGCCGTGGGGCGGTACGTGGAGATCAGGCGCTCGGATTCCGCGATAGCCCGCGCCGTACCGGATGGAAAGTCGAGCACGCTGGCTGCATGGATGGGTGCCTCTGAATCGCATGCTGCAATGGCCTGATCCGGGGGAAGGACGGAAAAACCGGCTGACCGTGCCGTTGCATGCATGGCCGGCAGCAGCTGTTTTTCGATGAGGAAGATCGGGACCACGCCGAGGACGAGGTGAAGGCTTCGTGCAAGCAGGGCGGCGCCGGGCGGCCCATCAAGTTCGCCGATGTCGGGAGTGACCCACGGCCGGTCCGGCCATCCACTCGCAATGAGCACAACCGATCGAGGAGTGCAGGCTGAGGTCAGCGTTTCGGCAGCGGCAAGGACAAGAGGCCGACCGGTCTTCTCGCGCGCGGCTTTGTGAAGGATTTGGATGACACCGCGTCTGTTGATGTCGAGGGTGATAAGGCGGTCGATGTCTTCAGCGACCGCGGACAAGGAGACGCTCATAGTATTCGCCGATGTAACATGAGATGATGAACGGGGAGGGAGAGGCACAGGTTGCGCATCTGTTGTGTCTCCATGGTAAGAATCAGCGGGTGCAATGTCAACAAACCGATGAGCACGGACACCGTGTCCGACATCCGGGCGGGTCCGGCACAGGGTCCCCGCTCCGATTGTCCTTGGCATTTGATGATCGTAGGTGTATATTCCGATAACTTCACTCACTGAAGAGGAGAGTCTTACAATGGCACAGACAAGGATCGCAGGCTTGAAGAAGAAGCTCGACAAGCTGGCGAAGGAGCAATCGAAGCTCCTCAAGGACCTCCAGAAGGAAATGACCAAACTTCTTCCGCCTCGACGGAAAGTACGGCGATTCAAGCGTCGGGTGAAGAAGATTGTGAAACGATAGTCTTGCAGAACCGCCGGGCACCCTGCAAGCGGAACATCGTGCTTCCCTTCAGGCCGGTTGGAACTCGCACCGGTGGGTCCGCCATCAATGGAACAACAGAATCAAGGAACGGTTCAGCCATTCAGGGTTGCCGGTCTGGGTGAGGTTCTATGGGACCTGCTTCCTGGTGGGAAGCAGCTGGGTGGAGCGCCGGCCAACTTCGCGTTCCACGCGCAGGCCCTCGGTGTCGAGAGCGCTATTGTGAGTGTTGTTGGCAGCGATGGGCTGGGCAGGGAACTGCTGGAAACGCTGGCATCGCGCGGCCTTTCGGACGAGCATATCGCTGTGGAGGATTCGCTCCCCACGGGCACCGTCGATGTGAGGCTGGACTCCCAGGGGAAGCCTGAGTTTGTCATCCACGAAGAGGTGGCGTGGGACAAAATCCGGCTGACCAAAACGCTTCAGCATCTGGCTCGCGGGCTCTCTGTCGTCTGCTTCGGGACTCTCGCCCAGCGATCACCGATTTCACGGACGACTATCCGCGATATGCTCCGCTCTACCCCACCCTCATGTATTCGCGTTCTTGACGTCAATCTGAGGCAGAAGTTCTATACGCCGGCCATTGTCCAGGAGAGCCTCGGGTTGTCGACGTGCCTGAAGCTGAACGAAGACGAACTCCCTGAGGTGGCCCGTCTCTGCTCTCTCAGTGGTACCGAGAGAGAAATCCTGCGAGGGCTTCTCGACCGATTCAACCTGGAGATGATCGCGTTGACGAGGGGGGAAAAGGGGAGCCTGCTCTTCACGAAGACCGAAAGCACCGAGGTGATACCACCCGGGATCGAGGTGGCTGACACGGTGGGAGCCGGAGATGCGTTTACGGCGGCCCTGGCAGTCGGGATCCTTCGAAAACTGCCGCTCGAGGTGATCAACCGACGGGCAGCCGCCCTAGCGGGATACGTCTGCACGCAGGAAGGTGCGATGCCCGAGATCCCGGAAGATCTCCGCTTGATGTGGAAAGAAACACGCCAATGAAGCAGCAACGAAAGCGCAAGAAGCACTCGGTCCGCCCACCGGCTCCCAAGGGGAAGTCTTTCACCTCTCCGGTCGCCATGGCCGCCGTGGGTCTTGTTGTCATTGCGATTCTGGTCCTGGTCCTGTGGGTGAACCCCGCTGCCCGGGAAACACCAGTTCAGCCGCCGGCAGGGGAGAGGCAAACGGAACGGCCCGAAGCCGGTGCTCCCAAGACGGATACCTGGGCCGGGAGATCGCTGGCGGTCACACGCCTGTTTCACGAGGTGTACACACCCTGCTGGGAGGGTGCCTACGGTGCACTGGGGGATGCCTATCTATTTGCCCTGACAGGTGATTCCACTCTGCTCCGCTTCCACACCGAGGATCACGATCTGAGAGAGATGTGCGTCGGTACCTGGGTGGATGATAGAGCCTGGGTGTGCCTGGCAGAACTTGCATGGTGGAAGGTAAGTGGAAGGGGGAACATGAGCCTGGTGACAGACGCCATGCGGCGGTACCAGGAGGCCCGCGAGGAAAAGAGGCTCTCGAACCACGAAGGCTTCTGGGCCTGGTACACGTACGCACCGTATGTCGGGTACGAGGTGTTCACGAATAGCAACATGAACCAGATGGTGACTGTCGCATGCGGCCTCTACGAGGCGACGGGGAATCGGAAATTTCTCGAAGACGCCCTGCTGGTCTGGAATGGCGACGGTCGGCTTCCTGGCCTCGAGAAGAGATGGTACAGGGGGGAAGGCAGGTGGGAAGGGAAGCCGGGTGAAGCCGCATTTGGAAAGGAGCTCCCCTGGGGGGGAACCGGAATGTGTTCGATTGGCGCGGCCCTCTATCGCGCGACGGGAGAAGAGAAATACAGGGATATTGCAGTTGCGACAGCGAAGTTCATCATGGACCCTGCGAATGGATGGGTCGATCCACACGATTTCTATCAGATCCGGATGGACGGGAACGGCGCTTTTGTACACTACCTGATGGATGCGTACGAGATTGCGCCGGAGGCACTCGAAGATCTCCCAGGGAAAGTCGAGAGGATGCTGGATCATGTGTGGACAAACCACCACGGGAATGCTACCGTCACGCTGCACCGCACAGGTGACCACGGGATCCGGAACGGATGGAATCCGCATGGTGGCGAGGAGGGGTATGGTGTAGGCGAAATCGGAACGGTACACGCGCAGGGGGAGGCCGCGCGCGCTTTTGGTGTTTTTGCGTATTTTGCGAACCGCAAGTAGGAAACCTCTGTGTGAGCCCTGTCACCCACATCCGGTCCGGCGTGTGGTAGATTATCTCTTGCTCATCCCCCCTAGCCCCTATCCCCAGACGGAGCCAGATCTCTACAGATAGCCGGCGCACTCCCGCCGTTGCGTTCGGGCTCCTGCCTTCACAATCAATCGAAAGAGGCGTCAGCATCAGCTGCTGACGCGAGCCATATCTCCAGTGGCCTAGAACAGGTACTCGTCATCGTGCTCAAAATCGGTTTTGCGGGATATATCCGCATTATCACCGCGATCCTCTACTGCGCGGTCCTCGTCTGCTGTTTCTCGTTCTTTTCTGACGTCATCGGCGATGCGGGAAGCGAGATGCATGATCCGGCCAAAGACGGTGGAGTGGTCCTGACAACGGATTTTCCATCGTACTACTATGGGGCGGTCGCCCTCTCCACGGGTGGAAACCCCTATGATGTTCGTCTGCTGGCGTCGCTGGCTCGTGCTGATGGTGTGGAGAACCCTGTCTATCCTTACCTCTACCCCCCGCCATTTGCTTCTCTCGTCAAGCCGCTTGCTCGGTTCGCCCCCCGGGAGGCTGAGTCGATATGGACCGGGGTGGGGGTCCTGCTCTCGGCGATCGTTCTCACTCTCACGCTCTTCTTCCGGGTCTGGGATACCGAAGCACAAAGCGAGGCCCGGAGAATGGATCTGTCGGAACGCCTCCTTTCGGCGCTCCTGGTTTTGCTTCTTCTCGTGGTGCTTCCTTTCAGGCAAAACCTCGAATGGGGGCAGGTAAATCTTCTCGTTCTGGTCCTGGTGTTGTGTGCGCTCCTTCTCTCTGATCGCACGAAGGGGGAGTGGTCAGCAGGCGTCTGCCTTGCGGCAGCCGCTATGATAAAGGTGACCCCCGCCTTGCTCGTTGTTCTCTTCCTCATCAAGGGGAGACGGCGGTCAGTCTATGGGTTCTTCCTCGGGGCGCTGATTCTGGCTCTGCTGTCGATCATCATCGACGGTTGGTCACCGTGGGCACACTTCTTTCGGTTTGTTCCCAGTATGGGATACGGAAGGAGCATTGACGGCCTCTTTCATCCGAGTGTCATTGCCAACTTCTCTCTCTCAGCGCTCTGGATGAGGGCCCTCCAGGGAGCCGGGCCGATGGTGCGTCTGATCGGCATGCTCTCCGCGTTGACGCTCTTCGTCCTGATACTCTATGTGGGCCTGCGGACACGGGAAGCACGGAGTTATCACCTTCTCGTGCTGCCGTTCATGGTCTTGATGGTCATCGCATCCCCCCTGGCATGGCGCCACCATCTCGTCTATCTCCTTCCGGGAGTTTTCCTTACGGTGCGATACCTGGTGAGTGACCCTGGGGGAAGTGGGAAGTGGGCGTGGGCAGGAGTGCTCCTCGCTCTTGCCGCGGGCTCAACGATGGATTTCTCACCGGTCTACGGAGATCTGGCACTACCTGAGGTGATCCGACCGATTGCCACCTCTCTGAACCTCTATTGCCTGCTTGGTCTCCTCTTTGTCTCGCTTGCCCACGCCTACCGTCCGGTTCGTCGTCCCGCCGCCGGGCTGGACCGGCTCGAGGGTTCATTTGACATGGAGCGAGTTCTACCGGAACAATGATGACCGCCCTTTTTACTGCCTGCTAGCCCAACCTCTTCCCGATCTCGGATTCATATTCCGGGAAGTACCTTCCGATGACGGGGAGGTCGAAAGACCCGAGGATGCTCGTGTTCGGCTCCCGCTCCAGCAAGAACTCAAAGGACTTTTCCACCAGGACCTCTGGGCTTACCTTTCCATCGGTCAGTTTGGCGTGGTAGGGAGGAGAGAGTGTGACGGTGTGTCTGGTGATTGTGTCTGCTTCAACTGTGACCGAGTAGGTCGTCTCGTCCTTCTTTGTGACGCGAATCATGCCGGTAACTGTCTCTCTATGGTTTGACCATGTCGTACGCGGACTGGAGCCGTGGGGCGTACCCGGGGATGGTTCGCCGCAGGAGGGGCCTCAGCGGCCCGTGATGTAGGTCTCGAGTTTGTCGATCGTGTCTTTCTGATCTTCGATAATGATTTTCACGGCGTCGCCGATCGAAATGACACCAACAAGCGTTGTTCCGTCCAGGACGGGAAGATGGCGGATCTGGCGATTCGTCATCAACTCCATGCACTCGCGGATGTTCTGTTCGGGCCTGACGGTGAACAGGTTCTGCGTCATAATCTCCCGGACCACGGTCTCCCTCGAGGACTTTCCCTTCAGGATGACTTTTTGAGCGTAATCACGTTCGGAAAAAACCCCAACCAGGCTACCCTTTTCAAGGACAAGCAACGCACCCACATTCCTGTCAGACATCAGTTTGAGAGCATCGAACACAAAGGTGTCCGGAGCGGCCGAGAATACGTCGGTTCCTTTTCGATTCAGCACGTCGCGGACGGTGATCATGGAGTGCTCCTCTTGATTTGATGTCTGTATCGATCCCGTAGTTCCCGTTCGTTCCCTTGAAC
>JBATTW010000217.1:0-4775 GCA_049670805.1 Bacteroidota bacterium
GCAGTTCCAGTTCCAGATCCGGACCGCGGCGCAGGATCAGGCGCGCGCCTCGCAGGAGATGGACCGGATCGCCGTTGTGCCCAACCCGTATGTGGGAGCAGCCTCGTGGGAGCCGCCCAACCCCTACAAGGCCGGGCGCGGAACGCGGCTGATCTACTTTGTCAACCTCCCGGCGGTCTGTACCATACGGATCTTCACGGTGCGTGGTGCGCTTGTCCAGACGCTCTATCATAGCTCTACGATCTCGGATGGGCAGGAGTCGTGGGACCTGACGACGAAGGACGGGATGGACGTTGCCTACGGCGTTTACGTGTACCACGTGGACGCACCCGACGTGGGCGAGAAAGTGGGGCGACTTGCCCTGATCAAATGAGAGGGGAAGTGAGATTGTGAGACGATCATTCGTCATAGCCTTCACACTGCTGCTGGTGCTGCCATGGGGAGCGGACGCGCTCGCGCAGGAGGGTGAGGCCGGGGTCTCCAAGGTGGCGACCACCGCAGCTCCCTTTCTGGAGATCCCCGTGGGTGCGCGCGCCACTGGCATGGGGAACGCCTTTGTCGCGAACGCCAATGACGTGACCTGTCTCTTCTGGAACCCCTCCTTTATGGCCCTTCTCCCGCAGGGCGACGCGGTCTTCTCGCACTCCAACTGGATCGGAGACATGTCGTTTGACTACGCCGCGGTGGCGGTTCCGCTCGGCGATTTCGGGGCGGTGGGCCTGAGCTTCACCTCTCTCTCCATGGACGACATGGAGGTCCGCACGGTGGAGCGTCCCGAGGGGACCGGCGAACAGTTCAGTGCGGGGAGCTTTGCGATCGGGATCCACTACGCGCGGGATCTCTCCGAGTGGTTTGCCATCGGGTTCACCGTGAAGTACATTGACGAGCGGATCTGGCACATGAAGGCAACGGCCTTTGCGCTGGATGTGGGGACGGTATTTACCACCAATCTCTTCAACGGTTTCCGGATAGGCGCCACGATCACGAACTTCGGGACCAAGATGCAGCTCTCGGGAAGAGATACCCGCACGTTCCACAGAATCGACCCCAACAAGTATGGGAGCAACGACCGGATCCCGCAAAACATCGAGCTGGACAGCTGGAATCTCCCGATGAGCATCCAGTTCGGGATCGCCGCGGACCTGGTGAAGTCGGAGACTGTTCTGCTGACGGTTGCCGCTGACGCGCTCCACCCGGCTGACAACTATGAGAGCGTGAATGCGGGGATGGAGCTGGGTCTTTTCAATACGTTTTTCCTCCGTGCCGGCGCCCACTCCCTTTTCCTGGTGGACGGTGAAGGAGGGCTCTCCGCCGGGGCGGGTGTTCTGGCAGACCTCTTCGGGGGCGGGTTAAAGGCCTACTTTGATTATGGTTACACCGACTATGGAAGACTGAGTGCTGTACACGTCTTTGCCATCGGACTCAGATTCTGATGCGACTGCGGTTGTGCTTACTCTGCATTATCTCCTGGACTCTTCTGCTCCCCGGATGCGACACGCGGCACGGGGGAGAACCCGCCTCTGCGCCCCGCGTTGAGCTTATCTACTGGCCCGCTCCCAACCCGCGGGAACTTGCCCTGGCCGATACAGTTGTGAGTCGCTGGAACAGGCTCCATCCCGACATATATGTCCTGATGCAGCCGATTCCGGTAAGCCAGTCCACCGAGGAGGTGCTGCTTGCCGCCATCGCGGGGAAGACCACCCCCGATGTCTGCTCCAATATCTGGCCCGGTGCGCTGGAGGAGTACACACGGGCCGGCGGGCTTGTGCGTCTGGATGCGTTTGCCGATTTTGATTCGGTGGTGGCCGAGCGGGTGCCGCCCGATCTCCTGGCGCAGTTCAGAAGCCCGGACGGTCATTTTCACCAGATTCCCTGGAAGACCAACCCGGTGATGATGTTCTACAACACGCGGCTCTTCCGGGAGGCGGGCGTGGAGTCTGTTCCCCGTACATACGGGGAGTTTCTGGAAGCCGGTGCAAAGGTTTCTCGTGACACATCCGGGGAGGGGCAGATAGACATCTGGATGGGGGAGAGGGATATTCGGCCCATCTGGTGGCAGCGGCTCTTCGACTTCTATCCCTTCTACATAGCGGCTTCAGGCGGGCTCACGCTTTTCGAGGGTGAGAGGGTGGCATTCGACAACGAACACGCTGTGGCGGTCCTGGGGTTCTTCCAGGAGTGCTATCGCCGCCGGCTCTTTCCGCAAACCTTTTTCCAGGGGGGTGATCCGTTTCTGCTGGAGCGGAAGGCAACCCACTTTGCCGGGCCGTTTGAGATCGCAGAGCTCCGGAGGAGCGCGCCGCAGATGGAGTTTGGCATAGCGCCGCTCCCCGTACCTGACGGACACGAGGGGCCGGTATACACATACGGGGATTTCAAGAACATCGCGATTTTTTCCACCACGGAGCACCCGGAGGAGGCCTGGGAGTTCCTCAAGTTTTTGCTCCGGGCGGAGCACGATCTGATGCTGCTCCAAACCTGTAACCAGATCCCGCTCCGCATGGAGATGACCGCAGATTCGCTCTTTGCCGATTATTTCAATCGAAACCCTATGATGGCCCGTTTTGCAGAGCAGGCTCCTCGAACAAGAGGTGTTGACGGGATAACCGATCTGAAAGAGATTCTGGACGCGCTTTCGCAGGCATACGAGGCGTGCGCTGTCTACGGGGAGATCACGCCGAGGGAGGCTGCACGGCTGGCCGCCAGCCGGGCACGATCGATCCTGGAGTGGAACCGTTGACCGGCCCCGGCACCATACTCGCCCGCATCCGATCGCGGGACCGCGGCAGCTACATTCTGATATCACCCTACCTTGTCTTCTTCGGAGCGTTCGTCGCTTATCCGCTCATCTTCTCGCTCATCCTTCTCTTCCATCGCTGGAACATCGTGACGCCGATGGAGTGGGTCGGCGCCAAGAATTTCTTGCGGGTCGCCGAGGACGCGCTCTTCTACAAATCGGTGCTCAACACCGTTCTGTTTCTCCTGATACACATCCCGTTGCAGATAGTGGTCGCGATCGGCTTCGCCCTCCTTCTCAACTCACGGGTACGGGGCAGGGGACTCTTCCGCGCCGTCTACTTCTTTCCTGTCGTCGTTTCGGGCGTCGCCGTGACGATTCTCTGGCAGCAGATCTACGCAAACGACTACGGTGTGCTGAACACGCTCTTCCAGGCGGTGGGTCTGCCGGCGGTTCCCTGGCTCACCGACCCGTCGATTGCCATGCCCTCGATCGCCATCATGGCGACCTGGAAGAACGTGGGGATATACATCGTCCTCTTCCTCGCGGGGCTGCAGAACATACCGGCGGATCTCTACGAGGCGGCGGCGATCGACGGGGCATCGCCCTTCAGGCGCTTCTGGAACATCACGCTGCCGATGCTGAACCCGACAGTCTCGGTGGTCATCGTCCTTTCAACCATCGGAGGGTTCTCGCTCTTCATCGAACCCTATGTCCTGACAGGTGGTGGCCCGATGCAGAGCACGCTCTCGGGCATGCTCTACATCTACAACCAGGCCTTCTACTTCAGCCACATGGGATACGCCGCCACGCTGGGCGTTGTCTACGCGTTGGTGATTCTGACGGTGGTGCTCATCCAGCGGAAGGTGATCGAACGGGAGACCGGAATGTGAAACGCCTCCTCCACTATATGGCCCTTCTGGTGGGTGCGGTCATCTTCGCCTACCCGTTTCTCTGGATGATCGCCGCTTCGCTCAAGCCGGAGCTGGAGATCAGCACGCTTGCGCTCTGGTCAAAGAACTTCTCGCTCGAGAGCTACGGGGAGGTCATCCAGACGATCCCGATCCTCCGTGCGCTGCTGAACAGCCTCATCGTCTCCCTCTCGGCGACCGCGTCGGTCGTCTTCTTCGGCTCCATGGTCGGGTACGCCCTGGCGCGGCTTCGGTTTCCGGGAAGCAACGCCCTCTACCTGGTTATCCTCTTCACGATGATGATCCCGTTTCAGATCGTTCTGATCCCGCAGTATATTCTGATGGTGATGCTGGGGTGGACCGATACCTATCTCTCGCTCGTCGCCCCCACGATGCTGAGCGCTTTTGGCATCATTCTTTTCCGACAGTTCTTCAAGTCTGTCCCGCAGTCGCTCGTCGACGCGGCCCGGATCGACGGCTGTTCCGAATTCGGAATCCTCTTCCGCGTGATCTGGCCCCTCTCCCGGCCGGTGGTGATTACCGTGGCTGTACTCACGTTTATGACATCCTGGAACGAAGTGCTCTGGCCCATCATGGTCATCCGGGACAGGGACCTGATGACGATGCCTCAGCTGGTTGCACTCTTCTCCATTGGAGGCGCGGCGGGGACGCACCTGGCGTTCCGGCTGGCTGCGGCGACAATGCTTGCCCTCCCTGTGATCCTTGCCTACAGCTTCTTCCAGCGCTACTTCATCGAAAGCCTTGCCACAACCGGGATGAAGGGATGAGGCCAGTGGTGTTAACGGCTCTTCTCACAGTTCTCCTCCAGACCGGTCTGGAGGCCCAGGTACCGCCCGACAGCGCGGTGGTGGCAGAGGTCGGCTCCCAGATCATTACGGTCAGGGACCTCCTGGATAGCTACGAATTCGGCCCGGCGTTTGTCAGGCGGCAGAACGAGCCTCTGCGCACGCACCTGCAGTTCATGATCTATGAACGTCTCCTGGCGCTGGAGGGAGAAAGGCAGGGGGCCGACACGACGGCCTTTGTCCGTGATCGTGCGCGTGGTCTGGAAGAGGATCTTGCGGTGGCGGAGCTCTACCATCGGAGAGTTCTGTCCAATGTTTCTG
>JBATTW010000218.1:0-2035 GCA_049670805.1 Bacteroidota bacterium
GTGTGGAGAGTGTGATCTGTCACATGCTCGCTCAAATTCCGGCAACGGATCCCGGTCTCTATGTTCCAGAGGCAGGATTCTCACTCTCGGCGAGTTCAATCGATAGGATGGTGAAGTGCATTTCATAGAGCCTGTTCAAGAGACCGGCCAGGGCGGCCTGATCGGCCAAAAACACCTGCAGCGTTGATACTGTTCTTTTCTCTCCGTATTCCGTGACATCGATGGACATCCCGTCAAAGCTGTCCAACCATGACCGATCCACGCTGCCACGGACTTGAATCCGGTAACAGGCAGGCTGGCTGAATTCGGGGATTTCTGGTGCGCTACTATACAAAGACTCTATCCGGCATCAGGGATGGATGGTGCTCAGGTATCAATGAATTGGTTACAACATACTGCAGGCAGGATACAGGCGAAACTGCCGAAAGTAACAAAGAGGGGGCAAAACGAGGAGTAATGAGAAAGTAGCAATGTGGAAACGGGGGGAATCCGGGCTCTGTGGAACAGAAAAGCGTCCCAGAGCGTTCAGGTCTGTTGATCGGCGAGAAAACCCAGCACACGCGCCTTGTCTAGCGCACGTATTCTATTGTGCACACCTAGCTTCTGGTAGATGTTGTAGAGATGCGTCTTCACGGTGCCGCCGGCGATAAACATTCTGCCAGCAATTTCGTCATTTCTCAACCCCTCTGCCATCAGAGTGAGGATCTCAAGCTCCCGCGGGGAGAGGGACTCGACAGAGGTCCGTGCCCCCACCTCAGGTACCGCCCGCGCCATCCTGCGCCTATCACGCGCGAAGGCCTGCAGAATTTCCTTGACATAGTCGGCAGGGACATCCCGGTCTCCCAGTCCCTCGAGCAGTTCTGCCACCGGTGGACCCAGATCCAGGAACGGGCGTATAAAGCGGCCACGCCGGGCAATGGTCAGGGCTCGCGCAAGCAGAGAGGTGGCCTCATCGGTCTTTGTCTGCTTCGCGTAGGCCAGCGCCTGCAGACCCAGCACGCGGATCAACTGGAGATCATTGCACTGTGACTCATTGTACTCGGCGTACTCTTCGAGCCTCTTCTGTGCCTCCAGGACGCTTGTGGGGGAGCCTTCTGCAAGAAGCACCCTGCATCGTGTGAGACGGGGCACTTCGAACCACATGAACATTAAACCGGCATCGTTTGCCAGGTCTGCCGCACTCTGGCAACGCAGGGCCGCCTCCACGTCGCCTTGCACGAGGGAGAGATGCGCCCGGGCAGACCGGGCGAGTGTGAGGTTCGCCGGATCGTCAGTATGGCCTACGAACCCATCCAGAAGCTGTATCGCATCAGAGGCCTCGCCCGCCTCTCCCCTGAGCTGACATGCCAGGGCAAGTGCGGTAAGGGCATCAACCACGGAACGTGGAAAGGCGGCATAGCGATCCATCACGACCTTGTTGAAGAGCTGGACTGCCTTCTCGAGATCGTTCCTCAAGTACGCGACATATGCCTTGAAGTAGTAGCCCCATGTCTCTATGTATGCGCTCTTGATATTCTCTCCAAGGGACTGAAGATGTTGAGAGGTGTCCAGCACCATGTCCAGTTGCCCGTCAAGGAGCCCAATGAAGCAGGGCCCACCCAGAATTCGAGTACGACGGATATCCTCCGGTATGCGCTTCACGTAGAGCAGGTCGTTCAGCATCCGGAGGGCTTCTTCCCCCTTCCCGTTCATTGTGAGGGCCACGCTGTAGTAGAGTTCAGCCTCACCCCGCATCTGTGTGTGGTTCTCCGGGATCAGCTCCAGGGCATTCTTGAGCGATTCCTCGGCGCGGAGTCCGTCGCCCTGCCAGTAGAGGATATATCCCCTCAATACTTCAACTTCTCCCCGCAACGTGGTCTTCTGCTTCCCCGCAGCCGTGATCCTTTCGGCCTCATCAACCAGAGGGGGGATAGCCATAACTTCGAGCCGATAGAATGCGACCCAGGCCTGTGCCAGGAGGAGACCCGGCCTCTGTCTCTTGATCTCGCCAGGCAACATCTCCAGCCACCGTGACAGGACATACCATTTGTCATCA
>JBATTW010000219.1:0-3714 GCA_049670805.1 Bacteroidota bacterium
CCTTCCTCCACATCAAGAGAGAGGAGAGGGCCCTCGGGGCCCAGACGGACCTTTGTGTTTCCGGAGAGAGAAGCCCGTTCGAGACACTCGCCGTTGCCTGCATTGCTGTCCTCGTTGCGTACTTCAACCATCAGCAGCTCCAGGAACAGAAGGCCCTTGCCGAGGAGGTGTTCTACGAGCTCAAGGAGCTGGAGCTCGTCTACAAGAAACTGGAGAAGCGGATCTCTGCGGTGGGAGACAGTGTGGCTACCAGGGAGCAGACCGCGTACCTCGATCGGCGGAAAAGACTCCGGGAGAGCTATGACAGGTTCGTCGGTGAGCTGGGGATATACAGTGAAGGGATGGATGAAAAGGAGCGTGTCATCTACAGGGTGGCCCGAATGTACGGGGAGTGCGAGGTGGGGATGCCGGACGGGTTTGTGGAGGAGGTGCTGGAGTATATCGGCAGATGGAAGAAGTCCCAGAAGTTGGTCCGGTCCGTTCGGCGCGCGGGGGAACGTGGCTACGTCCCGGTGATTGCGAACGCGATGCTGGCGCAGAACATGCCGCCGCAGTTTTTCTATCTCGGACTCCAGGAGAGCGGGTTTGACAGCCTCGCGTGTGGTCCCCCGACGCGGTTCGGCATAGCCAAGGGTATATGGCAGTTCATACCGGCCACCGCGCTGGAATATGGAATGAGAACCGGTCCGCTGGTTCATCTCCCGAAGGCCGACCCGAAAGACGAGAGACACTGGGTGGCAAAATCATCTAACGCCGCCGCCCGGTACCTGCGCGACATCTACGATGCCGAGGCCCAGGCTTCCGGCCTCCTGGTCATCGCCTCCTACAACTGGGGACACAACGTGGTGCGTGGTCTGATCAGGAAACTTCCAGAGAACCCGCGGGAGAGGAATTTCTGGAAGTTTCTGACTGCATACCGTGAGAAGATCCCGAAGGAGACATACGACTACGTATTCTACATCATCGCTGCCACGGTCATCGGGGAGAACCCCGGGCTGTTTGGTTTTGAGATGGAAAACCCGCTTGCCGTCGTCAAATCCCCCGCTTCGCTCTAGAACGCTACAGGTTATGCCTTCGATGGACTCTCCGGGAAGTTGCCCCCACTGTCGCCGCTCTCTGGAACCGGGTGCCGAGTTCTGCCCCGAGTGCGGTGAGCTCACGCTGGCTGGTGTCGTCTGCGTTCACCATCCCGGGTCGGACTCAACCGGCGCGTGTGTTATCTGCGCCGTTCCGTACTGCGCGGCGTGCGGGAAGAGGCGGCGCGGGATATTCCTCTGCGAGGAGCACCATGATTACGAGATCTACCAGGGGATGGCGCGTGTGTACGGGGTGAGTGATGACGCGCAGGCACGGTACGCGGCAAATTGCCTGGAGCAGCAGGGGCTCCACGCTTTTATCTACCTCCGCAAGGCCAGTCCCATATCTCTGGGCGGACCGGAGTACACGCTCTTTCGCGCTTCCGGTGAGTTTGACGGGCACATCATCAATGAAGTAAAGGTTATGGTGCCCGTCCAGGAGGTGCTCAGAGCTGAAGGCATCCTGCGGGAGCTCGGGATCCTGGAGGGCTAGTAGAATCTCCAGAGAAAAGCGGAAAAAAGGTGCCGCCCCCTTTAGCCACATAGTCGGTGGCCAGTATTAGCCACCCCACACTCCACTGTTTTCCCCTCCTCCGGTTCAATTCTGATGGGTCTGCTCCACACCCGAAAAGCACTCATCCAGCAGATACTCTGGCATTTTTCTTGCTCTATTTGTCTTCGGCTGTTGGAAATTTTCCCACTTCCGGAGAAATCCCCGTGACCGGGAGACCGCTGCGGCAGTTTGATCCAAACGGCACCATTGCCGGTATTCAGGAAGCCTATCACGTTGCCTTCTACCGTGCCGAACGCGCGGGCTATCAGGACAGGGTGTCCCGGTACATCTCGGATTTCGTCCAGGGGAAGGAGCCGCAGACGACCCGTTGGATCAAGCTCGCGGTTCCTCTCATAACAGGGTCGGGGTCCTTCGACATCATCGTTCGCGCGCTCCTGGAGAAAGAGAAGGAGAGCACGGAGTTCACTCCGCTGGACAGACTCTGCCTTTGCGTTGCCAAGGAGAGCGGAGCGGTCTATGCGCCCGAACGGCTGGAGAAGACCCGGACAGTGTCCGAGGCCGATGAGACCCCCGGTAGGGAAGCGCGGAAGCAACAGCTGGACGGTCTCTACCAGTTCGACGCTGAGGGTCTGACCGGCAAGGCCAGGGTGCTGGTGGTTGACACGCTCCTCAGAACGGGTTCGACCATCGAGGCGATCGCCGGGGCCGTCCACAAAGAGTTGCCCGAGGCCGAGGTTGCCTGTCTGGTGCTCGGGAAGGTGGACAGCGAGGAACAGAACACCCATCTGAATCCCGAGTACTTTGTCTCCCCGAAGAACAGTCTCTCTCCCGTTCCGGAGGATGGCGGCGAGCCGGCTGACACCGGACGCAAGATCCCGTTCGGTCACAGCCGGGGTCCCCGCAAAATGAGTGATGAGGGGGCGCCCGCCCAGCGACCCCGGCGCAGGGGAAAACGGTCTTCCCGCTTCTGGGCATACATCACAGGGTCGGCCGTGTTGTTCCTGACCCTCGGCGCGCTTGTTCCTCTCCTCTCCGGGGGAAAACCTGCGGCTCTTCCCGAGATGCCCGTTGTGACGGCCTCTGTTTGGGCCAAAGACAAACCGGCTGAAAAAGCTACCCCGCCCCGGAAAGCCCCTGTCAAGAAGAAGTACTGGGGTCCGCCGGGTGTGGTTACGGTCTCCCAGATGGGGCTGCGCCAGACTCACTCTCTGGGTGCGAAATCGGTGGCCAATGCCACGGTTCGCAACGGGGAACGTGTCTCCATCCTGAAGCGGTACAAACCTGCGGCCGGACCCCGATGGATGAAAATCAGGACACGAAAGGGGAAGGTCGGCTGGGTCTTTGCATCAGCCGTGCAGGAGAAGAAGCGACGATAATCCGTCAGGCTCGGTCATCAAGCGAGAATCATCCCGGCCCTCTCCCAGGTCCGGGATTTTTTTTGATTGTTTTTGGTATATTCGGGGAAAGTCCCTACCCCCATGCTGATCGTCGCAGACGCAAAGAACTCACTCGTCAACACGGCCTTCCGGGGTCTCGGCGAAGTCCGGACCCTCCCGACGAAGGAGATTACCCGGGCCACCCTGAAGGATGCGGATGTGGTCATCGTCCGATCCGAGACCCGGATCAACGCGGATCTGCTGGAGGGGACCAGCGTGCGTTTTGTGGCAACGGCGACCATCGGGACGGATCATGTCGACCGCGACTATCTGGACCGTAGCGGTATCGGTTTTGCCAATGCTCCCGGGAGCAATGCGAATTCGGTTGCAGAGTACCTGGTCGCCGCGCTTCTCGTTCTGGCGCGTGAGAAGAAGTTCAGCCTCCAGAAGAGCTCGATCGCAATCATCGGGGTTGGGGCTGTCGGGAGCCGGGTGGAGAGGATAGCCAGGACTCTGGGGATGGACGTTTTCCTCAACGACCCTCCGCTGGCACGGATGACGGGGGATCCGAAGTATCTGCCGCTCCAGGATCTCCTCCATGCCGATATTGTTTCTCTCCATGTGCCTCTCACGAGCGGCGGAGACGACCCGACCTATCACCTTTTTGACGACAGCATTATCGGTCGGTTGAAACAGGGGTCGATTCTCGTTAACACCTCCCGGGGAGGGGTTGTGGAGACCGATGCTC
>JBATTW010000220.1:0-2458 GCA_049670805.1 Bacteroidota bacterium
AAACGACGCAGACGACGATGAAACTAACCCCAGACCACACAGACCCAAAAACCTACAACCTCAAATGCCAAAGACCCTGACATTTCTAAAGAGTTCTAGGTGGTGACATTTCTAAAGAGTTACAACACAACGAGAAATCGTTGATCCCAGCCCCCCCCCTCATGGGCTCCGTATGCAACATCCGTGCCTCCGGAAAATGCTCAAATCCCGCAGGGATTAGGGGGTCGCCCCACTAGGGTGCTCGGTTTCGAACAGTGGGGTGTTCGAAAACGAACAGTTGCGGTCCCAAAAGCAGGTATCGTGCCGGAGGTATCCGGGCTGAGCGCCCGAATCTCAGGGGGTAGATCTCAAAGCATCGGGGGCTGTCCCCCGCATAAACTTCGAGAAAAGAGACGGGCAGAAAGGGCTATTCCATTTGTCGTATTCGAATCTCGATCTCCTCACTATCCTGCAGCAACTCCAGAAGCAGGGCCGGGTCTACCTTTCCGTAGTGATACGGGTAGAGCACCTTCGGCCTGAACGCCTTGGCCGCATCTGCAACCATCTCCGGTGTCATCGTGTAGGGGAGGTTCATGGGAAGAAATGCGATATCAATGTCCTCGAGCGCCTTCATCTCCAGCGTATTCTCCGTGTCCCCGGCCACATAGACGCGGGTATCTCCGAAGGTGATTATGTATCCGTTACCCTCCCCCTTTGGATGATAGAGAGCCCCGCCTGGCCGCTTGTGCACCAGATTGTAGGCCGGGACTGCCTCGATAGTCATACCCAGTACCGTATGAGCATCCCCGTTCTTCATCAGAATTCCGCCCTCAATCTTTTCTGCACAGATTTCGGTCAGAACGATCTCGGTCTCTTCAGTGCGAATCTCCTCCATTGCTTTTAGATCGAGGTGATCACCGTGATGGTGCGTGATAAGGATAAGATCGGCATCGGGAAATTTCTCGTAATCTGCCACCTTGCTGAAAGGATCAACATGGATCGTCTTCCCATCAATCTCCATCATCAACGATCCGTGACCTATGAACGTGATCTCCAGAGCACCTGCGGACGTCTTGATAGTGTCCTTCTCAAACTCCCCCTGAGCGAACAGCTGGAATATGGGGAGGAAGAACGCGCATGTCACTGAGAGGAATCTAGCCCTCATGTAGCGTCTTGTCATCTGCTCTCCTTAGATCTGACATTCATAGAATCCTCATTACGTGACCACAGACATAGGCGCCTCTGAAACTCGATCGTGCGATCTCTCCGTCCGATCCGAGCGCGAAGTACCAGGTCTTCCACGACATTGCGAGGCGTCCATCTCTGACCAGGCACAAGGAGCTGGCCGACCAGCGACGCGACAACGGTGAGCATCTTCTGGTCATCTTCCATGAAGCATTCTACACTCATCTTGTTGGTCATCATCATCGCGCCCGCAAGTTTCCCTTGCGAGAAGACGGGAACGCAGAGAACAGATCGTATCGATGAGCGCTCTTCTTCGCTCGCGTTGAACCGCTTATCCCGGGCCAGATTTCGGATCAGCAGTGGCTCCGAATTATGGAGCACATATCCTGAGATGTCGATACCGACATGGTAGGTCCGTTTCAGAGAACTCCTTGCATCCTGACGGACGAGCGTCTTCATTCCCCGACTCTCGTCATCTGTCGTAATCAGCAACAAACCCTGTTCGGCATCCAGGGCCTTCAGGGTCTTCTCAACCACTTCCTCCAAAGTCTCGTCGACCGATAGCTTCCCCCCTGCAGCCACTGCAATCTCGTTGAGCACGGCAAGCTCCTTAACTGCAATGCTCAGCCGGGACACTTCGCGCTCGAGCTCACTGATTCTGCCAGCGTCGGAGATCTGTCGTCGTGAGGCCATCACATCTCATCTAGAGGAGGGGTTTCTGCGGGTTGCTCAGAAGATAGCACGGCCCCCGACGTATGTCAAGGGCCGCGCTGAGTGGGTACACTTGGGAGGCGTAAGGAGATCTCTGCTACTCAGTCTTTCTTTCATAATCCACGGGCGCGACAAACCGGTCGGTATCTACAGTTTGGAACTCCAGGCCCAGAATTTCAGTGTAGTAGGAAAAGGCAGGCTGCGGTCCTACGGGCGCATCTGATTTGGTGATTTCTTTCGTAATACTTCCAAAGAGACCGCCTACGCTGGTAACATCGGGTGCTTCTTCTTCTTTCTTCTCCTCTTTCTTCGCATTTGGATCAATCTGGAAGTAGCTCCCATCAATGAGAACCGGGTATCCTTTCAGCTTCTCGGCTTCCTTTGTAAACTGGTCGAATCTTCTCTTATCCTCTGCGGAAGCGTCCCGGGATTCCTTTTTCATCTGGCTGAACATGGCCATCCAGCTCGTTCCCATGACATCATTGAACAAGGGGCTGGTCTCCATGCCAAGGGCCTTCATATACTCCAGGTGGAAGGATTGCTCTTCCTGGATGGCCTTCTCCTGCTGGGCGCTGAGCTGTGT
>JBATTW010000221.1:0-2926 GCA_049670805.1 Bacteroidota bacterium
TCATTGACACTAGCAAGGAGGTGTTCAAATACGATGAAGCTCTCCGACTTTCGTTACCCTCTGCCGCGCAATCTGATAGCCAAACATCCTGCCAGCCCGCGCGACAGTTCCCGGCTCATGGTTCTGAATCGGGACGACGAGTCGATCCAGATTCACAAACGATTCGCCGAGATAAGCGGGTACTTCAAAAAGGGGGACTGTCTTGTCGTCAACGAGACGAGGGTTTTCCCTGCAAGACTGTTCGGCCGGAAAGAAAAGACGAATGCGAAGATCGAGGTCTTTCTTCTCCGGGAGTTGAACAAGGAAGAAAACATCTGGGATGTCATTGTCGACCCGGCCCGAAAGGTACGGATAGGGAACAAGATCTTCTTCGACGGTGGAAAACTCTGGTGCGAGGTGATTGACAACACCACCTCACGGGGCCGGACTGTCCGGTTCAATGTCCAGGGGGACGTGTTCAAGATCATCGAACGGATCGGAAAGATGCCATTGCCGTACTACATCAAGCGGGAACCGACGGAGAGAGACAAGGAAAGCTACCAGACGGTCTTTGCCCGTGTCGTAGGTGCCGTGGCGGCTCCCACCGCCG
This sequence comes from Bacteroidota bacterium, assembly GCA_049670805.1. Classification (GTDB taxonomy): domain Bacteria; phylum Bacteroidota; class Ignavibacteria; order UBA10030; family UBA6906; genus JBATTW01. The sequence goes on from JBATTW010000221.1 coordinate 590, forward strand.
GGCTGCACTTCACGCGTCGGTTGCTGGGGACCCTGAAGAGAAAGGGTGTCAAGGTGGTGCCCGTTGTTCTCCACGTCGGACTGGGGTCATTCCGCCCCGTTGAAGTGGAAGATCTCACAAAACACAAGATGGATTCGGAATTCTACGAGATTCCTCAGCACACCGTCGACGTCGTCAACAAGGCGATTGACAGCAAGGGAAGGGTGTATGTCGCCGGGACGAGCACGTGTCGGGCACTGGAGTCGAGTGTGACCACCGATGGACATCTGAAGAGCAACAGGGGATGGACCGACAAGTTCATATTTCCGCCGTATGAATTCAAGATCACAGACAGGTTGATCACGAACTTCCACATGCCGGAATCCACGCTCTTGATGCTTGCGGCGGCGTTTTCAGGCCGGGATCTCATCATGAAGTCCTACAAGAAGGGGATGAAGGAGGGGATGAGGTTCTACAGCTACGGGGACGCCATGCTGCTTATCTGACCCTCGAGCTCCGATGAAACCCTATATACTTGGAGCGGTCCTTCTCGCCGTGATCGGGCTGTTTGCCTGGCTGATCCGGAAGAAAGATCTTCTCGCCTATTTCAGCGGGGGACGGTGGTGGCTGACATGGCTTTCCATCGCGGTCATCACCCTGATGGACGAGCTCACCTCCATTTTCTACGCCCCGAGCGAAGCCTACCGTTTCATCGGCACCTATGCGATCGCCTTTATCGCCATCACTTCCATCTTTATGCGATTCCTTTCCACCAGGATGGTGGAGATCGCGGAGATTCTCGAACATCACAAGATCAAGGGTGGGGGGGTCTACTCCTTCTCGTACCTGGTGCTGGGGCCGACGGTCTCGTTTGTCGCCGTTGCCTCGATTCTCGTGGTGTATATTCTCACCGCGAGCATCTCGACGGTCAGTGCGGTGGAGAACGGCCTGTCGTTCGTCTCTCTGGACTGGTACCACAAACTCGGGATCGAATTCGTCATCATCTGGGCGCTGGCCGGTCTGAACATACTCGGTATCCGCGACAATGCAAAATTCACCTTTGGCATCTTCTTCATTGTCGGGGCCGTTCTGCTCATGCTTCTCGCTTCCGCGCTTATTGAAGCCTCGGCTGAGTCATGGAGCATCGTCGGTAACAGCTGGTCGGCGTCCTTCACGAAGATCGGAGAAGAGGGGCTCTTCGGGGGTTTCTTTTTCATCATCGTCTGCATCTCCAGTTCGATACTCGCTTACTCGGGGATTGAATCTGTCGTCCAGACCGCAGGTCTCGTCAAGAACTGGCGTGATATCGGCAAAGCCTATATTTTTCTCGCGGTCACGACGGGGATTTTTACGCCACTCATCTCGACGCTTGCACTCAGTTCGGGGATAAATCCCGGCGAGCACCAAACGGACCTGATCACACAATTCGCGGCCGGTCTCAACGGTGTCGCCTTTGGCGTTCTCGTGGCCGTGATCGCGAGCATGGCCCTGATGATGGCGGTGAACACGGCGTTTGTCGCAGCCAGCGAGCTGATGGAGCGGGTGGCTCATCGGTACCGTTTTACCTGGCTTCTCAAGACCAACCGTCGGCAAGCGCTCTCGCGGGTCCACGTGTTGAATGCCGTCTTCTTCAGCGTCCTCATCTTGTTCACCGAAGGGAGTCAGGAGATCCTCGCGGAGATGTATGCTCTCAGTCTTGTTGCCTCTTTCAGCATCAATATCGGGAGCCTCCTGATCTACCGGTACTTCACGGGGACAAAAGAGATCCGTGCCTACAATACCTCCCGCCTCGGAACCTTGATCATCTTCATCATCCTGGTGAGCTGTTTCGGGTATCTGGCTTGGGTGAGACCATACGGGGTTGCAATGTGGCTCGGGGCCACGGTGTTCTTCCTCGCTGTCGGCATTCTCGTTGCGAAGAAACGGGCTCCCGAAAAAGCTGAAATCGGCCAGACGGACAACCCCCTTCACATGGTGTTCCAACTGGCGGAGGCATCCGAGGACGCGATCGACATCTACTTCCGGAGGCCGATGGAGGAAGTCACACATCCGGAGGCGAATGTCGCGTTTGTGAGCTTCTATTCGCCGCGGGGGGGGATTCCGCCGCGTCTTTCCTCCAATCACCACCGATTCGCACAATCCGGCCAGGGGCTGCTCGACAGCATTACCGAACTCCTGTATATGCTGAAGTACGAACTTCCACACAAGCAGATCACCCTGCATTTCGGCTGGCCCATGTCGTCGTGGCTTGACAGGCTCTCGACCGGAGTCATGGTGTTCAGCATTATGAAGCTTCCAAAGATGTTCCCTGAATTTACTTTTATCATTGAGTACACCAGCAAGAATAAAGCCTAGTGT
>JBATTW010000222.1:0-5157 GCA_049670805.1 Bacteroidota bacterium
GCACTGGTTAGACAATATATCTAATCAACCTACGATGAATGAAAGGGTCCAGCCGCTTCTATGTAATCTAGGGACAAACGTCTCCCGCTGGTACCTATCGCTCCCCGATCACTCCGCGTCTCCTTGATTCTCATTCCCCGATCCCTTTATTTGCTCGTGACGTGAAATACACCAAACGGAAATCCGTATGACCAGAGTGCGACGATTAACTTCTCAATCAATCCTTGGGCTGTTCCTGACTGTTCTGGTTCTCTCCAGCGCCTGTACAAGGGGAACCGCGCAGTTCGGTATCACCCGCGTCTGGGCCGTAGACGACGGTGAGAAGGTGGAGCAGACCGATCTGAACCACTGGGCATCGACCGACCATGGGCTGAACCGGGTGTGGGACGGTACGACGATCAGAGTTTTTGGCGGGCGGAACGAGGTGGTGGCCTTCCAGGTGATTCTGGAGGCCTCGGGTGAAGGGGCGTTTGGCGTTGATCTGAGCCTGGACAGCCTGGTAAACGGGAGCTGGGTGATCACCAACGATGTGGGTTCGGGTGACCTGTATGACTACGTGGGTCGTCGGATCGAGCTGTTTGTTGAGCACTACCAGGAGGTGACGCAGCGCTCGGTGTTTGTGCACGCGAACGGGGCGTGGGGAGCTCGTCCTCTGCCGGATGACGCGCATCTGGGCTGGATACCCGACGCTCTGGTCCCGATCGAGGCTTCGAACAAGCGTCCCGCCCACGGTCAGGGTGGAGCGCCGTTTGATATTGCCGGAGGGCGGAACCAGGCCATCTGGGTTGATGTCTACATACCGAAGGGTGTTGGGGCCGGTGTTTACCGTGGGACGGTGGAGGTACGGGAGGGTGGAGCGTTGACCTACAGTATTCCGGTGGAGCTGGAGGTGTACGGGTTTACGCTGCCGGACGAGACGCACCAGCGGAATTTCTTTCACTGGAACGATGAGTTGTTGCCGAACCGCTACGGGATACCGGAGAACAGCAGTACGTACTGGTCGATGTTCCGGAAGTTCATGAACGTAGCGCATCGTCACCGGATGGATCTGATCCCGGGGCGTTTGACGCTGGCTCGATTTTCGGAGTATGCAAGTGGTTACTACACGGGGGAGTACTACACGCCGTCGTACGGGTACGAGGGTCCTGGTGTGGGGGTCGGGAACCGGACATACTCCATAGGCTCGTATGATCAACCAGACAACGGTTGGGTGTCTGGGTTCTGGCCTGACACGAAGGAGGCGTGGCAGAACGCTGCTGATTTGTGGGAGCAGTGGTTTCTGGACAATGCGCCCGGGGTATTGCGCTTCAAGTACATGCACGATGAGGCGGATGTCACGGATCCGGGTATCGTCTCTGCGATGCAGGAGAAGTGTTCGTGGATCAGGTCGAGTCCTGGTGTAGGGAAGAACCTTCATCGGTTTTTCACGAAGGAGTTCATTTACGGGGGTTTTTACGATTACGTGGACGTCTGGGGATTTTCGGGTTCCCCGGGGATCCAGCTGAATGTGATGCGGGATCGTCAGTCTCAGTACGGGGAGTTGTTCTGCATGTACAACGGTACCCGTCCGATGTGGGGTCAGATGGAGGTTCTGGACAATTTTGCGACGGACAACCGTGTAAACTCGTGGATAGCGTGGAAGTACGGAGTGGATCTGTTGTTTTTGTGGCAGACATCGTACTACGCGGAGACACCGGTGCCGCAGAGGAACATCTGGTTTGAGAACTACATACCGGGTAGTGGAGGAGAGAAGAGCTGGGGATCGGGGATGTGGTTGTATCCGGGACGTGACATACCGTATCCGGAGGATGACCGAGGAGTGGATGGTCCGATCACGAGCATCCGGATGAAGAACTTCCGGAGGGGTCAGCAGGACTACGAGTACCTGTGGCTGGCTCAGGAGATGGGGATAGATGTGAGTTCCCTGGTGAATCAGGCGGTCCCTAATGCACTGGATGACTGGGGTACGAGCCGTTACACGAACCCTCCGGCGTATGATCAGCAGCCGGTGTATGCCGAGCGTGGCCATGAGTTCGAGACGGTCCGGCGGGAGCTGGCATCGCTGATCGCTCGAGGGCAAGCGGGGGGTGAGTGATTCTGCGCTGGTGCTGGCGACTACGCCCGAGGTAGGTTCTGATGATTCGGAGGCTTCTGGAAGAACCGGTAGTGAGCCGGTTTCCACAGGTTCCTGTAGACCGGCCTAATGAGATTCTTGACCGCTTCTCGGAAGTTCCCCCCGTGGATGGCCAGAAAGATGCCGCGCCACGGGAGTGTGTATTCGACAAGGCCTGCTTGCTGCGTCAGATCTGAAACGGCCTTGTGTGAATAGCAGTTGAGGTGCTCCAGAGGTGCGACGGGATTGAGCGAATGGGAGGAGTCTTTCGGTGCCTCCCAGTCACCCCTTGCAATCCTCTGCTTGATCTTCTTGCACACCGGGACACTGATCTTCAGTACCCCCCCCGGCTCGAGCGATGTGGCCAGGGTGGCAGCGGCTTCGCGCGGGTCCGGGAGGTGTTCAAAGACCTGTTCCGTGTTGATGAAATCAAATCTGTGCTGCGGCAACTCCTCCCAGCTCAGAGTGGTTAGTCCGAAGCGCTCTGCGTACTCGATCCTTGAAGTGGAAATCTCCAGACCGTAGACGCGGCAACCAAATCCCTGCGCCAGCTTGCACCATCGTGCCCACCCCATGCCGACATCAAGGACTCGCAGGGAAGCCGGAGGTGATTTGAAGCCGGAGAGTGCCCACGCGATCTCGGGGAGCCAGTAGAGATAGGATTCTATAGGTTCCTCCAGGTACGTATCCAGCGCCAGTGGTGCTTCTATCCAGGCTTCGTAGATCTCGCTGGAAAGCGGGTCTCCCGGAACATCCTCCTGATAGATCAGCTCGCATCGGGGGCACTCCTTCAACGTATATCGTCCTCCCTCGAGCAGAAGAAGACTGTCACTATCGATACGATAGTGTGTTGTGAGGTACTCCTTGATGGGGGATTCGGTGAAACCGCAGGAAAAGAGTGTGGTGGAATTCACAGACCCGCAGGCGGGGCACTCTTTCCGCTTATTGAAGTTGCCGCTCATTTCTCGTCAGTACCTTCTGGTTCGTCCAGAATCGAAGGAGGTGGGTGCCACGGGTGCTGGAACGAGAGAGGGGGAAGAGATCTGAATACTCCCCGCGCAGGTGCGGGCGCCGTCTGCGGCGGCCGCACTCTGCAGGCGAGGACAATCCGTCGAATGGGTCTCTACAGATTGAAGCCAAGAGTCACCCCGAAGAGGTGCGCGGTGCTCTTGTACGTCCCTCCCGCCAGGGGAGCGAGTTCCGATGTGGGGCTGGACGGGGTGGCTGCATCCCTGTCCGATGAGAGTATCAGCTGGTACGCCGCGTCAACAACGACGTTCTCGGAGATCTCGAATCCGACTCCAAGCGTGAACTCGATCCGGTTTGCATCTGGAACAAGGGGCTCCACCGACTTGTCCGGTTGCGGTGTCTTGTCGTAGATAAAACCGGCTCGGAGGGCGACAGATTCTAACTGGTACTCACCGCCTACACGGATCATCCATGCATTCTCCCAGTCCCTCCCCGACTTTGAGGCAGTCTGCAGAGGTGTTCCGGTGAGAGGAAATGTGGGGCCGTCCGGAATGTTGATCGCCAACGTGTCATATGTGGACCACATGATATACTGGAAATCCGCTTCCAGGATGAGCTCCGGGGTGGCCTGAACTGCAACACCGGCAAAGATGTTGTTCGGCATGACGATGGTCGTTGCACCCTTGCCTCCCGGAAAGAACGGCGCCAGTACCTGCATTTGTTGGAAGGTTGCGTCCCCGTCGTAGTCGATGTCGGTCGAGTGGCGATAGGAGACACCGATCGAGACCTGATCGTTGGGCTTGAACATGAGTCCCGCATTCCAGTTGAAGGAGGTTCCGTCCGCCTCCAGGAACACTTCTCCGTCAGTTGAGGACGGAACCGGGGGTGGGCCAATGCCGCTGAATGTTCCGACCTTCCTGGAGAGTTTGACGTTGGAAAAGACGTAGCTTACGCCGATACCCAGCGAAAATTGGTCACTGATCTTGTACGCGGCCGACGGATTGATGAAGAAAGTCTGAAGGTCCGTCTTCACCGCTGCGTAGCGACCCGTCCAATCAGGCAGCCACTCGGTACCCAGTCCAAACGGTGCGTAAAAGCCGACGCCGAACGTCCAGCCGGAGGGGTCTCCATAGGATACGTACGCGTGCGGCGGGAAAAACACCTGGCTTTCCATCTTCTCCTCGGATCCTGATGCGCTGGTCCAGCTGGTGGATGGCGCGATCAATGTTGCGCCGGCCAGTACCTTGAAACCCTGCTGGAAGCCCAGACCGGCGGGGTTGTAGAACATAGCCGAGCCATCGGATGCCTGTGCGGAGAAGGCTCCTCCCATGCCCATGGCCTTTGTACCATGCTCGTTGATCTGAAATCCCCCTGCGTACGCGGAGAATGGTACAACGGCCAGAATGATAACAAGAACAACGCAGTACCTTATGAGCTTCATAAGATACCTCCAGTTGAAGTGATTGGAATGGATGGTTAGAAAGGAGAACAGTGGTGCGCGCGGGTTGATCCAGGAGATCCGTGCCCCCCATCTTCCCCGCGCTGTAGGACTTTGACGAAGGTACAAAATCTATTCAAAAAAGTCATCCTTGAACGGAAGAATCTCAGGGCAGGTTCCGGAATGGGTCGCTTCTGCTTGAAAAAAGGCTGATTCTGGGCTGGTTTGGGATTGGAATCAGGCGCAGATCAGAGGCGCACAGATCTGCTCTTGACCCGGTCGACGAGTTTCATTGCTGAGGAGGCTATTCGGGTGGCATTACCCCTTGCCGCGAGCTCCCCCCAGGGATGCTGAAGATCGCGAAGCTCAGGACCTGTGGTTACCGGCCGTGTGCGCATGCTGTTGGGCTTGGCGTACTGATCGGCCGTTGGATGGAGAGGTCGGGGCGAAGCTCCGATCCTGGCGCGCGAATCTTCGCCCGGCGTCTCTCAACCTGAGGGTGGAGAGAAAGAACTGCCCCTTTGTTCCCTGCACGCCTCTCCGGAAGAGCGTTGCCCGGGAGTACCAGGACATGTTCCCCCCGAGCCGGAACTTATAGTCGTTTGTTCCTTCCAGGAGGTCACACATGCGATACCCC
>JBATTW010000223.1:0-18909 GCA_049670805.1 Bacteroidota bacterium
GAAACGCAGCCCCGACTATTCCAAGGAGGAGTGCGACGACCCCGCTCACGGTGCCGCTCAGAACAAGATAAGCCAGGAGAAGCGCTGCAATGATACGAACTGTTCTGTCGGCAGTACCCATGTTCCGCTTCATGATGATCTCCCAAGCTCTGGATGGTTACCGTGTTTCTCCCGTATGATGCAGAGAGCCAGCCGATCGGGTCGGCATGAGGGTCCTAGGATGTGCGCTTTGAGCCGCCGCGACGGTTCTTTTTGCCCTCCACGGCCGAGAACTCCAGCTGGATGGTCTTCAGGAGTTTCGCGTGGGTGGATCGGGGAACCTCGGGGGCAGGGACTTTCCGGTACAGGACGACGGTCTTCTTGAGAGAATCCAGATATGCCCGGCAGTCAGAACAGGAATCGATATGTTTCTTGATCTGCCTGCACCGGGGCGAGGAGAGGTCCTCGTCGAGGTTGTCACAGATGTGCTGGTAAATCTCTCGGCACGCTTTCATGGTCATGTTCCCGGCGCTGCCATATACGGATGGAGCTGGTCCCGCAGAAAGGCCCTTGCCCGCCGCAATCGTGATTTCGCGGCCTCTTCCGTTATCTCGAGAATGGACGCGGTTTCCTGAGTGGATCGACCCTCGACATCCCTGAGCACGAACACCAACCGGTAGTCAACGGGAAGTTTCACTATCGCCCTGTCAAGTACTGTCTGGAGCTCCTTGTCGAGGAGGACCTCGGCGGGAGTCTTCTCCCACGGCGCGGGCTGCTGACGACTCTGGCGTCGGCCATCCGGTGGGTCGTCAAAGATCTCCAAGGATTCTTCCAGGGCATGTATCTTGCGCCGTCTCCGCTTCATAAGACAATTGTTCGAGACAATCGTGTAAAGCCAGGTGCTGAATTTCGATTTTCCATCGAAGGAATCGAGTTTCCGAAACACGTTGATAAACGTGTCCTGCAGGGTTTCCTCCGCCTTTGTCCTGTCTCTGCAGACTTTGAATGAGAATTTGAAGACGGTGTCCTCATACCGTCGCACGAGGGCGGCGAATGCCGTCTGGTCTCCCTTCCTGGCAGCCTGAATAAGAGACCTGTCTGACGCCTTTTTGAGGTCGCTGATGCTCACCTATGTGATGCCACAATGTGGGACAACGAGTCAGATATTTGCACAACAGGCACAAAATAACGATTCCGGGTTTCAATTGCACGATCTTCTCCGTTTGAAGTTTTGCGGGTCAATATGTATCTTAGCCAGGCAGGGACAGGGAACGTTTTGAGAGAGGGTGCTTGTGAGCGATCCTTCACATGAGCGCGATGCTCGGGCACTTCTGGGTGATCTGCTTGTACTCATCGCCCAGAGGGAAGAGATACGAGAGATGCTGGGTGACCTGGGCGGTGACAGCAATGATCGGCTGCTGAAGGAGCTTGTCGACGAGCTGCAGAATATCATCCAGAGGCGGCGGGAAGAGCAACGCGAATCGGAACCAGATGAAAGCACGACACAAGCCGGAGTCCAACCTCCCGACCTCCCCGGGGACCTTCCACCAACCCCTCAGCCCAGCGAAACCGGGCCGGACGAGATCTCGGTTGTCGAGCCGGGAGAGCTCGCTCAGGTCCTACCCATTGAACCATTGCAGGAGAATGAGGTGCCACTGACCAAGAGGCATCTGTCCCGGATTCCATTCGATCTCGATGAAGAGGATTACCTCTATCTCCACGGCGTGACCACGGTGCCGCTGATGGAGAAGCCCGCATCTAAACCGTTCATGCTCGAGGAGAAGGGGATAGAGAACAGTGAATTCGCCTTTGCGCTTGATCGGGGTGGGCTCCGCTTCTTTCTCAGCAGGGTCACGGGACGGTCGCTTAACGTGAGCAAAACGGGGATGCTCCTGTTCAACAAGCAGGAATCGATCCGGATGCGCGGTCTCCACGAGACGATTGTCAACGAGCTCCGGGGGCATGGCGTGGTTCTCCCCTTCGAATTCGGGACCGTGGCGCTCGGGCTCAAGGATCTCTTCGGCAAGCTAGATGCGCAGATGGATGACCTGTGTGATGCCGTGGACGAGCTCATGGCGACAACCTGGTGGACCCTCAGTGCCTTCATGCTGGATGCAAAGCTGGCCCAGGTCCTTCGCGCTGAGGCCCCGTCGGTTCGGCCCGAGAGGGAACGAGCTCGTCAGAGCTATGCGTCCACGCCTCCTTCGACAGGCCGCCTGGACATCAAGACACTCGAGAGGATACTGGGGAAGCAGAAGAAGATCGCGGAGAGCATTCACGGGGAGCTCTGTCAGGTAGCCGAGCGTTCAGAAGTGGAGGCGATGGTGGGACTCGGGAGCGGAACGATCGACGACTGGAAGCTCATTCTCAAAGCTTCCTACGAAGTCCGACCCACCCACGTCCAGCAACTCAGTCGCGTGATTACCGATATCCAGTATCGCCACTTTCTGTTCGAGCTGATGCTCTCACTCACGGGTGACCGGGACTCCTATTCCTTCCAGGGTTCATAACCATCAGGCAGCGACGGCGTTGATATCAGCAGTGTCGAGCTCCGAGCTGACTGTGATATGCAGCGTGTTCGGGCGGCAACAGATCTGGCAATCCTCCACGTACTCCTGGTGTGCTCCACCCGTCGGGTCAACCGCTATGGCGTTTACCTGGAAGCAAAACGCGCAGAAGAACGAGGCTTCGATTTCCATGGCTCCTTCTCGGGCAACACGAGTCAGGAATTCCACTGACAATATAAGGAATCTACCATGCCGGACAAAGCTCTCGCAGGAGAAATCTTCCACCCGTCTGAGGAAGTTGTAGCCCGAGCCACGGTGAAACGATGGGACGATCTGGCTGCCGGGGCAGAGAAGGATCTGGAAGGGTTCTGGGCGAACGAAGCGGCTGAGCTCCACTGGTTCGAACCGTGGACCAAGGTGCTGGACGACAGCAAGAAGCCGTTCTTCAAGTGGTTTGTCGACGGAAAGACCAATATCGTCTACAACTGCCTGGACCGACACACACAGACCGCAAGGCGCAACAAACTTGCTCTGATTTGGGAGGGAGAAAAGGGCGAATTCCGTTCGCTGTCCTATTTCGCACTCCGGCGGGAGACGTGCAAATTCGCGAATGTGCTTCGCAGCGTGGGGGTCACGAAGGGTGACAGGGTCACGATCTACATGGGACGCGTGCCGGAACTCGTGATCGCTATGCTCGCCTGTGCCTGGATAGGCGCGGTCCATTCGGTCGTCTATGGTGGATTCACCGTTGAGGCTTTGCATGAACGCCTGGAGGACAGCCAGTCAAAGGTCCTTGTCGTTGCCGACGGAGCGTATCAGCGGGGGAAGGTGGTGCCGCTCAAAAAAATTGCTGACGAAGCCCTCCAACGCGCCGCGACCGTTGAGAGCGTCCTGGTGGTCAGGAGAACCGGACAGGAAGTGCACATGGAGCCCGGGCGTGATATGTGGTATCACGATCTGATGACCCTTCCGATCGCCAGTACCCAGTGTTCCATCGAGATTGTGGACGCTGAAGATCCTCTCTTTCTCCTCTACACATCCGGAACGACGGGGAGGCCCAAAGCGATTCTTCACACGCACGGTGGCTACATGGTCGGGACATACACCACACTGAAGTATGTCTTTGACATACACGACGAGGACAGGTACTGGTGCGCCGCCGATCCCGGCTGGATCACCGGTCACAGCTACATCGTCTACGGACCGCTGCTTAACGGCACCACGTCATTCATGTACGAAGGTGCGCCCACATATCCGTACCCCCACCGGTGGTGGCAGATGATCGAGAGATACGGGATCAATATTCTTTACACTGCCCCCACAGCCATCCGTGGTCTCATGCGCTTTGGAGAGGCCTGGCCAAACCGGCACGATCTCTCTTCGTTGCGTCTGCTGGGGTCCGTCGGGGAACCTATCAATCCGGAGGCCTGGAAGTGGTATCACAGGGTGATCGGCGGGGGGAGGTGTCCCATCATGGACACATGGTGGCAGACAGAGACTGGAATGTTCATGATCACCCCCATGCCTTCCGTTCCCCTCAAACCGGGTTCCGGCGGGAAGCCATTCCCGGGAGTAAAGATGGATATCTACAATGAGAACGGGAAGCCCGTCGGGCCAGGTGAGGAGGGCTTTCTCGTCATAACCACCCCCTGGCCCTCGATGCTCAGAACCGTTTACAACGATCCCGATCGATACCTGAATCAGTACTGGAACAAATTCCCCGGAGTGTACCTGACCGGGGATTCTGCGCGGAGGGATGAAGACGGTTACTACTGGGTGATCGGAAGAGTGGATGATGTCATCAAGGTGTCCGGGTACCGGCTCGGTACCGCGGAAATCGAGAGTGCGCTGGTGAGCCATCCATCGGTGGCGGAAGCGGCTGCAATCGGACTTCCCCATGAGGTGAAAGGGAACGCCATTCACACGTTTGTGATTCTCAGGGCGGGAGCTGAAAAGAGCGAGAAGCTCATTGACGAGCTCCGGCTCCACGTTGCGCACGAGATGGGTCCGATCGCCAAACCTGACCAGATCGAGTTCGTGGACACACTTCCCAAGACGCGGAGCGGCAAGATCATGCGCCGCGTTCTGAAAGCGCGCGCGCTGGGTCAGGAACCGAAGGATCTCATGACACTGGAAGAATAGCCGGGATTGTTGTATATTTATAGAATTCATGCCCTGAATTACGGAGTGTTTCTTCTCATATGGGTTTTCGGCAGGCGATCGACGTTCTTCAGTTCCTTCTCCCCGTGCTCTATGGTGGACTGGTTCTCCTCTACGCCATCTCCTTTTTTGGCGGCGCTGGCGCCGCGGTAGAACGTCTCAGGTCGCCCTTGCTCGTCAGCACCGTCTTCTGCCACCTTCTCTACCTGGTTTTTCGAACGATAGCATTCGACCACCCGCCCATCACATCGGTTTTTGAGATCATGACGGTGCTGGCGGTGTGCATTGCGATCGCGTACGTCTACATCGAAGCGCGCACGCGAACGCGCAACACCGGGCTCTTCATTCTCTTCCTTGCATTCCTGTTTCAGGTCATCTCTTCACTCTTCATCAAGGACATCGTCGATCTTCCCGAGTATCTCCACAGTCATCTCCTGGGTCTTCACGTCTCGACCGCGCTTCTCGGATACACGGCGATTTCCCTCTCGGCCGTCTACGCGCTCCTGTATCTGATGCTGTACCATGAGATCAAGTCGTCACGGTTTGGCGTGGTGTACACGAGGCTGCCCAGCCTGGAGATGCTGGAGACAATGAGTCACAAGGCTGAGTTGTTCGGCTTCCTCATGCTCACCGTTGGTATTGTCATCGGGTTGGGATGGCTCCCCGTGGTCTTCGAAGAATTCTCCTACCTTGATCCGAAACTCGTAGGGACGATGGTGATCTGGCTGCTTTACGCTGTCGGGCTGGCAGCGAAGAGACGGTTGGGGTGGCAGGGGAGAAAGACTCTCATCCTCTCTCTCGTGGCGTTCGGATTCATGTTTCTCTCCATGACTGTCATCAATCTCTACCTCAGTCGGTTTCACAGTTTTCACTAGGGTGCGCCAGCAAAGATGAACCTTCTTTCGATTGGCATCAGTCATCACAACGCGTCCGTCGCGCTTCGCGAGAGGATGTGGTTGTCCGATGCCGAGATTCGCGAAGCGCTTCCCAGGCTGAGGCAAGAGTTCTTCTCCGAGTGCGTACTGATCTCCACGTGCAATCGGACTGAACTGTACGGGATGACCGCCAACCCGGAGGTGCGCGAAGATGCCGTGAAGGAGTTTCTCATAGGCCTCAAGACGGCGGGAGATATCGTTGGACCGGAGCATCTCACCGCCAGGGTGGGTGCGGATGCGGTTGAGCAGATCTTCAGGGTTGCCTCGGGAATAGATTCGATGATCGTGGGGGACATCCAGATTCTGAATCAGGTCAAGGTGGCCTACGCTATAGCGCGCGAAACGGACGCGCTCGGACCGGTGACGAACCGTCTGATGCAGTTCAGCCTTCATGTGGGGAAGAGAGCGAGGTCGGAGACATCAATTTGTGAAGGGGCGGTATCCGTCAGTTACGCCGCGGTGGAGCTTGCGGGCAAGATCTTCGCGGATCTGGCGAAAAAATCCGCGCTCCTCGTGGGTGCCGGTGAAACAGGTGAACTGACGCTGAAACATCTGTCGGCAAAGGGTATCGGCGAGGTGAAGATTGCGAACCGAACGCGTGAGAAAGCGGAAGCGCTCGTCGCGGATCTTGGCGGGTTGGTGGTGGACTACGACGAGATTGTCAGGACCCTTCCGTCCGTGGATATTGTCATCACTTCGGTCAACAGCCCGACACACATCCTCGGGCGAGCGGAGATCCAGAGGATCATGAAGCAGCGATCCAATGATCCTCTCTTCATCATTGATATCGGAGTACCCCGGAATGTGGAGCCGGCCTCCAACAGGATCGACAATGTCTTCCTCTATGACATCGACTCCCTGAGCGCGATTGTCGACAAGAACCTGGGGCGGCGAAAAACCGAGATGCCAAAGGTCAATCAGATCATACAGGAAGAAATCGCAGCGCTCTTTGACTGGTACAATGCGCTTCAGGTGGGCCCGACCATCGAGGAGTTCCGCAACACGATTGAGGATATCCGCCGGGAGGAGGTGGAGAAGAACATCAACCGGTTTTCCTTTGCGGATCGGGATCTCGTGGAACTCGTCACACGTCGTATCGTGAACAAGATCCTGCATCAACCCATGACGGCGCTGAAGAAGTCAGCGCAGAACGGTGCCGGAAACCGGGAGACGCTCCAACGAGTCGAGACCCTTCGGGAACTGTTCGGGATGAGGGGTCGTAAGGGGGAGGATCATGACGGCTGAGAGGGTCCGAATCGGGACACGGGGGAGTGAGCTGGCCCTCTGGCAGGCACGCTGGGTACAGAGCCAACTGGCCAAACGGAGACCCGGTCTCGACATCGTCATCGAAATTATAAGGACCAAGGGTGACAGGATCATCGATTCGCCTCTCTCGAAGATTGGAGACAAGGGGTTGTTTACCCGTGAGATCGAGCAGGCGTTGCTGCGCCGCGATATTGACCTTGCCGTTCACAGCCTGAAGGATCTTCCGACGCAGTTGCCGGCAGGACTCATCATCGGGGCTGTCTCGGAGAGGGAGGATGTCAGGGACGTCTTCATCCCGCACCCGGAAAACGAAATCAGAGACCTGCTCGGGCAGTCAGCGGGGGCACGGATTGCGACCGGGAGCTTGCGGCGGAGGTGCCAACTCCTCAACCTGAGGAAGGATTTCTCGGTCGTTGATATTCGTGGCAATCTGAACACGCGGATGAGAAAGCTGGAGGAATCGGACTGGGCCGGGATGATACTGGCGCGCGCCGGGGTTGTCCGCCTGGGGATGTTCGAGAGGGCCGGAGAAACTCTCTCCGCGGAGCTCTTTCTGCCTGCAGTCGGGCAGGGGGCGCTGGGAGTGGAGATCCGGGAAGAGGATTCGCGGGTTCACGCCATCGTGGGAGAACTGAATCACGAGCCGACGCTATGTTCGACGGCGGCGGAACGAGCTCTGCTTCGCAGGCTGGAGGGGGGATGTCAGATCCCGATAGGTGCCTACGCGAGAGTGGAGGCAGCCGACGGAGTTGAGGACCGATTGACCCTCGATGCGCTCGTGGGATCCCTTGATGGCAACACCGTGATCAGAAACCGAACCGAGGGGAGCCCCGAGGAGGCCGAGCAGTTGGGGGTTGCGCTTGCCGAATCGCTCCTTCGTGCCGGGGCTGATCGGATCCTTCGTGACATTCGCAGCGATGCCGGATCGACGCATGAGCCTGTGGGCTAAGACAATTCTCATTACCCGCCAACCGGAGAGAGCCGCAGGGATGGTCGCTGAGGTCGAGCGTCGGGGGGGGCGGGCCGTTGTGTTTCCGACGATTCAGATCCTCCCACCGACTTCGTGGGAGGAGTGTGATCGATCTCTGGCATCCATCGCGGGCTACTTCGGAATCGTGTTCACAAGCGTGAACGCGGTGGAGTTCTTCTACCAGAGGGTTGAAGCGAAAGGATCGGGTTCCCCGGAGCTCACAGGGCTGAGAATATGGTGTATCGGGGAGAGAACGCGGGAAGCACTCGAGGAAAGGGGTCTGGAGGTCTCCGGTCTCCCCGAGCGGTTCACCTCAGCTTCGCTTTCAGGGATGCTCGCCAAACACGACCTCAGGGGAAAGAGAATTCTGCTTCCGCAGGGAAACCTGGCCCGTAGCGAGCTGGAGACTGCTCTCCGCACTCAGGGTGCTATACCGGACCCGGTGGTCGTCTACAGGACGGTACCGGCAGTCCCGTCAGGGAGAGGCAGGGTCCTGGAGGAGATTCGAAACGGGGGATTCGATGCTGTCGCCTTCGCGAGCCCTTCTTCCGCAAGGAACTTCCTGCTCATATTGTCCGATCTTCCACCGGCCGAGTTGCGTCGGTACACAAAGGTCGCCGCTATCGGCCCGACCACGAGAGACGCGCTCACCGAGCTGGGGGTTGTCCCCGACATCATGGCGTCTGTATCAACCGGCGAGGGGCTGGTAGAGGCGATCGAGAATTATCTTGAGACCCATCATGAAGAATGATCTTTTCCTGAGAGCCTGCCGGAGAGAGCCGGTCAGCCGTACACCCGTCTGGATGATGCGTCAGGCGGGACGCTATCTTCCCGAGTATCGCGCCGTCCGCGCGAAATCCGACTTCCTCACCATGTGCAGGACGCCCGAGCTGGCGGCAGAAGTCACCATTCAGCCGGTTGACCTTGTCGGCGTGGATGCGGCCATTATTTTCTCGGATATCCTCGTGATACCGGAAGCGATGGGGATGCATCTGGTGATGGAAGAATCCAAAGGACCTTCGTTTCCGGAGCCGGTTCGAACCCTTGTGGACGTCGAACGCTTAAAGGTGGCTGATCCCGAGAGGGACCTCCGGTATGTCCTGGACGCGCTGGAGCTGACGAAGAAAACGCTCTCAGGGCGAGTTCCACTCATAGGCTTTGCGGGTTCTCCCTGGACTCTCGCTACCTACGTCATTGAGGGGCGGGGGAGCAAGAACTACCGCTCCGCGAAGAGGATGATGCTGGATGAGCCTGACACGCTTATGAAGCTTCTGGAAAAGCTCACCGTGTGTGTGCGATTGTTTCTCGAGGCGCAGATTGCGGCGGGGGCCGAGGCAGTTCAAATATTCGACACGCTTGGCGGAGTTCTGGCTCCGGACCACTATCGAAAGTTCTCGCTTGACTATCTCCACAAGATCATCTCGTCCATGGACAGATCGGGTGTG
Source organism: Bacteroidota bacterium (assembly GCA_049670805.1). Lineage (GTDB taxonomy): Bacteria > Bacteroidota > Ignavibacteria > UBA10030 > UBA6906 > JBATTW01. The sequence continues at coordinate 9,263 of JBATTW010000223.1, forward strand.
CCGGTCATCGTCTTCTCCAAGGGGGCGAACCACTCATTTGGGGATCTGGCAGAGATCGGTGCGGACGTTGTCGGAGTCGACTGGACGGCGGATCTGGCTGATGTCCGTTCAATGATCGGGGAAAAGGTGGCCCTCCAGGGGAACCTGGACCCCTCCTTCCTCTACGGATCGCCCGAGGCGATCCGGCGGGAAGCACGGTCGGTGTTGCGCAAATACGGGCGGGGGCCTGGGCACATATTCAATCTGGGGCACGGCATTCTGCCCGACGTACCCGTGGAACACGCGCGGGCGCTCATTCGCGCAGTGCGTGATGAAAGCCCGTCCTTTCACCGGTGAGGTGCGGTGGATGACATCGCAAAAACCTGTTGCAGTGATCCTGCTACAACTCGGCGGACCGGACTCGCTCGAAAGCGTTGAGCCGTTTCTGTACAACCTTTTCTGCGACCCAGACATCATTGATCTGCCGCTGGCGTTCCTCTTCCGGAAACCCCTGGCCCGATTTGTCGCCAGTCGACGATCGCCCAGAGTCCGGGAGTACTACAAAGAGATCGGAGGCAGATCGCCCATCCTGAAACTTACGCGGAGGCAGGCGGTGGCACTCGAGGACCGGCTCCGGGGGACGATTGATGCCCGGGTCTTCGTCGCGATGCGTTACTGGCACCCGCTGACCGAAGAGGCGGTCGACCAGATTGAACGAGGTGATTTCCGCCGGCTTGTCTTGCTCCCGCTCTATCCGCACTACTCCAAAACCACAACAGGTTCCAGCATCAATGAGTGGAACCGTGTCGTCCGCGGTCGGCTGCCGGAGGACCTGGAGGTGGATGTCGTGCTGGACTACAGTGATCATCCCGAGTACATCCGGTCTCTCGTGCGGAACATTTCGATCGCGCTCAACCGTGTGCCGAGGGAGGAGCGGGGGCGCGTCGTTCTCGTGTTCAGTGCTCATGGTACACCTGTCAAGCTCGTGCACGCGGGGGACCCGTACCAGGAGAGTATTCTCCGAACCTATCGGGCTGTTCTGGCCGCGGGTGATTTCAATCTCCCTCATCGTCTCTGCTATCAGAGCAAGGTCGGCCCGGAGAGGTGGCTGGAGCCGTCCCTGGACGGGACGATCAGGGAGCTCGCCGCCGAAGGTGTCTCGCACGTCATCACCGTCCCGATAGCGTTCGTTTCGGACCACAGCGAGACCCTCTGGGAGATCAACATTGAGACGAAGAGGATGGCTAGAGAATTGGGGATTACCCACTTCGATATGAGCCCGGCGCTCAACACGAACGCCAGTTTTGTCGAAGCACTGGCAGATCTGGTCCTTGAAAGGGTTGCTCGATGAGCAGACGTGCCGAAGTCGTGGTGGTGGGTGCGGGGATCTCGGGTCTGACGACCGCTTTCTGGTTGCACCGAAGCGGGGTTGACGTTACCGTTCTGGAGCGGGAGAAGTGGGTGGGGGGAACAATGCGGACACTTCGGACAGATGGCTGGCTGGTGGAAATGGGTCCAAACAGTGCACTCGAGACGACACCTCTGTTCAGCGAGATGTTCGACGCGCTCGGGATCTCGGGTCAGCGGATGTATGCAAGCTCAGAGTCAAACAGGAGGTATATCCTCCGTGGCGGTCTCCTTCACGCACTGCCGATGTCTCCGGGTGCATTTCTCAAGACACGCCTCTGGTCAACACGGGCGAAGCTTCGCCTGTTGAGGGAGCCCTTCACGGGCAGGGCCGGGAAGGAGGAGTCAATCGCGGAGTTCGTAGAGCGGAGGTTGGGGAGTGAGTTCCTGGACTACGCTATCAATCCTTTCGTGGCGGGTGTCTATGCGGGCAATCCGGAGGATCTGAGCGTTCGCCTGGCCTTTCCGAAACTCTTTGCGCTGGAGGAGAAGTACGGTGGGCTCGTGAAGGGGATGATCCTCGGAGCCAGGGACCGCCGGAAGCGGGCCGAGACGGCGAAAGACCGGGCAAGGATGTTTTCGTTTGTTTCCGGCATGCAAACTTTTCCCGACGCCATCGCAGAGGTTCTGGCCGATCGTGTGGAGCTCGCGGCCGCCGTCATATCCGTGGGTAGGGTCCGGGGCGCCACGGAGCACGGCACCAAGGGTCTCGAAGTTACCTACGAGCGGGATGGTGAGAAACGAGCTCTGACCGCGGACGCGGTTATTCTGGCGGTTCCCGCCTATACCGCTTCGATGATCCTCCGGAATCTCTCCGCTCATACGGCGGACAGGCTGGATGCGGTCTACTACCCACCGGTGGCTGAAGTCTTCCTCGGCTTTCACGAAGATCAGTTTACGATGGCGCTGGACGGCTTCGGATATCTGGTCCCGGCAAAGGAATCGTGCAACGTTCTCGGAACCATCTGGTCCTCCTCGATTTTTCCCGGCCGCGCGCCGGAGGGTCATGTTGCGCTGACGACATTTGTGGGAGGAGCGCGGCAGCCGGGGTTGCTCGACGGGGACGACGATCATATCATGCGACTCGTTCTGGACGACATCAACTCGATCATGGGGGTACGGGGCCAGCCTGTCTTCACACGAAGCATCCGCTGGCGCCGGGCAATCCCCCAGTACAACCTGGGGTATCAATCGCTCCTGACGAGCCTCGAGGAGCTGGAGAGAGACGTGCCCGGCCTGTTCCTCTGCAGCAACTACAGAGGAGGTATCGCTGTAGGAGACTGTGTGATGAGCGGGAAGAGTACGGCAACACGCGCAGAGGATTATGTGTCAGCACAGAGCGGTATTCGTCACAAACACTAGCATACAGGTGAACGATGAAAGGAGTCGAGAGTCCGATGCCGTTGTTTCCAGTGTCGCGTTTGCGCAGGCTCAGGATGACTGCCGGTCTCCGCGCGATGGTACGGGAGACGCGGTTGTCAAAGGACGATTTCATTTACCCGCTCTTCGTGGTCCCGGGCCACAACGTCAAGAAAGAGGTCTCCTCGATGCCCGGTGTGTTTCAAATGTCGGTTGACCATATCGTCCGTGAGTGCGTCGAGGTGCACTCGCTCGGGATTCCGGCCGTCATCTTTTTCGGGATCCCCGAACGGAAGGACGACGTTGGGTCGGGCGCTTATGACGAGAACGGGGTCGTGCAGCAGGCGCTCCGGGCGGTGAAGAAGGAGGTGCCGGATCTGGTCCTTATCACGGATGTCTGTCTCTGCGAATACACATCCCACGGGCACTGTGGCGTCGTACGGGGAGACGAAATCCTCAACGACGAGTCGTTGGAGCTCCTCGCTCGCGAAGCGCTGACGCACGCCGGGGCGGGTGCCGACATGGTGGCGCCGTCCGATATGTTTGACGGGCGGGTAAGGGCGATTCGGAGCATTCTGGACGAGAACGGGTTTCAGAACGTTCCCGTTATGTCCTATGCGGCCAAGTACGCATCAGGATTCTATGGGCCGTTCCGGGAAGCCGCTGAAAGCACACCGCAATTCGGCGATCGCCGTTCCCACCAGATGGATCCGGCAAACACCGACGAAGCTCTCCGGGAGGTGGCGCTGGACATTGCCGAAGGAGCCGATATTGTGATGGTGAAACCCGCACTTCCCTATCTCGACGTCATCCAGAGGGTCAAGGAGCGTTTTGAAATGCCGACAGCTGCCTACAACGTGAGCGGGGAATATTCGCTCGTCCGGGCAGCTTCGGAGATGGGCTGGGTTGACGGTGAGCGGGTCATGATGGAGATGCTCACAAGCATAAGGCGGGCCGGAGCCGATCTCATCCTGACGTACTTTGCTAAAGAGGCTTCGCGCTATCTGGATCGACAACGGTAAGCGAGCGGACTGATGAACACCATAAAGTCGGATCGTCTCTTCGAAGAGGCTCGACGCAGCATTCCGGGTGGGGTGAACTCTCCTGTCCGGGCTTTCAAATCCGTCGGCCGAACGCCTCTCTTCATCTCCAGGGCTGAAGGGGTCCATCTGTGGGATGTAGACGGAAACCGCTATCTCGACTACGTGGGCTCCTGGGGGCCAATGATACTGGGGCATGCCCACCCTCGCGTGATAGAGGCCGTTCGGAAGGCTGCGATCTCGGGGACGAGCTTCGGTGCTCCGACCGAACTTGAAGTCCGTATGGCAGAACTGATCTGTGCCATGGTGCCCGGTGTGGATGTGGTGCGTATGGTCAACTCGGGGACGGAGGCGACGATGAGTGCCGTCCGTCTCGCGCGCGCATTCACGGAACGCGACAGGATCATCAAATTCGAGGGATGCTATCACGGGCATGGTGACGCATTTCTCATCAAAGCGGGCTCGGGCGCAATGACGCTCAGCGTGCCGGACAGTCCGGGTGTTCCCCGGGCGGTTGCAGGGGCCACGCAAACGGCAGAATTCAACAATCTGGAATCGGTGGAAACCCTCGTCTCGTCCTCGCGCGGGGAGTTTGCTGCTCTCATTGTAGAGCCGGTTGTTGGGAACATGGGATGCGTGCCGCCGGAGCCCGGGTTTCTGGAGGGGCTTCGGGAGATCTGTACGCGGGAGGGGATTATCCTGATTTTCGACGAGGTCATGACGGGATTCCGGCTTTCCAGAGGGGGAGCCCAGGAGCGCTATGGTGTGATCCCTGACCTCACCACGCTCGGGAAGGTTATCGGTGGCGGACTTCCGGTTGGTGCGTACGGGGGGCGTCGTGAGATCATGGAGATGGTTGCCCCGAACGGGCCGATGTACCAGGCGGGCACCCTCTCCGGGAACCCGCTCGCCATGACCGCTGGATTTGAAACCCTCACGCTGCTGAACGATGATGCTTCCCTGTACGACCGTCTGGAGGCGAGAGGAGAGCAGCTGGCCGCCGGATGGGAGCAGACTATCCGGGATCTTGACCTCCCGCTCACGCTGAACCGGGTGGGGTCCATGCTCACGCTCTTCTTCACGGAGAAGAGGGTAGTGGACTACCGGACGGCGACCGCCTGCGATACTGGACGGTTCGCGATCTATTTTCGTTCAATGCTGGAGCAAGGGCTCTATTTCCCGCCGTCGCAGTTCGAAGCGGCGTTTCTCTCGGCCGCCCACACGGAGAGCGACATCGCTGAGACTGTGGAGGCGAACAGAAAAGCGCTGCGTGAGGCTTTCGTGTGACGGTGATCTGGGTCTCGTGAAGGCTTCAGGAGAGGAGTTGCGCGACGTGCTTCGCGACGGCGGGGGACGCCGTGAGCCCCGGTGATTCGATCCCGATGAGGTTTATGAGTCCCGGCAACCCGCGTTCGGACTCTTCGACGATAACGAAATCCCTGGGTGGCTCGCCGGGGGCCTGCAATTTGGGGCGTATGCCGCTCATATCAGGCGTGAGATCCTCGTCTCTCACGTGAGGTAGGATTCGTCGCACAGATTCCGCAAAGGCGTGTCTCTTTTCTTCCGGGACAGTGTAGTCCAGAGTACGGGTCTCGAGGTACTCTACGTCCGGTCCGAATTTCAGCCGCCCACCGAGGTCAAGGAGCGCATGGACACCCAGAGAATCCTTGTTTGGCACCGGGTACACCAGGCGTGTCACGGATGATGTGTATGTAGGGGGGAGGGAGAAGTAGCAGCCCTTGCAGTAGTGGAGTTTGTAACCCGCCTCCCTCACGTCAATTCCTGCCAGGGCTGCGATGGTATCTGCCTCGAGGCCTGCCGCGTTTACCACCCTCTCGGATGAGAAGCTCGAGAGCTCACCGCCTTCCTCGATCGTAATGAGGTAATCTGCCTGTCTCCTCTCGAGCGCGACTACCTTGCATCTCATCTGGACCTCAGCCCCCGCGTTTATTGCGGCACCGTAGAAGTAGTCCATGAGGCCGTGTGCGCTGATGATTCCTGTCGTCGGAGAGAGAATCCCCCCGGCGGTTACGATATTAGGTTCGAGTTTCCGTACCTCTGCTGCGTCCAGCATCTGCAATTCAGCACCGTTGGCCGTTCCACGTGCAAAGATCGCCTCGAGCGCGGGCAGCTCTGATTCGTCCCGGGCGGAAATGACCTTTGTGATTCTCTTTGCCGGGATGCCGTGGCTGTCGCAGAGCGCGTAGAGAAGCTTCTTTCCCTCAACGCAGAGGCGAGCCTTTAGAGAATTCTCCTCGTAATATATGCCGGCGTGAATTACCTCGCTGTTGCGGCTGGACGTTTCCTGTCCGTATTTCGGATATTGTTCCAGGACATAGAGCGGGGAGTGTCGTGTGGCAAGCTCGGCCGCGACGGCCAGCCCTACGACTCCCGCACCCACTACTGTTACTGCCGCATCAGCCACGGTACTTCCTCGTTCTTCATAAGTGTAGGATTGTCAAATGTCACCCACGTTGTATCACGGGCGATGTTGGTCTCACGAAAGAAATCGGCCGCGTTGAGGTCGCCGGACTTCACACGAACACGGAGTTCGGTGGCATGAAGGAAGAGGGGGATGTCGTGGGGAGAATCGCTCACGACAAGCGCGGGGGCAGCTGTGCCCCGGTCTCTCAGTGCCCTGATCTTTCCCTCGCCGACCGGAATGGGGGATCGGGTTTCCGGCACGAGCAGGCCACCAAGTTTTCCGAGCTCTATCCCCAGCACCCGCCCCGGAGGGATCCCTATGCGTTCGAAGACCCGCTCGACACTCCAACTGTTGCTTCCCGAAACGGCCCAAACTTCGAATCCGTGGTGGAGGAGAGCCCGGAGCAGAGTGAGTGATTCCCTGATGTACCTGCTGCCGCGGGGGAGTTCTCTCCGTCCGAGCCGTCGGGTGGCAACCGGGCCGGTGAGCTCCTGCTCGAGTGTTCTCAGGGCAAGGGCTCTGATCTCCTCTTCGGTGTAGCCTGCCAGAAGCCGGACGATGTCGGCACATGCCTTCTCGACTTTGCCTTCGTGGAGTTGATCGAAGTACCACGAGAGGATCAATTCGGCAAATTCTTGAAAACCTTCGTGTGCGTTGCGTTCTTCCGCAGGCAGGTTGTGGAGTCCCACGAAGAACCGATGCAGGTCCCCGTTCCGGGGATGGTCCGGCCAGATGGTCGCCGGCGAGACGCGAAAGTGGAATTCCTCGATCTGTGTATAGAGCATGGCTTCGCCGATGTCCCCCGAGATTACTGTCCCGTCACAGTCAAAAACCGCGACGCCGGGGGCGTTTGCCCGACGACTATCATGCCTCGCAAGGAATTCGGCAATTGTCTCGTTTGTTGACATCAGAGTAGCAACAATCGGCGTTTCTGGTAAGTCATTTAATAATACGGATCGCTTCTCGAAACAGCAAGGTTGCAACTCTCGAGCCAAAAGCGTATATTGATTTGAAAAGCGGCGCAGGAAAGTCCGTCCTCTCACATTCCGGGACGGATTTTTCATTAGAGGCCTGATGGAAACGACCCGCAATTTCTGCATCATAGCCCACATTGACCACGGCAAGTCCACTCTCGCGGACCGGCTCCTGGAACGAACTGGAACGGTCACGGCGCGCCAGATGAAGTACAATCAGGTTCTTGATGACATGGATCTGGAGCAGGAGCGGGGGATCACGATCAAACTCCACGCTGTACAGATGGAGTATCGGTCCCGCGGTGGGGGGCTCTACACGCTGAACCTCATTGACACGCCCGGACATGTAGATTTCTCGTATGAGGTGTCACGGTCCCTTGCCGCCTGCGAGGGTGCCCTCCTCATCGTTGACGCGACGCAGGGTGTGGAGGCACAGACGGTTTCCAACCTCTATCTAGCCATTGATGCAGGTCTGGAGATCATTCCGATCGTCAACAAGATCGATCTTCCCAGTGCCATGACCGACACCGTGCGGCAACAGATCAGAGATCTTATTGGGTGTTCGGAGGAGGATATCCTTCTCGTCAGTGCGAAGGCAGACCTCGGCGTTGACGTCGTTCTGGAATCCATCGTCGAGAGAATCCCACCCCCCGGAGGTGACGCGTCCTCCCCTCTCCGTGCCCTGATCTTTGATTCGGTGTTTGATATCTACCGTGGATCGGTCGCCTATCTTCGAGTTGTAGATGGAACGCTGCGTGAGGGTGAGGAGATACTCTTCTTCCACAACGGCAAGACATTCGAAGCCGAAGAGGTGGGTGTGCTTCAGATGAAGCGGACGAGAACGGGCGAGTTGTCGGCGGGAAACGTCGGGTACCTTATCGCGGGTGTGAAGGACGTGCACGATACAAAGGTGGGCGATACGGTCACCCACCCAAAACCGCGCGCGGTGGCTCCCCTCCCGGGCTACAAAGAGGTGAAGCCAATGGTGTTCAGCGGAGTCTATCCGACCAATGCGGAGGACTTTGAAGATCTCCGCAACGCCATTGACAAGTTGCGCCTGAACGATTCTTCCCTGGTGTACGAACCGGAGACATCGACGGCCCTGGGTTTCGGATTCCGGTGCGGCTATCTGGGTCTTCTGCACATGGAGATAGTCCAGGAGCGGCTTGAACGGGAGTACGGCCAGAGTATGATCAATACCGTTCCGAACGTCGAGTACAGGGTAACAAAGAAGAGTGGGGAGATCCTCCTCGTTGACAACCCCTCCGAAATGCCCTCCCTGGGGGAGATCGAGGGGGTCGAGGAACCTTTTATCAAGGCCCAGATCATCGTCCCGGCAGACTTCCTCGGAAACATCATGAAGCTCTGCATGGACCGAAGGGGGGTATACAAGAACACGACCTACCTGGATCCCACCCGGGTCGACATTCAGTACGAAATGCCTCTTTCGGAGATCATTTTTGACTTCTACGACAAGCTGAAGTCGACCAGCAAGGGGTACGCGTCGCTTGACTACGAAATCCTCGATTTCCGGCGGTCCAACCTGGTCAAGCTGGATATACTGCTGAACGGCGAGTCTGTGGATGCCTTTTCAACCATTGTCCACCGGGAGCGGGCTTTTGAGTGGGGAAAACGGCTCTGTGTCCGCCTTCGGAAACTCATCCCCCGGCAGATGTTCGAGGTGGCGATTCAGGCCGCAATCGGGAGCAAAGTCGTCGCCCGCGAGACGATTTCTGCGATGCGAAAAAACGTTGTTGCGAAGTGCTACGGTGGAGACGTAACCCGAAAAAGAAAGCTCCTGGAGAAACAGAAAGAGGGAAAGAAACGTATGAAACAGGTAGGGCGGGTCGAGATTCCCCAGGAAGCGTTTTTTGCAGTACTATCGATGGAACAGGACTAGGATGACCATGACCAACAGGGAAGAGCGACAACACCAGAAGAGAGCCGCCCAGGGTGGGCGCAGAAGGCACCCCATAAAGGACCTTGCCAAGGACATTGGCTTTGTCCTCGTTGCCTTCTTTTTCCTGAACAGCTTTGTCCTGGCTTCGTTCGAAGTCCCCACCGGCTCGATGGAGAACGAGATCATGCCCGGCGATTTTCTCTTTGTGAACAAATTCATCTACGGCGGGTCCACACCGCGGACGCTCCCGTTCACCAGCGTTCGCATTCCCTGGTTCCGTGTGCCCGCGTTTCAGGACGTCGACCGGGGGGACGTCATCGTGTTTGAGTTTCCGGGACACCGTGATGAGGTCGAGTCTCCCGAGTTTCAGTTCTATCTTAAACGTGCGGTCGCGCTCAGCGGAGACACGATAGAGATTGTCAGCCGCGTTCTCTACATCAACCGACAACCCGCCGCGATGCCGCGGAATCTGAAATTCAACACCCACGAGATCAAGCCACCCGGCCTGGGGGATCAACGCATCTTCCCCAAGGGTTCGCCCTTCAACGAGGACAACTGGGGGC
>JBATTW010000224.1:0-6595 GCA_049670805.1 Bacteroidota bacterium
GGTTCAAGAAGGTGGATCTCGTGGCCCGGATCGACCTGGGTGAAGAGATACATCTGGAACGAATAACGGCGGGGTTCCTCGAGAACCAGTCAGCCCGTGTCTTTCTCCCCTCCGCGGTTGAAATTGCGGTTTCGCGGGATGGCGAAGATTTCGATGTAATCAAGAGGTTCGAAACCGGCAGTGAAGCTTTCAGCCAGTCACCGCAGATCAAGGATTTTGGGGCGGCGGTTGACTCTTCAGTCCCGGTGAGGTATGTTCGTCTGACGGGGGTGAACATCGGGACCGCCCCTGACTGGCATCCCGGGGCCGGGCAGGACATCTGGATATTTGCGGACGAGATTATCGTCGAGTAGCGTCGGAGTCGGAGAAATGGAGCACAGGATAGAGATCCAGAACAAGGGCGACTACCTGCTGGTCGACTACACGGGGGATTTTACGCTGGAGGGGGCAAAGGAGTGCATCGACAGGTTCGTGGATGCATGTGAGGAGCAGAAGTGCACGAAAGTCATTCTGGATACCAGAAAGATGACCGGCCGCCTGGGGATAATGGACAGATACAAGATGGGGAGGTACGCGATCAAGACCAAGTTTCTAAAGATCAGAACGGCCATGATCGGTACAAAGATCTATGTGCTACCCGACAGATTCCTGGAGAACGTTGCCACGAACCTGGGTGTTGATGTCAAGGTATTTCTGGATCCCGATGAGGCTGTGGAGTGGCTTCGGAGTTGACTTTTCTCTGAGGTGATTCTTCAGAGGTTCTGTGCCCGCCGTCTATCCTGCTGTCGCACTTCGTAGAGCGTCAGTACCCTTCCCCTTCCAAACCAGTTGAGAATGATCCTCACGGGAGCCCACTCCGGCATGTTCTGGTAGGCCAGAGCGAAGGAGAGATTCTGCCGCCGCAGGGAGTCCGGCACATCAAACTCATTGAGGAGAAGCAGAACCTTGGCGGTGGATCCTCCCTCCAGAAGTTCCTGACATTGACCCCTCTTCTCCAGTGATACTCGCTGCAGGGATGCCGGCGCATAGAAATGCTTTGTCCCGGGGGTCCTGCCGTAGGGATCTTCCCCCTGGTGGAGAAGCGCTACCTGGTGGCCACCGTACTCGTTGTAGATATGCCGGTAGAGCGGGGCATACTGGTGCGCGGGAAAGAGGGAGACCAGCACGAGAAAGACCAGATTGATTGCCCATATGGGGTGGATCACCGTGTAGAATATCCTTCCGACTTTCTCCCTCGTATCATCCGACCTGATCAGGAGCGAGACCCTCTGGATGGAGAGGACAATCAAGACCGGCAGAACAGGCACCAGCGGGAAAAGGAGCCGGAGCTCTTTGTGTGGCATGAGCATATGGACAAACAAAAACGGGACAAGCAGCCAGGTCAGTATGTGTCTCCGGAAGAGGAGGGCAAAGAGGATCGAACAGATGACGATCACTGCCCCCACGGGATAGATACCCCCGCGGGCCACTTCCGTGAAGTAGAACCACCATGGCTCTTCCACGCCGCCCGAGGGAATCGGGCCGGAGATCATCCCGGCCAGATTGTTCCAGGGGCTGAATGTCCACTCACCGTACATGTATCTGTCGGCGAGGAGACCGGGCAGCGCAGCGCTTGCCATGCCCACGATGAGTGTGATGAATACTCTTGGTTCTTCCTTTTCCACCACTATCAGCCAGCCGAAGAAACCCGCAATGAGAAAGACCGTCTGGAAGTGGATCAGGAAGGCGAGCCCCAGAATGGCGCCCACAAGCATGCATCGCACGTCCTCCTTCAGATCATCCCGGTAGTACCAGACTATCCCGGTGAAGAAGAATAGACCGGACCAGTTTTCCGGGGAGAACCTTGCACGGATGAAGACCAGGAACCAGAGAAGCAGTAGGAGGGAGAGAAGCCAATTTCTTGCTGTTTTGCTGTTGCATTCACGTTTCAGGACACGGTAGATGAAGAAAGCCGCAAAGACACCCAGAATCGAAGAAAGAATCCGGAGGATGCCCGCCTGCACGTAGGGGCTGGCGATACCCAGCTGATTCGCCCCCTGAATCGTCAGGGAGGCGAAAGCGGCCAGGAGTGTTGGCCGGGCTTTCTGCCGGAGATCCGGCGGGAGCTCGTTCTGAGTCCCGGCTTCGGCCTTCTGGGCCTTGAAATCCAGCATCTGGAGATGCTCGTCTGGATCGTGGAATCCTTCGTTGTTGATTGCGGCCAGGAGCTGAAATGCCAGAGCGACAAAGACAATGAGCGTGGATGTCTGAATAGAGACGCGCCGCATCGGTGTCGGGTGTTGGTTCAAAAATCCCCGCGTGTTCCGGGGTGGTTCTTCCAGAGGGGAGTAGTCTGACTAAAGCACACGAACTGTGCCAATAGAAAATCGGTAACCGTCAGGACCTTTTTCCGTATACTATGACTGATCCCTGTTCCTTTCATTCTGCCCCTTGAACCTGATCTCCAGAAAACTTGATGAATCGTCTTTGTATCTCACTCGTTCCGCTTCTCGTTTTGTGTGTCAGCCACTCCCCGGCGCAGTTTTCCATTGAGGTCGACGCGCAGAAGGACTCGTTCTACACCAATCTGACGGATCCCGGGGATGGGTACATACAGATCCCCCATACAGACTTCCTTCCCCGGTTGGGCCCAAAGCCCGATGATGGGGCAGATCTCTCGGCGGATGTCTGGGCCGCATGGGACGAGACCTACCTCTATGTCTACGCAGAGGTTCGGGACGACACGGTGCTGGTCAATCATGAAGCCCGCCCTAACAACGATTGCCTGGAGCTCAAGTTTGATCCCGACCCATTGAAAAAATTCTGGACGGGGGTGGTGAATGCCCGGCTCTCGGCACTGGATTCGGCGGATGCGGAGGAGATAGACGGCGTCGATAACCTCTATCAGGAACGGCATCTTTCTCTTCTTGCCAGCGCGCCTGAAAACTACGCCCGCCGGCGAACAGCTGAAGGGTATGTCCTAGAGATGCGACTGGCCTGGGACTGGATCATCGTTCAGGGGCGAGAGGTGAATGTTGGCGTCGGAAACCTGTTTGGCTTCTCTGTCAGCATCCACGACAACGACAGTGACCGCCTGGAGAGAGGGATTCAGTGGTCGGCCGGTATGGCGGACGATGTCTGGAACGTGCCTCAGCTTCTGGGGACGGTTCAGTTTCTGGAGGAACACCGGCTGAAGTTCATTCGCGCCAACTCGATTGATTCCACCTCACGTCCAGGCAAGGCATATCTCTCGTTACTCCGATTCGAAGATCCGCGTCTCCGGAATATGACCATCGAAAACTGGAAGTACCATCCGGGGGACAATCCCGAATGGGTCCGGCCTGATTACGACGACGAGACCTGGGAAACGGTCTACTCTCTCTTGCAGGAAGGTGGGAGGAGGAGAGATGACTGGGAGGGAATCGGTTGGTTTCGGACCTATGTCGCGGTGGATTCGACGCTCAGGAACGTCCCGGTCGGCTTCCGTATGTGGCATGTAGGTGCCTCAGAGGTCTACGTGGATGGTCGCCTTGTCCATAAATTCGGGAAAGTGGGAACGACCGAAGATGACGAGGAACCAAACCGTGACTATACGCCGCGTTATCTGGTCTTTCCCAAGACAGGGGAGCACGTCGTTGCAGTCCGCTATTCAAACGTTGATGGATACAGGTACGAGAGGTTCAATATCGCAGCAGGTTTTGTCCTGAGCATCTTTCCGGACGCGGACGCTGCCCTCACCGACCGTGTCACGACGGTACGGAATATGACATTGTATCAGACGGCGTTTTCAGTCATTCCTCTTATCCTTGCTCTCCTCCATCTCTTTCTCTTCGCCTACTATCCGCGAGCCAGAGAAAACCTCTACTTTACAATCGCAATGCTTCTCTGGGGAGTGGTCATCTTCGGGGATTTTCATAATCCGTTCACCGAAAACATAGACCAGGCGATGACCGTGGCACTCGTTGTCAACTTCGTCCTCGGTCCCGGTCTGGTCTTCATGTTGCTTACAATCTATGAGATGCTTCTGGGGCGCATTCCGAAACAGATTTGGCTTTTTGTCGCCGCCGGGGTTGGGATATCGGTCTGGGGGTTCATTGACCCGGTGACTCAGGTCGGGATCTCAATGTACGCCCTGATCGGATTAACGGCGCTGGAGATGATTCGTGTCTTCTTTGTCTCGGGATCGGAACGGCGCCGCCAGCATTGGATCACCGCCGTGGGGCTGGTTGTGTTCATGCTTTCCATGGTTGTTCAGATATTGATGTCGGTGGACCTCATGCCGAGGATGATCTTCTATCCCTACGGACTGATCCTCCTCAGCATTGCGGTTTCTGTGGAGCTGGCGCGAAACCTCGCCAGGACAAGGAGGAGGCTGGAGTCCCAGCTGGTGCAGGTGCAGGAGCTTTCGGCGAAAACGCTCGAGCAGGAGCGCCGTGCAAAGGAAGACGAGATTGCCAGGAAGATCCTGGAGGCGGACAATCTCCGCAAGACCCGTGAACTCGAAGAGGCTCGGAAACTCCAGCTCTCCATGCTGCCGAACAAGGTCCCGTCGGTCCCCTATCTGGACATCGCGGTCTACATGAAGCCGGCAACGGAGGTGGGAGGAGATTACTACGATTTCCACTGCAATGGCAACGGGTCGTTGACTGTTGCCGTAGGCGACGCCACCGGGCACGGGATGAAGGCCGGCACGATGGTGGCTACCACAAAGGGGCTCTTCAGCGCCAGCGGAAACACGATGGAGAGCCTGGAGTTCTTTGACCTCTGCACCCGGACCATCAAGGAGATGCATCTGGGGAACCTCTACATGGCATTGATGATCGCCAGAGTTCAGCCCGGAAAGATGACCGTGGCCTCGGCGGGTATGCCTCCAATGCTTATTCACCGTGCCGCCACCGGCTCAATCGAGGATATCGTGCTGAAAGGAATGCCGCTGGGCGCGCACACGGGGTTCCCCTATGTGGAGAAGGAGACCGCGCTGCACCCTAACGATACAGTTCTCATGATGTCTGACGGCTTTTCGGAGCTCTTCAACCAGGAGAGGGAGATGATCGGCTCCTCACGCGTGAAAGAACTCTTTGCCGAGACCGCGGATCAATCCCCAAATGTCATTATTGACCACCTCACCAACGAAGGGGACAAGTGGCGCAACGGTGAGCCGGTCCACGATGATATTACCTTCGTGGTGCTCAAGGTGACCGGATAGCCGGGATGTTGTAGCTTAATAGAAATGTCATGTATTTGTGCTTATTAGGAATGTCATGTTTTTGACAGGTGTTGAGTACGTTGTTGAGCAATGATACGCTTTCTCTGGGACTTTTTGAAGCAAGCTTTTCCGATTGTTCCTCTCCTCCAGGGGTGTGAGTCGGCCGGGGGGAGAAAGGTTCTGGGTTTTGGTGGTGGTCGGTTGTCAAGGAAGCAGAATCCGAGTTCGTGTTCATTCCAGGAGATGTGGAGTGAGCCGTCGAGCCATCGGCGTAGGGTGACATGGTGACGAGGCGGTGGCAGGGGAGCTCCCCCGGATTTGAGTTGCACGCAGTGAGCGTTGAGCGTAATGGTGTAGTCGTTGTTGACATAGCGAGTTGTTTCAAAGCAGAAGATGTTCTTCAGCTCGATACCCTCGGCACTGCGGTGGACATTGGGTAGATGGTCCAGGTGAGCGAAGCGGGCGTTATGTTCGCGGAGGTAGACACGCTCGAGGAAGCGATTAGCCTGATCGATGGTGGAGATCTGGGCTCGGCGGAGGGCCTTGATGAGGCGATCCTGGTGGGTGCGGTTGGACCGTTCGACACGCCCCTTGGCCTGTGGAGAACGGGCGTAGATAAGCCTGACGCCGAGCCGGGAGAGGGCCCGAGCAACGTTGGTCAGGCGCTTGGTCTTGGCGTGGTAGACGGAGCCAAAATCGACGTAAAACTCGCGTGGAATGCCGTATCGCTCCACATAGGTCTTGAGCATGGCCAACACGTCGTAGGTGTTCTCCGACTCGGCAAAACGCATGAAGACAGATCCTGAGGCATCGTCGATGGCTGAGAGCAGGCAACAGGATGGTCCACGATGTTCGAACCACCGGTGGAAGCTCCCGTCGAACTGAATCAGGGATCCGATGGCATCCCGACGCTCTCGTTTGCGGCGATGCCGCCGTGCGGCTCGCATCCCGGTCCAGAGACCTTCCTGCTTGAGCCACCGTCTGAGCGTATCAGAGTCGATCTGGAGGTGGTGGTATTGTACGAGCATCTCGCCAAAGAGCGTGGGCCCGTAATCGGCATAGGTCTCCTGGTACAGGCGCAGAACCCGCTTCTGAACGCTATCAGGGTATCCCCGGTTGGAGGGTTGGCCACGCAGGCGATGGATAAGCCCTCGATCGCCCTGGCTCCGATACCGGGCCAGGACCCGGTACATCTGACGCTCGCTCAGGCCCAGGGCACTGGCAGCCCGCTGAACTGTCGTCCGCCCGTGTGCGAGATGGCCGATTAGCTGCAGCCGTTGACGCTCTTTTGTGCTCATCCTCAGGGTCTCCGACATTACGGGTTCCTCCACTGTGGCAGAGGATCCCAAGATGCACTACCCTGACACTTCTATCGAGCACACAACCTGACATTCTTAATAAGCTACTACA
>JBATTW010000225.1:0-2863 GCA_049670805.1 Bacteroidota bacterium
GCCCCCAGTTACCGTAGGCCTGCGTGGATCCCTGAAACAGTGTGCCTCTGTTTTCCAGAATCACCTCACCGGTCCCCCTCCTGATCTTCCCGTATGTCCCCAGCCCGGCCTGATCGTTGTCGCCGCGGGCCGGATCATCGAACTCATACGGAACGTAGCGTGCAGAGAGAGAGAGCCGCCAGGTCTCGTCGAGGGAATGCTCCAGGCCAGCCTGAACATGCACGGAAGTGAAATCCGTCTGTGCAATGTGGCCGTCGGTGTGGTTGTATCGGCCACTCGCGAAAAGCCCGGTCTTGCTGAACGAACCGGCCAGGTTTATACCTGTGCTAAATGTGCCATGAGTGCCCGCCTCAGCGGACAACCGTACTGGACTCAAGTAATCAGGTCTGGTGGTGATATTGACGATCCCTCCCATGGCCTGGCTCCCGAACACTGTCGAAGAAGGGCCGGCGAGAACCTCCACCTGACTCACATCATCAATTCCGTAGACGTCCGGCAGGGGATGGCCGAAAATACCCATGAAGTCCGGATGCCCGTTGATAAGCACCAGCAGACCTGTGTTGGGTCTTCCCCCCTGTCCGCGAATATTGATGCTGCCGCCGCCGGCTGGTCCGGCTCCATATCCGATGATCTTCTTGTCGAGAGTGAATGCGGAAGGGAAGACGATGTCAACCACCTCCAGCGAAGAATGTTTGCTTAGTTCGAGGATTTTCGCATACCCGATCACTTCGCGGGTGTAGGTTAGCTGTTTCAACGTTGACTCGAACCGGTTTGCCACGATGACAATGGTGTCCTGCAGCTGATATGTCTTGAGGCTGTCTTCTGCCCTGGAGTTGGCCATGCTCTCGAAAGGGATTCCCCTGCGTGGGACGCAGAGCACCAGAAGAGTCAAACATAGTAGTTTCATGTCTCAACCTTCTCCTGTATGCAGCTGGGTGGTCCGTCGCGCGGCTCTCGGGAGCGGGGTGAAAGCCAGAACGCACTCCCGTGTTACAGCCTTGCGATGCCAGGATTGGATTTCATGATGCACTCCTCCCGGCTGGGACGGTACATGGGGATCGTTCAGATAGAAGACTGTTGTGGGAGGCTGACCCTCGGAGGGGGTGTGGGGGGCTCTGGACGCAACCGACCGTCAAGGCGGTCATTGCGCAATGTGGCGGATGAGAGGTCAGTGAAGGAGGTTCTGGAGGAAAAGGGGATCAGCGGAATGTGAAGCGAGAAGCGGGATTCCTGTACCGTGTGGGCGGACCGTTCCTCGTCCGCCCCGGCGTTCGACCAGATTACGGCATGATCGATCAGATCTCCGTGCGTGTGTTTCTCCGCACGATCTATCCCGTGGAGATGTGTATGTGTCCTCTGGTGGTTGCCGTCGTCCAGATGAACATGGATCTGGAGCACGATGACGTGGTGGAGGAGATGCACACCGTGGACGATGGTCGGGCCGGTTGATCCAGCGACATATGTAATCAGGGCCAGGAAGACGGATGCGCGGAGCAGGTTCTTCCGGCTTCTGTTCCCTTCCTTCATCGAGCTGTGGCGAGAAGCAGAATGCATGTCGGGAGGCTGAAAGGGTGCAAGACTGCTTCAATCTGGCGAACGGAAAAACAAAAAACAAGCTACTGGCCAGACGGGACACGCGGGAGGTGCCGGTACCAGACGAGGTAGAGCAGGACCGAGAGGATGAGAAGAATCCCCCCCAGCCACACCAGAGTCTCCCACTGCTTTGTCACGGTGAACATCATGAAAAGAAAGAGGGTCAGGTGCCAGGGGATCGCGATAGCGATTGAGAGGAGGTCACGCCGGTGTTCGCCCCGGATCCGGAGTCTCAGAGGGGAGGTGTGCTCTTTCATGAGTGGTCTCCAGAGCCCGAAGGGCCGCGTGGTTTCGTAGAACCGTTTGAGAACTTCTTGTGGCGGAGGGGGGGTTGCGTAGGTCCCGACCAGTGTGCCCGCGAACGAGAGCCCGGAGACCAAGAGAAACGCCTGATACTCCGGGATAGCCGGGAGCAGAAGTCTCTGGATGATCGCAGCCAGGATCCCCGCCAGGGTCCCGAGCGCAAAACCATACCCGTTGTAGCGCCACCAGTACCATCGGAGTACCAGCGGGACGAGGAGACCGGCTCCAATGCTCATCGTCAGCCAGCCCCAGACTTCGTTGATATTTGTTATCGTGTAGCTAAAGAGAACTCCGATGATGACAATCGCCGTCGAGGCGAGCCTGCTCATCCTCACGAGGACCCTCTGGGTGGCTTCCGGGTTCATGAAGCGCTGGTAGATGTCTCTCACCCAGTAGGCCGTCGCGCCATTTACGACCGAGTCAAAAGTGGACATGCCGGCAGCCAGGAGGCCCGCCACAAGCAAACCCTTGATCCCGGCGGGGAAGTAGTATGCGATGACGGTCGGGAGGACCCGTTCCGGGTCAAGGGCGACCTGGTGTGTGTTGGCGAACATGATCCCCAGGATGGCGATGCTTGCTATGAAAGGCCAGCGGAAGGAGAGAAGCCCGATCCAGAGGAGCGAGAGCTTCCCGACTTCCCGCTCGTTTCGTGCCGCGTAGAATCTCTGTGCCATGTACCCGAGGCCTCCCCCGGTTCCCTCGAAGAAGACCTTGATGAGATAGAAAAAGACCGACAGCCCGAAGAGATTGTATATGGAATACGAACCCGGGAGATCCAGGCTCCAGCGTGGAACAACCTGTGTCCAGCTCTCCAGGCTTGTGCCGAGGAATATGAAGGTGCCGTCGCCCGCGGGGACGGAGACGTTGAACGTCTCCGGCAATGTCACGGTGAGAAGCACGTATCCGCTGACAAAGGCGATCACAAGGGCGATGAGAGATCCCTGCACCAGGTCTGTCAGAACCACAC
>JBATTW010000226.1:0-3187 GCA_049670805.1 Bacteroidota bacterium
GCTACGATGTGGTTAAGGGGATCGTAGTTGCCGATTCCCGGGTAGATCTCCGTGTTGTTGCTGAGCCTGTCACCGAAATAGACGGTGGTGGTGAGATGGTAGCTCCTCCCCCCCTCCTTCGTCACGGTATTCACGACACCGCTCTGGGCGTTTCCATACTCCGCGTTGAAGGTTCCGCTCACGACGGAGAGCTCCTGAACCGCGTTCGGGGCGATGTTGACGCCCCTGGACTGGTCGTAGGGGTTGTTTATCGAGACCCCGTTCACCGTGTAGAGGATTTCGGTCGACCGCCCACCCCGGATGTGGATTTCTCCACCGACACCCTGGGTGATGCCCGCCTGGAGGGTGAGCACCTGTGTGACCGATTCCACGGGAAGAGACTGGATGGTGCTCGCATCCACGACCGTCTGTGAGGATGTCAGGTCTCTCCTGATCAGAGGAGCCTCGGCTTCCACCTCGATGGTCTCCAGCGCAATTACGTCGGTGGAGAGCTGGACGTCCAGCGGCGTGGTGAAATCGATGCTGACTTTGACGTTGGTGAACCGTTTGTTCTGAAAGCCGACACCTGATACGATGACAGTGTACGTCCCTGGGGGAACGCTCACGATCGTGTACTTGCCCTCCAGATCGGTGCTCGCTCCCATCGTGGTCCCCTCGAGAAAGACGCTGATACCGACGAGGGGCTCTGCCGTCTCCGCGTCGCGGACCCGTCCTGCGATCTTGCCGGTCTCCCCCGCAAACAGGTCGAGGGAACCGAACAGGAAGAGGGCGAGTATGAGCAACCGCTGTTTCATCCTGTCCTCCATGATGCCCGTTTGAATGTAGGTTTCCCCTGCCGGGGAAAAACAAAAAGAGCCGTGAAGCAGACATCGCTCACGGCTCTCTTCACGTTACATCCCGGTTTCCATTACTTCAGCAGCGTCATCTTGGCCGACTTGCTGAAGTTGCCAAACCGTAGCATGTAGATGTAGTTGCCTGAGGCGACCCGCAGACCGGCGTTGTTGGTACCGTCCCAGGTCACCCGGTGGGTCCCCTTGTCGTACTGCTCGTCACCGATGAGCGTTTTGACCTCTTTCCCCAGCATGTCGAAGATGACGAGAGAGATCTTTTTGTTCACCGGGAGCGTGAAGCCGATGTTTGTGCTGGGGTTGAACGGGTTGGGGTAGTTCTGTTCCAGCACATAGTCTTCCGGCGTCACGAGAGTAAGAGGCAGCTCGCGGAATCCTGTTGCGCCTGTGTACTCCACAACCCTGATGTTTATGGCGTTCTGGTTGACTACCTTCCAGGTCGAGTCCAGCTCGAACGTGGGAGGAATGCCCTGGGGATTGTAGACGTAGCGGGTGTAGGTGATGGAATCCGCAACGCTCTGGTATGCCAGGACCGCCTCTTTCATGTTGTTGCCGTCCAGATCGCTTCCAGCGTACATCTTGGAGACAAACGGGCTCTCCCTCAGGACGGTATCCACGACGCCGGCCGAATCATAAAAGTCGATCTCGTGGTAGAGCGCAAGATCGCCGGGGAAGAGAACCTGCTTGTCATAGTTGGCCCCGTCCAGGATATCACCCGATCCCTTGTACTCCAGACCGATGATATTGAACTCGGCCGAACCCCCGATGAGGAGCTCATCCCGCCCGTTCTCGTTGAAATCGTATGCCGCGTGACCCCAGTGAGAACCGGCGGTCTTCCCGGCAATCTCCCAGAGGTTCTCGCCAAGCGTGCCGTACTGTGCGGAATCGCGCCACACGTAGACACCGGTGTCGGCAGTTGTCAGGCTGACGAGAACAACATCGTAATTGAGCGGGTCGGAGCCGCCGATGTAGAGCACACCGGCAAGTTCATCTTTGTTGTCACCATCCACGTCGGCCACCGTGAGGCCCATGTAGGAGACCGCGTCTGACGGACAGTACTCATGGTAAAAATCGGTCTTCGCAGCGTCAACCGTTGCCGAGTCAACGCTTGGCATCGGGTAGCGATAGGAGTCGGCGCCCAGGGGATCAATCGACCAGAGGCCGTAGAAGTTCCAGTAATGGTTGACGATCTCCTTCGTTCCGTCACCGTCGATATCGGCCTGCACGGACTGCCACTGCGAACCAGCGGAGAAGCGGTTGTCCGGATGAACGGCCGGGTCGCCACCTTCCAGCTGCCAGGAACCGAAGCCACCAACATCGCCCACCACACCGAGGATATAGACTTTGCCGTCACGATTCACGGTCACGAGCTCATCGCGCCCGTCCCCGTCGGCATCATAGACGTCTCCCACTTCCCTGTTCATGCGGAAGTCCCCCACACCCTGCGGGGCAAAGAGATTCATCGGGAGCTCCAGTGCCGCCGTGGTTCCCCAGTCGTTGTCGGAGCCTTGATACTCATAGACCTGAATCGCGCTGTCACCGGCAGTGTACCAGGGGAAGATGATTTCCCGATTCCCGTCACCGTCCAGGTCTCCGTCCCTGGCCCAGCGCGGCGTGCTTCCGCCGCCTGCAGGCTGGTGGCGAGGAGATGACCAGACGAGTTCCAGCGTATTGGGGCCGGTCATCTCAAACACATGAACCATCCCCCGATTGGAGTAGTCGGTGGCAAGTATCTCCGGCTTCCCGTCATTGTCACAATCCTGGGTAACCCAGATCGTACGGACACCCTGATCGCCCGAATAGGGCATCGTTGAATCGGGACCTGTCCACGCCGTCTTCGTATCATAGGCGTTGTGGTTGGTCGTCTCCGTGAACTGTGCGAAGACAGCCACGCTCCCGATCAACAAGAGAACCAAAATGGTCGCAAAACGTATCATACTGCTGCTCCCTTCGTTTGGTGAGACAGACGTGAATGAGTAATGAGCGTTTACATCGCGCCAAAGAAATGACGATCGGTGGGACCTTTCCTTCCCCTCTGGCCCCTACTCTCGTAAAACATAAGATTCTCGCCCCCTATTGTCAAGCAAAAAACGGGGGCCGGGGTGGGGGGATCGTCGTCTCCCCGGTCCCCGGCCCGGGTCACATCCCCCGGGTTCACCCGGTGACAGCCGGAGCCCGGAGCCGATCCCTGCGGATTTCACCCCGAAAAAAAAGGGTCGGGTATTGCGCTTTGTTGTTGAATTCTTACCATATTGTATCCACTGATTCACCCAGTGTCTGCGTCAGGACCCTCTCGGGGAGCGACCGCACTGCCTGCTTCTCCATCATTCCACATACAT
>JBATTW010000227.1:0-6225 GCA_049670805.1 Bacteroidota bacterium
CCTGGAGCACGACAGGCATGCTCGAAATCGGAAACACGAACCCGGAGAGGAGAAACGAGGGGAGCAATGAGATCATGATGGACATCATGAATGCTACCTGCTGGGAATCGGTTATCGTCGATATCAACAACCCCTGCCCGAGCCCGCCGAGGAGTATCGCGAAAATGGCTGCGTAGAGCAGGAGAAGGCTTCCCTTGACCTCTACATCAAAGAGGAGATACCCGAGAATAAGGATCGCGGTTGCCGCGACGAGACTGATCGCCATGTACGGAATCGTCTTGCCCAGAATGAGGTGCGATGGTTTGAGCGGGGACACCATAATCTGCTCCATCGTGCCTCGCTCCTTTTCCCTGACAACGGTCAGGGATGTCGAAACAACCGCCGTCAGAACGAGTATGAATCCAATGAGGCCGGGAACGAGGAATCGGGAGGTGACAAGATCGGGATTGTACCAGACTCGAGGCTGGAAGTCGATCGGAACGTACTCCCGTCTTCCCACCCTTCGAAACGCTTCCAGCATCAACTGCGTCGAGTGATTAGCAACTATGCTCGAAGCGTTTGCCACCGCCTGTCCCCCCGTATTTGCATCCGACCCGTCCACGAGAATCTGGACCTTCGCCTCACGCCCCGCAAGGAGATCTCGACCGAACGCCGGCGGAATGACGATCGCCACAGTAGCAACCCCCCTCAAAAAGAGCTGCTCGATATCATCATAGGACATCACGTGTCCGATCTGGTGAAAGGACTCGGTGTTCCCGAGCCGCTCGAGGAGAGCCCGGCTTTCGGGACTGCGATTCTGATCGTATACCACAAGGGGGACCTGCTTGACATCAAAGTCCAATGCATACCCGACGAGGATAATGAGGGCCGTCGGGAGAACAAGCAGCATTCCCAACGACGTGGGATCACGTCTGATTTGACGGAACTCCTTGAGAATGACCGGCCGGAGTGCTCTCAGCATAGGAATCCTTGCGCTATTTGAGTTCAGGCCGCCCCCCGCTTTGACGCCTCTTGATCCAGAAGATAGAGGAAGACATCTTCCAGGGATGGGACGATCCGTTCGATTCCGAGGAGGGCAACCGACCGGTTCTGGAGCGTCGTTGTTATGAGCTCCTTTCCCTCGGCCTCATCGGGAACCATAACATGCAGCGATGTTCCGAACACCGACGTCTCGAGGGCCCAGGGCTCGTCCCGGATTGCTTCCAGCGCTTCGAGAACGTCCGCCGACCGCACTTCCAGCATCGGATGCCGGATATGCTGTGTTTTGAGTTCCATAGGGCTTCCGGCTGCTATGAGTTTGCCCGCGTCAATCATGATAATATCGCTGCAGTATTCAGCCTCATCCAGGAAATGCGTCGTCACGATAACCGTTGTCCCCTCCGAGGAAATCTGTTGTATCAGTTCCCAGAAATTACGCCTCGAGATTGGATCGACGCCTCCCGTTGGCTCGTCCAGAAATACGATTCGGGGCTCATGGAGAATGGCGCACCCGAGTGCCAACCGCTGTTTCCATCCTCCTGAGAGGGTGCGCGTCAGGCGGCTTTCCTCCCCCTTCAGACCGGCCATCGTCAGCACCCATGACATCCGTTCCTGGAGCTTCCTTCCCCGGAGTCCATAGATGCCGCCATAAAAACGGATGTTCTGCTCCACGGTGAGATCGTCGTAGAGGGAGAACCGTTGTGACATGTATCCTATGTTGAGCTTCACCTTCTCAGTCTGTGTGTCCACGTCATACCCACCCACCAGAGCGGTTCCCGAAGTAGGCTGGAGCAGACCGCACATCATCCGGATAGTCGTGGATTTTCCTGCCCCGTTCGCTCCGAGGAATCCGAACACCTCACCCCTTCTGACGTTGAAACTCACCTCGTCGACTGCAGTGAACAACCCGAACCGCTTTGTAAGATCCTGAACCTCTATCGCAAGGTCACTCATCGTGTTCTGATCCTCGGCCTATCGCCCGGCGGAGTCGCGCTCTCGCGAGCGCAAATTCCACCTCTGAGCCTGTGTACTGCGTCTGGGCCTGAAGCAGCGACACTTCCGAATCGAGGAGTTCGGAGGATGTTGCAAGTCCGCTTCTGTATTTGTCGCTCGTGCTCCTGACGCTCTCCTCCGCCTGCATAACGGCCAGCCCCGCAACCTCCCTCTTCTCTTTTGCACGCCGGAGGAAGAGTGCTGCGCTGTGCACCTCGAGTGTCACATTGTCGCGAAGCATATCATACTGAAGCTCCTTCTGCCGGAGCCTTGCCTGGGCCTGTTCCACCTGTCGTGCCGTCGCACCCCAGTTCCACACGTCGAATGCAAGCTGGATCCCGACATCCCAGCTGCCGATGAACTCGTCCGTGAGAGGCTCATACCGGGAATTCGGTCTATTGTAGAGATAGTGTGCGGTCAGCTCCAGCCGGGGCCACCAGTTGCCCTTCGCCGCGTCGACCCCCGCCCTCGCTGCCTCCGCCCGGGCGGAGAATGCCTGAACATCCTGCCGGGCGTTCCAGGCCCGTTCCGCAAGTGCGGAAGGTTCTTCTCTTTCTGCAAGGATGCGATCCCCATCACCGTCCCGCCCGGCATCCGGTTGGGACGCCAGCCTCACTTCACTTCCGAGGGGCTGCCCCATGACGTTGTTCAGATGCAACATCCCGAGCTGGACGTCGTTTGTTGCTTCTATCTGAAGGATCTTTCCGCTCGCCAATTGCACCTCCACCTTCAGACGATCATTCCTCGTCGCCAGACCAGCCGCAACCAGATGTTCCGTATCCGCGAGATAGGATCGGAGTCGTGCGACGTTCTCCTCGGCGTAGCGCCTCGCCTGAAGAGCCTGGTAAAGGGTCCAGTATGCCGTGGTAACGTTCAGGACGAGATCAGCCTCCTCCATCTGGTACTCGAATCGAGCGGCTTCGGCCTCCAGCTCTGCCACCCTGACATTGTTTGACAGGCTGAACCCTGTGAAGAGTGGTTGGCGCAAGCCGACCTGCAGGGTATACGTATCGTCCACCACAGGCCCTACCGATACGGGCGTGGGCGATCCCGGCGTGGCAAGAGAGAACGTGCCGGGTTTCAGCCTTACATAACCTCCGTAGAAGAAGAGGTTCGGATAGAGCGCTGTCTCCACCTCCCCCGCGCGCGACGCCGCCGAGTTCACCCGAGCACCAGAGACGAGCAGAGATTTGCTGTTCTCACGAGCAATCGAAATCGCCTCTTCAAGCGTCAACGTCACTGGCTCCTGCGCAAAGGCAGTTGATGCTGCCCAGACCAGTGCAAGACCTATCCGTTTCATACCTGAACCCCTTCGTGTTCTGGTTTAGTCAGCAACGAAATAAAGACGTTCTCGAGGGAAGGAGGTATCACACGCGCGGTTCTCACAGTCACCCCTTTCGCAGCCAGGGTGGTTCTCACGTCCGCGAGGTCGCGGGAAGCACTTCCCAGCACGATGTTCAGCCGGTCACCGAAGGTCTGGACCTCCGACACCCTCGGGTGACCGGCCAACGCGATGGATGCCTGCCGCACCTTGTCACAAACGACTTCGACAATCTCACCCTTCATGTATCTCTTCAACCTCTCCGGCGTGTCCGCCTTCATGATCTCCCCCCTGTTGAACAACGCAACTCTCGTACACCTTTCTGCTTCGTCCAGATACGGGGTGGACATGACAATCGTGATCCCCTCTCTCAGGAGCGACTGGAGAATTCGCCAAAAATCTCTGCGAGAGACAGGATCCACCCCCGTGGTCGGTTCATCCAGGAAGATGAGCCTGGGCCGATGGATCAGTGTACACGAGAGCGCGAGTTTTTGCTTCATCCCACCTGAAAGCCTTTCGGCCAGTCTTTTTCGAAAAGGAGTGAGCCGGGTAAACTCCAGCAGTTCTTCCCGACGATTCCTGTAGTCATACACCCCGTTTATCTCCGCGAAGAACTCGATGTTCTCGTCGACACTCAGATCGCCGTAGAGAGAGAACCGCTGCGACAGGTACCCGATTTCTTCCTTTATGCGATCCGCCTCCCCGGCCAGATCTTTCCCCAGGACACGCGCTCCACCCGAGGACGGAAGAAGGATTCCACAGAGCATGCGTATGGTCGTGGTCTTCCCGGCCCCGTCTGGTCCGACGAGACCGAACATTTCGCCTTGTCGAATAGCCAGATGCAGTCGATCGACGGCCAGAAGATCACCGAACTTCTTGGTGAGGCCGAACATCTCGATCGCGTTGACAGCTGAATCCTTCATCCACCCACCTCTTCATAGACCAAAAGAGTGGCATCGGCGGGCAATCCCGGTTTGAGAACACCGTCAGGATTGAGGACCTCGATGCGGACTGCGAAAACCAGTTTCGTCCGCTCCTCCTTTGTCTGGATGTTTTTCGGGGTGAATTCAGCCACGGGAGATAAGTAGATGACGCGGCCTTTGAAAAAGACCTCGTCGTAGGCATCGATGCGCACTTCGGCTTCCTGACCGAGACGGATCTTCCCCAGCTGGATCGCATTAACGTAGATCGTCAGTTTCACCTTCTCGAGATGAGTTATCCGGAGAAGGTTCACCCCCGGTGAAACGAGCTCACCGGGCTCGACCGACCGCAACGTGACCGTCCCGGTCGTTGGCGCCGTGACATGGCAGTCATTGATCCTCTTCACGATGTGGTCGGCCGACGCGACCGCCTGGTCCCGCCTGGCACGTGCCGCCTGGATCTCCTCCGGTCGCGAACCCCGGGAGAGCTTCATAAAGAGCTGCTGCGCGGCAATGTACCGGGTCTCTGTATCGTCATACTGTTTCCGGGTCACCGTTTTGGTGGCAAGGAGGTCTTTCATCCGTTGATAGTCGGCTGCTGCGGCTTTGAATGAGGCTTCCGCCTGCACGATGTCTTCCTTGCGAGCCCCCCGCCGCGCCAGTCGATACTGCGCATCCGCTACCTCCACCGCAGCACGAGCCTGTCGGAGCTGAATCTGATACTCTGTATCATCGATGATCACGAGGGTGTCGCCTGGCACAACCAGCCCGCCTTCCTCCACGCTGACCTCCACTACCCTGCCTCCCACCTCCGACCCGATATCGATATCGGTCCCCTCGATAGTCCCCGAGGCTTCAATGACTTTGTCGGAGGAGTTGCCGCAGCCCGCGAGCAGAGCAATGAGAAACCCGATGCATACCAGAAAGAATGCGCGTACCATACGTCACCTAGATTGATGGGGATGTCTTGACAATCGGGATTTGCGCCAGCTGTTTTCGGCCTTGGTCCGTCAGGATTCCCTGAAAGAAGATCCCGACGATACCCCGGAGCGCATCTTGCGCCGAGAACGATTCCTGAACGAGCACCTGAGGAGTAATGAGATTTTGTATCGCGCCGATGTACGCAAAAAGGAAGACTCTCTTGTTTACATCACTACGTACATACCCTTCGGCAATACCCTGGTCAAAGAGGGGCGCAAAGGTCTGCGTGAGGCGTTGCCGACGAAAATCCTCGATGCGCTTCCACAATTCCGGATGGAGCTTCTGGAGGTCTTCCTGGAGAGGCCTACCGATTCTACCGATCTGTTCCCCCACGAGTGTGAGGATAGCTGTCAGTTTCTCGAGGAAGTCTCTGTCGCTTCCGGTAATTTCGCCAAACACCAGCCGCACTTCCCCCAACATGTTGTCCACTATTTGGGACACCAGATCCTCCTTGCTCCGAAATATCTTGTAGAAGGTCTTCTTACTCATCCCCAGATCCGAGACAAGTACATCAATGGACATCCGGGAGAACCCCTCTCGGAACATCCTCTCGCGAGCAGCCAGAATTACCCGCCTCTTTTGATCATCTCGGGCCATGGTTCTCGATCCTCAGGAAACCCAATACGTTTCTTCAGTATCGATTCAGGTAAAAACTCTGGAAACTAGAATCGTTTTCTAGGTTTCCATTATAACACAAACCGACCTTCATGTCAAGGAAAAAAAAACCCCGCCTCGATTTCTCGAGACGGGGGCGTCGCCGTTGGTTCGCCGGCTTACGAATTAGTACATGTCACCGCCAGGAGGCATGCCTGGCATAGCCGGTTTCTTCTCTTCCGGCTTCTCCACGATCGTCGCCTCGGTTGTGAGCAGCAACCCCGCGACAGACGCTGCGTTCTCCAGCGCAGTCCTGGCGACTTTTGTCGGATCAATGACACCGGAGGAGACCAGATTCACGTACTCCTCTTTGTAGGCATCAAAACCGAAGTCGTCTTTCCCCTCTTTGACTTTGTTCACCACGACAGAACCTTCCTG
>JBATTW010000228.1:0-1796 GCA_049670805.1 Bacteroidota bacterium
CCGGTGAACGATGCGTTTGCGTCGATTGGGATTCCGTTCAGCTTTGACGTCGAACACGTGACGGTTGTCAATGCAGGAACGAAAATTCTGCTACAGGTACTCGTCAGTCGAATTGTAAAATCGTTCAAGCCGCTGCCAACCATGGTCGGCGGGATCACCATCGGCGTCCTGGGATTTGTGTTCCTGGCGTTCGCCTCCACCCCATGGATTTTCATCCTGGGCATCGCCGTCTTCTCCATCGGTGAAATGACAGCCCACCCGAAGTACTACAGTTACATCGGTCTGGTCGCGCCACAGGATAAGAAAGCTGTCTACATGGGATACGCCTTTCTCTACGGAGTTATCGGCAGCCTAATCGGTTCGAACCTGGGCGGAGTGATGTACGAATCGATCCTCAAACCCCTGGTCGGGCAGCCTGATGTCTCCGATGAAATCAGAAACTTCTGGTTCACATTCGCCGCGATGGGCGTTGTGGCAATGGCGGGTCTCCTCCTCTACAACCGGTTCTTTGCGATCGATACACCAGCCACCCGCCGCAAAGCACGGGCCATCATGAGCGGCGTCTATTCTCTGCTCCTCTTTGCCGGCTGCTGGTTCCTGTATACCTCTATCTTCACAGGTGACACGGTCGTATACAAGACAATGGTCCAGGCGCTCATTATGCTCCTGATCGGAGCCGGCGGGCTCTCGATCAGCCTTCGACGCGGGGTGGGCTAGAACTTCTCACCCTTTTTTGTCCTGCAGAATTGGGGAGTCCTTTTTTCCTAGGAGGGGGCTCCCTTTCATCCACTCTTCGTGTCATACCCCCAAAAAGAAGCCCAATATGCAGAGAAACCCATGAACGGTTAGTATCTGGCATGGCCTTTGCGTTTTTTGATTATCGGGAAAACACACTCACGGAATTACGTAGGAGGTCTGAGAGACATGTCACCCATGAAACTCCGACTTGGCAATTGTGCGGCGATGCTTGTTGCTGCGGGAATGCTTCTGGTTTCCGGCTGTGACAAGAATGAGAACCCGACCGACCCATTCGGGGGAATCACAGAAAACGAAGCGGCTGAACTCATCGCCAGCACCCTCGGTGGAAGTCAGTCAACTGCGGGGCTGACAGCGCAGATGGAGGAGGTCACGTACGTTGCCGGGGGAGGTCCGCTTCCAAAGATCTCCGCAGGTGCCATCCCGGCGGGGACCACATTCGACACGACAATCGTCCGGCAGCTGACCGGCCTCTTCAGCTACCACTACACGTTCCACTACAGCTACGATTTCACAACGGCAAACACTCTCCGGTTCGCCTATTCGATGAGGGGAACGTTTGACACCCCGCGCGTTTCTTCGGATGACAGCGCAAATGCCGTGCTGGATGTGTCAGGGATCTTCTCCGGACAGTATCTCGTCTTCAACGGTACATACCTTCGGCTTGGCAGTCAGAGTATCAAGACGCGGGAGGATTTCTCCGTAGACAGCGAGATCACCGTGAACCTGACCAATGTGAATGTGGACAAAGCGACACGAATGGTGCAAAGCGGTGCGGCTACCGTCGGCCTGACCATCGAAGGGAGCGAAGGTCGTTCTGTCTCCTATGTTGCAACCCTGACATTCGACGGGAATTTCAATGCGACGATGGTTATCAATGGCCGCTCCTTCGTCGTCAATCTGCAGACAGGCACGGCTGAACCCGCATAGGTAGGGTGACGTTAGCTGAGTGGGAAAGGCCGGCGTGCGCACCGGCCTTTTCTGCTACCGGAGGCGTGACCCGGACTCAATTTGCTCCCCGACCTTCTCGGGTAATGAGG
>JBATTW010000229.1:0-5173 GCA_049670805.1 Bacteroidota bacterium
GGCTGGGGGAAGGGGCTCGACTGGCACGGAGTCTTCAACGAGATGAACAGGAGCTGCGATAGCCTCGGCCGCACAGACATCATCTTTCTCGGAAATTCCATCACGCAGGGGATCGGGGGAAAAGGCCGGTCGCTGGCCTACACACCCGGAGATTCGGCGTTCAGCTACTGGTTCGGCAAATACCGGTGGCTGAACCTGGGAATCTCGGGAGACAAGACTCAGAATGTTCTCTGGCGAGTCACGCACGGCACCTGGGCGAAGCTACAACCAAGACTGATCATCCTGGCCATCGGCGTCAACAACTTCCCGAGTGATACGGGCGAGGAAGTTGCGGAAGGGATCAAGGCAATCATCCCAGAACTCCGGACAGGGGCTCCGAAGGCAAGAATCCTTCTGGCAGGACCCCTACCGGCAAAAGAGGCGGAGAGTCCGTTTCGGAGGAAATTCCAGGCAATTCACCGGCTTCTGGAGGCTGATGGCGAAACGGTGTTCACGTCCACCGTCCCCTTCATGATGCTCCGGCCGGACGGATCGTTGGACCCGTCCGTATTTGCTGCCGACGGGATACACCTGACACGAGACGGGTACGCGCGCTGGGCCCGATCGTTATCCGAAGAGATCAGCCGGCTGAGACTGCTGGATTGACCGGCCGCCCGATAACCGCGTGCCTTTCAGCCGGAAATCGGTTGACGAAGCACCAAGTTCCAGTTCATAATCTCCCGGCTCGATATTCCACATCACATTTTGAAAGAGGGTCTGAATGTGGGGTGTGTGCGCTGAGGAAGTGAAGGGACAAAATCGCGGGCTTCGGTTGTTCGCAACATCGTCGCATCCGGTTCCGGGCACAACTGGTTGAAAGTGGTCGATAGTCTGTTGACCATCGACAACGGGTTCTTTCGTCCAATATACGCATTCGATCGTTCAGGGGGTCACGTCACACCCGCGTCCAGTCACGGCAAGTCAGGTGGGGACGGTAGTGGTTGTGCCTGAGTCTGAGATGTGGCTCCGTTTCCACCACTGATCGCAAACGCAGTCGCAGCACCCGCGACCAGTACTCCAGCGCCCACCCAGAACCAGGTGCTCCCGATGAAAGAATCCTTCTCCTCATCTCTCGGAGGTTGAGCTGCATCCTTCGGAGGTTGGGCCGTCTCCTTTGCAGGAGGCGTGGTGTCTTTCGGAGGTTGAGCTGCTGCAAGCTCCTTACGTACACTCTCAACACGGTCTATAAAAGCCCGGGAGTAGTAGGTCGGATCCGGCCGGTAGTTCGGGACGAGTTCCAGGAGCTTGCGAAGAGCACGGTCCGCTCGCTCCTCGTACATTTTCGCCAGGTAATTGGCTGCCAGTAGCTCGTAGGCTTTCTGCTTTTGGTCGATTGTAAGTTCACGTTCATCAAGCACAAGCTCCAGAATGTTGATCGACTCATCGATCTTCCCCTCATCAAACAACCTTTCAGCCTGCTCAATCTTCTCTTGGACGTCATCCTGTATTCGCAGGAATGCGAACACCGGAGACTGAGCGAGAAGTAGCATAACCAAGATCCAGATCAGTTTGGGGATTCCCCATCGGTCCAACAAATCGCTGATGATCACTGTTGCCTCCTTCGAGGTTTGGGAACGCACGTATCACATATCAACTCTGGTCAGCACAAACTTCAACGTCTGATCGGAAGGCTCATCAAAGTTCTTCTGAATAGGATCTGATTTGTATCCTTCACATCTGACTTCAATAGAATGCACCCCAACTCGTAATTCCCTCAGTTCGCAGGGAAAGCCGTAGTGTTCAACCTTGGACCCGTCCAAGAAGAGTTCGCCGTCAGGAATCCGCCGTCCTTGGTCGTCATGACATGTCACCGTGATCCTAAAGGTTCTATTGAAATCAACGTAGTTGCCGGATAGTTGATCCACTCTAATACTCACCGCCTTCTCCCAGGCACCGTATTCCGGATGGATTACTCGAACTACATAATCGCCCGGCTTCATCTCCTCCACCAAGGGAGTATTCCCAGCCCTTGCATTGTCAACTCTGACCTCAAGTCCCAATGGTTCCGATGTCACGCTGAGTTTTCCTCGCCGGACAATCTTTACGAGTTCGTATCGAGGTCTCACTATCTGGCCTGGTTCTATTGTCAGAAATGAGGTGTGTGTCTGGTATCCAGACTGTGAGACATTCACTCTGTGTTTCCCTGGGGAGAGGTTAACGGTCTTCAGATCCTCGGTTCGAATCCACGTCCCGCCGATCGTGACTCGGGCACCGTATGGGACCACAGTAATTGAAGCCGTCCCCATAGTGGGTGGCTGTTCCACTAGAACAAGATTGAAGAATAGGTTCATTTCCCGGTCATCTTCTGCACTGACGAGAGTATCTTGCGCTACATATCCCGCTTTCTCAACCCGAATGCTATGCTCGCCCGGAGTCAGCCTACGCTTTGTCAGTGGTGTCTGCCCCTCAAGTTGTTCATCAACATAGACTTCCGCTGTGTCTGGTAAGGAAGAAATGCTAATATGTGCCGCAGGGGGAATTCTCTTCTCGAGAGAGAAATCAATTGCAAGAAGTTGTCCATCCTCAATCACAAATGTTGTGTCTTTCGGGACAAGCCCACCACGGGCCACCCGGACGGAAACTCTCCCGGGTTCGACGGCCTGGCGTTCGAGCGGGGTCTGGCCGATCGAATCACCATTGAGATGTACTGTAGCCCCCGGCGGAATGCTGTTCACGTTGATAGCTGTCTCGGTGCGAGTCAGCAGATCCCCAAGAACGATCCCGATTACTGCCAGAGCTAGCACAACCGCAAGACTGGGTATCAGCCACCGTCGAGCACGAATCCTCTGTCTTCCTGGCGACCGTCGATGGGTGGCTTTATCTGGCCCCACCCGGTCAGGAAGAGGAATTCTTTCCAATTGTCGCCGCATCTCCTGTGCACTGTGGAACCGCTCTGCCGGGTCCGTCTTGGTGGCGGTCGAAACAATCTTTACCAGGTCCTTCGAAAGGTTCGGGTTGATACTTTCCACGGGAGGAACTCTGCCTTCGACAATCATCATTTGCACTGCAAATTCTGAATCCTCCGGCGAGAATGGAAGCCTGCCCGCAGCTGATTCATAAAGCGACATTCCGAGTGAGAAGATATCACCCCGCGCGTCAACGTTCCCCAGCCCTGTGATTTGTTCGGGCGACATATAGTACGGTGTCCCTGCTACCCCAACGGTCTTCTTCGGATCACCAGGACGTCGTATTTTGGCCAGACCGAAATCAGTGATCTTCACATTGCCCGACTCCGATATCATGACGTTGCTCGGCTTCAAATCCCGATGAATGACACCTTCTTTGTGTGCATGATCGAGTCCACGAAGGATCTGTGAGAATATCTGAACAACTTCCCTCAGGGGAAGGGGTCCCACCCTCCGAATTCTTTCCCGTAGGGTTTCCCCTTCAACGAACTCCATAACGAGGCAGAAACCGAATGCAGTTTCACGGAGTGCGTACACCCTTACGATGTTTGGATCATCCAACTTGGCCAGCGCCTTTGCCTCTGACCTGAACCGATCCAGTAGCGCCGGATCCGCCACGAACTGCTCTTCCATTACCTTTAGAGCTACTATTCGATCGAGGCCCGTGTCCAGGGCCTTGTACACGATTCCCATCCCACCCCGTCCGGCCACGGCTGCTATGCGATAGCCATCTATGGAGTCTCCGACACCGGGGGATGACCGGGGAAGGCATTCCTGGGTCTCCTCAATAGTAGAGACAGAACGGAGAGCCTGGAGAGCATCCAGCATCCCGCCGGCTGAGGAGAAACGGGCTGCCGGGTTCTTCTCGATTGCTTTGCTGACGAGATCTTGGAATGCTTGAGGAATTTCCGGCCTGACTGCTCTTAGCGGTTTTGGAGTCTCTTGGAGAATCTGATAGTAAACTGTAGACGGCTGATCGCCTTTGAAAGGCCGTTCACCCGCCAACATCTCGTAGAGTAACACGCCAAGGGACCAAACATCTGTTGCGAAACTGACCTCTTCTCCGTGAGCCTGCTCCGGAGACATATAGGCAATTGTCCCCAGTGTACTCCCCGTCTTCGTAATTTTGGATCGATCTGCAAGTTTGGCGAGCCCGAAGTCAACAATCCGTACTTCTCCTCGAACCGTAATCATGATGTTTGCCGGCTTGATGTCGCGATGAACAATGCCGGCTTCATGCGCTCTCGCGAGACCGCTGGCAATCTGAACTCCAATCTCCAAAGCCTCTGAAATCTCCATTGCTCCACGGCTGAGCCTGCCCTTGAGTGTCTCCCCTTCATAGTAGTCCATGCTTATGAACACCTGCCCGTCATCTGTCTCATCGATGTCGTGTATCGTGCAGATATTGGCATGTTGCAGAGCAGAAGCTGCCTGTGCTTCCCGGGTAAATCGGAGCTTCATCTCAGGATCAAAGCTGCCACCCCCGAGGAGGAACTTGAGGGCAACTGCCCGTTTCAAGCGTGTGTCTTCAGCCCGGTACACCACACCCATCCCGCCTCCGCCGAGCTTTTCAGCAATCCTGTAGTGAGATACTATCCGGCCTGTCATGGATCTCATGACGTGGAGACTTCCATTGTTTGGCTCTATCTTAGGAGTAGCAGCTTACGTGTCTGCGAATACGATCCCGCACCACCCTCGAGGGCCGTGGCTTGCAGGCGGTAGTAGTACACACCGCTCGCCAGGTCGGACCCATCTAACACCACAGACCGACGGCCCCCAAGCTGAATCCCGTCAACCAGAGTCGCTACCTCCCGGCCCACCAGGTCATACAACGTTAGCCTCACACGGCTTGGTGCCGGCAGGCTATACCCTATGGTCGTCAGTGGATTGAACGGGTTCGGGAAGTTCTGCGATAGCCCGAATCCAACGGGATGGGATCCAGCCTTCTCAAGTTCCGACCTCACGTATTCTTGAGTTCCCACAAGGATCCTCAACGGCCTCGCGATCTCTTCATTCGTGATTGCAAAAGAATATTCCTGTACATCCCGGAGATCGAGCGATGCTCCTGTGACTTCATCCAGCAGCACCACACCGTCTTCATCCGGGATCGTCATGATACCTTCGAAGCGAAGATGAACGACATCCCGGATGTTGCTCCTCACCTCGAACTGCCACGCATCTCCCTCTCGGGGTACGGGACGAGCATCGACAGAGTACGTCCTCAACAC
>JBATTW010000230.1:0-9754 GCA_049670805.1 Bacteroidota bacterium
GGACAAGGGGGGTTTGTGGGGGGACACAGCTAGAATGGAAGCCATCATCCAACATCAACATGAGGTTAGGCCCGGAGTTGGAGGTCGCCCGTGAGTACGCCCAGTGGATAGGAGTCTGGGAGGACCCGACCGCGACGCATACCTATGGCAGCCGATATGTATTTGGCAAGATGGACCAGAAAACTCTTTCGGCGAACATCAGGATCAACTGGACGTTCACACCCAAGCTGAGTCTGCAGGTCTTTTTGCAGCCACTCATCTCTACCGGGGATTTTTCAGAGTTCAAGGAGCTCGCCCAGCCCCGCACATTCGACTTCAACGTTTATGGGACCGGAGAGTCAACAATCGAATATCAGGGCGGGGAGTATGTGGTAGATCCGGACGGGCCGGGACCTGCGGAGACCTTTTCGTTCTCGGATCCCGACTACCATGTCGTCTCGCTGCGGGGTAACGCGGTCCTCAGGTGGGAATATCTCCCCGGCTCGGTCCTCTACCTCGTCTGGACACAGTCACGGGGGGAGTCCAACACAAACGCGCAGTTTCAGGTGGACCGGTCTCTCCGTGAGATGATGAACACCCATCCCGACAACATCTTCATGATTAAGCTCACCTACTGGTGGAGTCTGTAGAGAGACTCACCCTGTAAACGTCAGGTACGCGGCAAGGATCAGCAGGAGGACAAGGGCCGACCCGCCAACATCAGCCCATGTCCAGCTGGATCTGGATTCTTTCTTGTCGGTGTCCGTGAGTGTTCCGAATGTCAGGCCGCTGATCTTCTCGTAGGATGGTTTCTCCGACATGTAGCTCACTAGGACCATCACCGTCGCCGAAACCAGGAAGATAAGGAGACTGTAGTACTGGAAGAAAACGTTGTTGATGATCCAGAAGAAGGAGCCGTGCTCATATGTGAATCCGGGGACCATTTTAACCAGGGTATCGATGACCAGTCTGAAGAGACCCATCACGAAACCGGTGACCAGCGCGGCGAGTGCACCCTTTGCGTTCAGACGCTTGAAGAAGACACCGAAGAAGAAGACCACAAAGATGGGGGGACCGAGATATGCCTGTACACCCTGAAGATAGTCGTAGAGCCCCTTGCCCCCCTTTATCACGGGAATCCATGCCAGACCGATCATGACCATAACCGCCGTCGCGACCCGTCCGATCCAGACCAGCCGGTGCTGGCTGACCCCGGGGCGCAGCCGCTGATAGAAGTCCATTGTGAAGAGTGTTGATGAGGCGTTGAAGACACCTGCCAGCGAGCTCATCAAGGCAGCCAGCAATCCTGCCACGACGATCCCGCGGACGCCGACCGGAAGTATGTGGGCAACCAGGAGGGGAAAGGCACTCTGCGCTCTGTCCCGGATAATCTCGCCATCCGGCCCAATCAGCTGCCGCTGAAGCTCCGGGTTGATGCCGCTGCTCGCGAGGGCGAAGCAGATAATGCCAGGGATGATGAAGATGAAAACGGGAGTGAGTTTCAAGAAGGCTGCTGCGATGGATCCGCGCCGTGCCTCGGTCTCATTGGGGGCACCAAGAGCACGCTGCACGATGTACTGGTCCGTGCACCAGTACCAGAGGCCCAGGATCGGCGCACAGAAGAGCATCCCAACCCAGGGATAGTTGTCGTTGAAGTACCAGGCCATGCGGCCCGCCTCTTTCACGGGGGCCCACGTACCTTCTATTCCTTCGGGCACAAGGGGTTTCCAGAGGTTGAACATCTCCGGATCCACAAGAGCCCTGAGCTCAGACCAGCCCCCCAATGCTTGCAGTCCGAAGAATGTGACCAGAGCAGAGCCGAAAATGAGCACCACCGTCTGCAACGCCTCGGTGTATGCCACAGCGCGCAGGCCACCTAAGATTGTGTAGACGCCCGTGACCACGATGACTATGATCGAGCCGAGCCAGAAGCTATCCATCCCCAGGAAGTTGATCTCGGGGAGCAGGACAGAAAAAACCACCCCACCGGCAAAGATGCCGACTGCGATCTTGGTTAGCACATACGCAACAAGCGAGATGACAGAAAGGACAGTCCGGGCAGTCGGGGAATAGCGACGCTCCAGGAATTCCGGCATGGTGAAGACCTTTGACCGCATGTAGAACGGGACCATGACCCAACCCAGGACCAGGAGGCACCAGGCATGGAGCTCGTAGTGGGCCATCGCCACGCCGTCTGTTGCTCCCGTTCCAGCGAGGCCGACCAGGTGCTCAGAGCCGATATTCGATGCGAATATGGACGCACCAACTATGAACCATCCAAGGTGGCGGCCCGCAAGAAAGTAGTCAGTTGAGGTATCCTGCCTTTTCTTGATTGCCCACCACGCCAGCCCCATAATGACGCAGAAGTAAAGACCTACGAGAATCCAGTCTATTGGTCCCAAGAGTGTCATGTGAAATCCTCGGTGTTGGAAATTGAGAGCGGAAGAAATACAAAGAAGAGTGCCCGGGCCTGCTTAGGGCTCAGTCGCCTGTCGGTCGACTTTCGGCAAATATCAGGATTTCTGATACCATCTGCAATCCCCGTTCTGAATGCTGGTTCCCCTCTTGTACCAGCCCTACGAGTTCGGTTGCCCTCCCGTCAAGCTCCTCGAGGAGGGGTGTGTGGACTCGGTTGTGTGAAGCCTGAATTTTCCCATAAGGACCATTGCCAGTAGGAGTCCAATAACCAGAGCGATCGGGACCTTCTCCACCGAGCGCTCGGTGAAGACGCGCACCTGCTTATCACTTCTGAATCCCCCTCCGATCAGGAGGCCATGGCGGGCCGCCAGCTCTCGGATGTTCAGAAGGTGAATGGCGGGAATCCCCTGCTCAGCTACCCGTTCAATGACTCCCCTGCCCGGGTGGGAACAGAGGGGAAGGGATTGCCGATAGCCCGTGGGGAGGACCGGGGCGTGAGGGCAGGTACCCAGACTCGTCTGTCCCCCGCCAATGTTGACCAGGAGGGAAATCCCCTCAGCAGTGAAGAGATCGGTTCTCAATCTGATTCCCTCTTCCAGCGATGCGGGTATTCTCATGCCGATCCCCGTCCGACGTGCAGCCTCCTGCAGAAGATCCAGCCCCCCCTCGGGGAGCCCACCGCCTGAGTCCCACTCAGCTCCGAGAGTCACGAACACGGATGCTGTCCGCATCCCGCACTCTTGCCTGAGCCGCATCTCCATGTCGATCCAGGTGGCCTCAGGCTGATTCGCACCGTAGGATGACGAGCCGAGCGAACTGACGAGTACTGCGCGGGCCCCCACGACCTCCACCGCCGCCAGCGTCGCAATGCCCAGGGTTGGAAACGACCCTGAGAGGGTGATACCTACAACATGACCGGAGTCAACCCCCGCATCATGAAAGAGGCGGACCAGGAGGGCTGCGAAGGCAGGATTAGACGCGGTCTCTTTCGCCTCCCGCGATCCGAGAGTGGTGGTGATGGGCGAGTAGTGTTCGCCAAGCATCCAGGGGAAACCCGCTTCCTCCCGTGATGCGCTCCAGAGACTCCGCTCCTCCTTGAGCGCCCGAACAGAGTGATACCACTCCTCGGTGAGTGTTGCTGCGGCGTGCATCATCTGCGCGTCCGGTCGCTGCCGTTCTTCTACCAGACAGTATTCCACCAGGAACAGCGAGGCACCTGAGACCCCGAGAATGACGAGCAGTCCGCGCGTGGAGAGGGGTGGTCGCATCACTCATCCGCCTAGAGGAGAAGAAGAATGAGATACACCAGAATGGTCACCGATCCCAGTGCAGCAAGAGTGGGGATCAGATCCTGGCGTGCCATTTCGTTCCCCACGAGACCGGGGATCATGTAGCCGATGGCCTGAAGCTCCAGCGCCAGCCCCGATACCGGGAGAACCCACTGCTCGATGAGCAGCTTGATGGAGAATCCAAGCAGCAACGCCAGCAGAAGCCTGCGTCTACCGAAGAGGATGAGCCTCGAGGAGAGGAGTTCCAGTACCCCCCAGACCAGCAGGGCCACAACGATCGTCGCGAGCATCCGTTCCGGTTGAAGCACAAACAGGGCGAAATACCCGGGGGCAATCACACCCCCGGGCGACACGCCCGTCGCCTCATAGAAGAGGAACCCGATGACCAGGCCGATGAAGAGCGCCTCGACGATCATAGCATCCCCGCCTTCTCCATGAGCCGCGTCCCGTCTCCAGCAGCATTTCCCATGCCGACAACGACCGTCCCGGATGCTACGTGCGGGCGCAGTGCCTCCAGGGGCCGCGCGCTCTGATCGGAGGTCCACGCAATGACGTTATGAGGTGGAACACCCAGACGATGGAGCTCGCGACGCGTTCGCGGGACATGTGTCCCCATCAGAATGATCCTCTCCGTATCCCGTAGGGAGGCACACCAGCGCGCGAATTGAAGCGACCGAAGGGGCCGGTCTGATCGTGTATTGAACAGGATGACCGTTCGATTCCAATCGGACAGCCGGCTCTTCCATGCGACCAGGAACCTGGAGGCAGATTCTACATCATTCACGGCAAAGGCGTTGAGGAGTCGTAGTGCCGGTCCGTCCTCTGAAACGGCAAGCTCC
Source organism: Bacteroidota bacterium (assembly GCA_049670805.1). Lineage (GTDB taxonomy): Bacteria > Bacteroidota > Ignavibacteria > UBA10030 > UBA6906 > JBATTW01. Next base: position 4,526 of record JBATTW010000230.1, read on the forward strand.
CGGTACGGCAGGGTATCGGGAAGGGCTCCAATGGCTGCAGATGCTTCACTCTCGGAAACCCCCAATCGTTCCACCGCCGTCAGCGCGAGGAGCAGATTTGACTCAAAGACGGAAAGGGAGGCAGGGAGATCCCTCCCGGGAGACCCAGGAACCGTTACCATCGTGTTGCGTCGGGCCGCGGCACGCCGCACCTCCTCTGCGTGGAGCCGCTCCCCTGAGATGAGCACCGTCCGCGCCGGCAACGAGGAGACAAACTCCTTCACCCGCCATGTCGCATCGTTTCCGTATACTTCCCGATGATCATCCAGGATGTTCGTCAGCACTGCAAGCGTTGGGCGCAGGACGTGGGATTCAAGGCGCTGCAGCTCGGGGGAAACAGACATGCACTCCAGAACGAGTGCATCACAACCCATGCGGCGGGCGCGAATCAGGATACGGAACTGCTCCTGGACGCGTGCCCTCCCGGTCCGCCGAAGGCGCCGGCGGCTCCCGTCCGGCAGGATGAGTGTGGGCCGGGTCCCTGTCGTCTTCGCAAGCGTCCGACGACCGGAGGAACGAAGCGCCGCTGCAATGTACTCAGTAACCGTTGATTTGCCCCGGGTGCCGAGAACAAGGATCCGCACGGGGACAGCCCGGCGTACCCGGGCAAGGCAAAGGGTTTCGACAAGCAGAAACAGCAGAACCAGCGCGAGGAGTATGAACGGAATGGACATTGTCAGCTGCTGCGTGACGGTCAATACCCGGCAGCCACTCCCCCCCTTCGCGGATCGGCTGATCCGTGGAGCGTGCCGGTGGCATGATCTACCACGATAATCTGTGCGCCGCCGAAGAAGAGATCGTAGTCGCCATAGACCTGCAGCGTGTGCCCTCTACGGCGAAGCTCCTCCTGCGCTTCCAGACTTACGCGGCCTTCCAGAGAGATGACATCATCATTCTTCTGACAGAGGAAACGAGGGGCATCATTGGCTTCCACCGCCCCCATGGAGAAATCAACGAGGTTCACGATAATCTCCAGAACCGTGGCCACGATTCTCGTGGCGCCCGGCGATCCGACGGTCGCAAAGACCTTGCCGTCTTTCAGGAGGATGGTTGGAGCAATCGAGCTCCGTGGTTGTTTACGGGCTTCCGGCAGGTTCACCTCATACCGGGTGGAGAAATTGGTCATCCCGCAGTTCAGCAATACCCCTTCAACGGTCAGCCCCGATCCGAAGAACGTGCCTAGTGTCTGGGTGAGCGATACGGCATTCCCTTCGCCGTCCACCACCGTAAGATGCGTCGTGTGTCCACCATCCCCCTCGCTCTCCTCCACAGGCACCAGATGATCTTCCTCGTATGGCAGCGGCTTGCCTGTGCTGGTCTTTCGATACTCGGGCGGGTTCGCACGATCCTGATCGATATCCCGATACCGCTCCGCCGCGTATTCTTTTGACGAGAGTCCGCGCGCGGGGATGGGATTGAACCGGGGATCTCCCAGGAATGCTGATCGATCAGCATAGACCCGGCGCATCATTTCCGCGACGATATGAAAGCCCTGGCCGGAGGTGGAAAAATGCCCCGCGGATGCGAGATCGACATTCTCCAGGATGTTTAACCCTTCGATGATCGAGACACCCGACTGCGGAATTGCCGTGCTGAGAATCTCGTACCCCCGATAGGTACCCACAAGGGGCTCGGCAAGCTGAGCCTCATAGCGCTGCATATCCTCCGTGGTAAGTACCCCGCCACGCTCCACCGTTCCGTTGACAATCGCTCCGGCAACTCTCCCCTCATAGAACCCCTTCGGCCCCTGGCTCGCGATGGCGCGCAGCGTCCGACCAAGATCGGGCTGGCGAAGCGTATCGCCCTCGGCAAGCGGGAAACCGTCCGGTAAGTAGAGGGATGCGGTGGTTTCATATTTTTGAAGGAGAGGGACATTGTCCAGGATGATCATGGCCAGCGTTTGGTCCACCGCAAAGCCCTCCTCGGCAAACCGGATAGCGGGTTCCAGGGCTCGTGCCAGGGGAAGTGTGCCAAAACGCTCCAGGGCGAGGGTGAGGCCTGCCACGGTCCCGGGAACGAGAACGGCTTTTGCGGATCGGTTGTCCGCCGGCCTCGTGAACCGGAGCTCATCGATCCTCTCCGACGCCTGCACATAGTAGTTGATATAGTGGGATTCTCTTTTGTCTTGCAGGTGGATCACCATACCGCCACCTCCACCGAGCCCAGACGCGTCCGGTTCCACGACTCCAACAACAAAAGCCGCAGTGACAGCCGCATCAACCGCATTTCCACCTCCCCGCAAAACATCCAGCGCAGCCCGGGCGGCGAGAGGATGGGCCGCTGCAACCATCCCTTCCTTTCCCGTCGCCGATCGCCCCTGATCGGCCAGGCCGGCACTCGAGAGCAGCATGATGCCGCTGGCCAGGACTGCAACGACGCTGGCCCTCACGCCGGACCACAGGACTCTGGTCGGTGTCATGCCTTACTTCTCCTTTTTGGTCGTGGGGAACAGCTGCTGAAGCGGTGCGACAGCCCCGGACATTTTGTCCACCAGATACAGCGGGACCTTCCGCTCCGATGCAATCGTCGAGAACAGCCCATCCTCATCCCCCTTCTTCACCACGATCATGCAATCCGCGGCTTCCGCTGCGGCTTTGTTGAAATCATCGGATTGACCTCCTCTCCGTGCCGTCCCTCCGACGTGCATCATGAGTATCGGAATACTCTTCTTGTCCGCTGCACGGATGATCTCCTCGACGCGCTCCATCTCCTCCTCCCTGCTCACTCCCGCAGCACCAAGCCCTTTGGAGCTAAATCCTGCCACAACGATCAATGTCTTGATCTCTTTCAGGTCGCCCGCTCCGGCCATGGGAAGAACGGTTGCCTTGACACCCGCCTTCTTGCATAGCAATTCGGCCATGGAGACATCGGCACTCTGGCCGGCAGAGGTTATGAGCACGGGCTCTTCCAGCGCGACGTCGTCTTCCGCCGCGGTCAACGATGCGCAACAGCACAACGACGCAGCAAGGAAACCCAGCCGAACTATCTGTTTCATAGACCTTCTCCTCTTATTCTGAGCGTGTCTTTTCAATACGGTCTCAGCGCAAGAATGACCCCAGACCTCGCGCGAGCATTTCGTCATAGCCCGGAACATTCGCCAGAATGATCGGCTGTCCCGGAGAGTGGTCGGTGTACGCTTCCAGGAGCGCACGAACACCGGCCAGGTGCCGACCGACGCGCCGTTCTAGCGGCTCACCGCCGGCACCGTATGTCACTCTCACAGCCCCGGACCGGGAGGCGCGCGCATAGAGTGAATCGCTGCCGGTGACAAGGAGGTCCGCCGAGGTCCTTCCTCGCAGCCGTCCCTGGATGGGGTTGGAGGTCTCCATCAAGAATGGAATGGCCCCGGTACGGTCACCCCACTCCCTGTGGCTGAGACCACGGAAATTTTCGGGGGAGAGCTCCAGCGAATACTGGAGATCATCAAATTCGAGGGCGAGGACAGCCTGGGCAGCAAGGCCCTGTCCTTTTTCGTGTGTAACGATCGCATTGACATTGGGGAACTCGGGAGCCGCCTCATGCAGGTCAATGGCAACATCCACCTCCTCCCGCCTGAGGAGTTCCATAATGGCATGGGCGGCCTGTTCGGTAAGCGTGCCACCCGGCCGTCCCGGATACGCCCTGTTCAGGTTCCGGGTCTCAAACCCCGAGAGCTGCTGCCCTGAAGGGTACTGGAGGAACACGAGGGGGTCGGGCCACTGGTCCACCCAGTTTGCCGCTCTGGCCCCATACCGGAATGTGCGCAGACCGGTTGCCGAGGTCACCTGAAAAGTCTGAGGATACGCCTCCAGCGGATCCGTACAGGTAAACCCGCTGCTGCATGCCTGTGGGATGACAATCACTCTGCCGCTGGAGACCGCGCACCGTTCAATCAGGACGACCGCCGCCATGAAGCCTGCAGTCTCGTTGGGATGCGTCCCCCCGAGCACGAGGGCCGTCCCCCCCGGCTGGTCACCATCCAGATAGTAGACCGTGGCGTCGTACCTCGTGCCGCGAAGACCGGCATGATACTCCGAGAGGAGGCCCATCCGTGTCACCCCGTCGCCGGGAAGGACGCGGTCCGCCTCCCACATCTCGGCAAACTCCAACCCTGCCACCGTCGAAACCAGGGCCGCAGCGGCAAGCAACGCCAGGGCACGAACAGTATGTGATTGCACCGGGAGCGTCATCATTTCACGTGGAGAATTCGGAGAACCAACGGGACCAGCACCAGCGCCAGCGTGACCTGTGTCCTCCAGTCCTTCTGGTCAAACAGCTCACGAACAACGAGATAGACGATAAGCGCAGCAAGTACGACGTACGTCCAGTGGAGAAGGACCACAGGAGTGACTCCTCTGATTAGAACAACGAACCGATCTCCGCCGCATAGGCGATCATCAGGATCCCCACGATCACCGCTGCAACCATCGGCACGATACTCTCCTTGAGGATCCGGAACGGCTGGGACTCTCCGACCAGCTGACCTGCAAACACACAGAGGAGCAGCGGTGGCGGCATCATATCCGCCAAACCGGCAATGAGAGAGAGAGCCGCTGCAACCACAACCTCGTTCGTCCCGAGGAATACATACACGAGGGGAATCCCCAGCACAGACGAAGCTGCATAGGCGGAACCGAAAGCCGGCATGATGAGAGACATTCCCAGGTACAGAAGCGCCCGCGGGAGCTCCAGGGCAATCACGGCAAGGTATCCCCTGGCACCGGTCAGGGCCATGATCTGCACGAACATCCCAACTCCCACGAGGATCCCCATCACGGGGAGGGCATCCCTGATTGCCTCCCGGGCAAGGCGCATGAGATTGAATCGCTGGCCCGTGGGGATGGCCACCAGGGTCCCTATGGCGAATATAAGCGGCACACCGATATCGGGGATGTAGGTCGGCAGAAGGCGAATGGCGGCAAGCAGGCCGATGACCACCCCGATCGGCAAAAACAACAGCATACCATACCGCCTGTATACCGGTGCCGGCATCCGCGCCAGCACAGCCTCTTTGTCGACCCGCCGGACATAGCGTGCCCGGACATAGACAGCCGTCAGCATGGCCACCGGAAAAGTCGCCAGCAGAAGAGGCCCCTCAAAGCCGATATACGGCATGTCCACGCCACCGCCAATGATCATCACGGGAATGTTGATGGGTGGAGCAATCATACCGAACACTGCCGTCACCGCAAGAAAGGAGCCAACCGCCAC
>JBATTW010000231.1:0-1508 GCA_049670805.1 Bacteroidota bacterium
CAGCAACCGGCAGAAGAAGCTCCTTTCGCACATGGATGCGGCCCTGGAGAGGATCAAGGACAGGACATATGGTCTCTGCGGGGCCTGTGGACGACGCATCCCCCGAGAACGTCTGGAAGCGGTCCCCCATGCGACACTCTGTCTCGTCTGCAAGACGGGACGGGCCGCATGATCCGAAGGTCGTCTCTGCTGCAAATGACGTATGGGCGCGGAAGGAGAGAACCGATGAGGCTCGAGAAACTGAACTTCTATATACAGAGGCTTTCAAGGGTCAGGAGGAACACGTCCCCCTTATAGCCTCTCCGTTAAGTTTTTGGGTCTGGTCGACACTTCAGGAGCCAGGGGCTTTGAAGAGATTATCGCCACTACAAGGGACGCTTACGTCGAAAAACGAAGGGAGGCCTCCCTCGCTGTGGTCAACGAGCTCTTCGAGCGAGGCGCTCCGGACAGTCCCGTCGTCACCGGATTCTACCCCACAAGAGAAGCTCTCCGATCGGGACGTGCCGAGGTGCTTCTCCTCTCCACATCGTCCGGCCGTGACAATCGGTCGAGAGGCGAGTTGGCGCTAGCAGCTGAAAGGAGAGGATGCCCCATCGCACCAATCCCACGCTCCCACGCTACCTTCAACGGGATCCGATGATTCCAAGAATGATTACCATGAGTCTAACCGAGCCAAGTTGTATATTGCAGCAACTGATTCTCAATCAAGACGGAGCGTGGCATGGAAGCAATCAACAACCTCCCTATCTGGGCGCTTGCTCTTTTCATCTTCGGGCTGCGCATCGTGGACGTATCCCTCGGAACATTGCGCACCGTCTCCGTCGTTCACGGGAGGCTGGTACTCTCGGTTCTAATCGGGTTTGTGGAGATTCTGTTCTGGACTATCGCGGTTTCCAACGTCATCATCCGGGTGCACGAAAGCCCGATCTTGCTCCTGGCATTTGCCGGCGGCTTCGCCATGGGAAATGCCTGCGGCATAGCTCTGGAGCGGTTCCTCGGCATCGGGCAGGTCGTTCTGCGGATGATTGTGTCAACAAACGCCACCGAGATTGCCGACATGTTGCGTACCAGGGGTCATGTCCTGACTACCTTCAAGGGGGAAGGACGCGACGGTCCGCGAACGTTAATGTTCACGACCTGCTCCAGGAAAACGCTGAGCGGGATGGTCGAAGAAGTTGCGGCCGCGGATCCACAGATGTTCTACACGGTGGACCGATTCTCCAACCCGGGGCACGGCCTGCTGCTCCCGCATCCGACCGGCTGGCGTGCGATCTTCAAGAAAAAGTAACAATCACGTCTGTCATGCCTGTCGCGTCTGTCACTTGAGAAGCATCATCTTGCCGATGACCTGCTGGTCTCCAGACCTGACCCTGTAGAGGTAAACCCCCCTCGAGACCCCCCGGCCGGAGTCGTTGGCCCCGTCCCAGCGGGTCATGTAGTTCCCTGAAGGGAGCTCCCGCGTCAGGAGTCTTTTCACGATCTGGCCGTTGAGGTCATAGACAATAACC